>DATJUS010000001.1:0-7959 GCA_035502175.1 Rhizomicrobium sp.
CAGGCCCACTTCGATAATCGCGGATTGATACATCGGGGTGGTCGCTTCGCTGAACTCGTTGGCAATGGTCGCAGAGATCGTCGTACCGGGCGCGAACAGGGATGTTTCAATATTGTGCGCATTGCCGATCACGAAGGTGACCGCCATGGTCTCGCCGAGCGCGCGGCCCAGGGCCAGCATCGATCCACCGACGACGCCGGTACGCGAGAACGGCAGAACCACACGCCACATGACTTCCCAGGTCGTGCAGCCGAGCCCATATGCGGCCTCCTTGAGAACCGTCGGCACCGTTTCAAACACATCGCGAGTAACGGCCGATATGAACGGCAGCACCATGATCGACAGGATCAGCGAAGCCGTGAACATACCGATGCCGTAGGGCGCGCCCCCGAACAGGTCCTTCAGAAGCGGGATATTCGCTGTTGCGTCGATGAGCCAGGGCT
Source organism: Rhizomicrobium sp. (assembly GCA_035502175.1). GTDB lineage: Bacteria > Pseudomonadota > Alphaproteobacteria > Micropepsales > Micropepsaceae > Rhizomicrobium. The sequence goes on from DATJUS010000001.1 coordinate 444, forward strand.
GCACGCTCTGCTGAAACGCGGGCGCGAATACGAACAGACCCCAGATGCCGTAGATGATCGAAGGGATGCCGGCGAGAAGTTCGATGGCGATGCCGATGGGGCGGCGCAGGGAGCGCGGGCAAATTTCGGTGAGGAAGATCGCTATGCCGATACCGACAGGCACTGCGATGAGCATGGCAAGCGCCGATGTCACAAGGGTGCCGTAGATCGCAGCGGCGGCACCAAACTCCTCTTTCACCGGATCCCACACGTTCGAGGTGATGAATCCGAAGCCGAACTTTTGCATCGACAGCACGGAGCCGACGATCAGGGAGCTTATGACGCCTGCGAAAATCACCACCACCAATGCCGCGGACAGACCGGTGAGCCAGCGGAAACGAGCATCGCGCGAGGCAAAACGGCGTACGACTGCGGCGCGTTCGGTTCCGGCGGTGGCGAAATTCTCGGTCAAGGCAATGTCAGCCATGAAATGGTGCGCCGTTGTCTACGTTGCGAGACGAAGAGCTTGCTGGAAAAGGCGCTTTCGGGATTTCGAAAGCTCTTTAGAAACAACCTCTTAAGCGCGCATCCGTCAGAAGTGACACGTCCCCTTGGCGCTTATGGGACGCATCACGTCTGCCTTGAGTGCAACGTGCATCACAGTTCGATGAAGCTTTTGTGACAGCGGCGCCGTGCGCCAGCGCAAGAGCCGTCTAAAATATTGAATTTAAAAGATAATGCCGCGAGCCGGCGGCCCGCGGCATCTTGGAACGGGCGCGGTTCAGCGGCCGGCCGTCATGGAAACGTCGAACGTCTCGCCTTGATCATTGGTCACGGACCAGGAATCTCCGACGCTGTGCTTCTGCAACGGCGAGCAACTCGCGGGCGGCGGATTGGGAAGCGTAGGCGCAAGGCAGATCGATGCGCCGCCATCTCTCAGGGTCCATTTGCCCTGATAGGAGAACGGCTTGCCGTCTGGCCCGGTGGTGTCTGCGGAATAGGAGCCATCGGCATTGAACAGGAGCTTCCCACTCACGCCGGTCTTCTGGCTCTTGGTCGTCACTGTGTTTGCATAGGTGTTGGACATCGGATCGTCGGCCAGCGCGGCAGTTGTCGCGAGTGCGAAAGCGCAGCCGAGTGCGAACGTTGAAAGACGCATATGAAAATCCTCCCTTGATTGAGCCCCAAAATGGCGCGCTCTTTTCGGCGCGTTCGTTAAGATCGATGCCCGGGACATTAACCGTTTTTTGTCCTTCTCCAAGCTGCAAATTAAGCGTTTCGCAAGCAGCGCCACGGCCTACTGACCGTCTCGTTTTCCCGGGGCGTTATGGCAATCGCGCGGTTTTTAAGAATTTTCTTTGGCCTGATTGCGTCCGCCATGTTGATGGCCGGCATCTGCGATGTGCTGCTGCATGGCAGCCTCGAACTCGTGCCGCGTCCTGTCTTCGCGTCGATCGTCGGCGTGGTGATCGTGTTCATCCTGCATGCGTATCTCACTGCGCGTCAGCGCAGCGAATTGCTGGATCGCCAGGCCGCGCAATTGCAGGCGGTCGCCGGCCGTCTCGAAACGTCGCTCGCTGCATCGGCGGCAGCGAACGCGCAGCTCAATCAAAGCGAAACGCGCTACAAAGGTCTTGTCGATGCGCAGGGCGACGCAATTTTCCGCCGCTCGGCCGACAGCCGCCTCACTTACGGCAACGATGCATTCTTCAAGCTCTTCGGCCTCAACCCGAAGCAGGCCATTGGTCGCCCCTTCGCACCGGAACTGCATCCCGAATGCCGCGCGCCGCTGTTCGGCGTGTTCGCGGGTCTCGAAACCGGCCGTGCGCGCGTGCGCTACGACCAGCATGTGCGCACCGCCTATGGCTGGCGCTGGCTTGCGTGGGAAGACTATGCGGTGCGCGACAGCCTCAACCGGCTTGTCGAGGTGCAAAGTGTCGGCCGCGACATCACCGAGCGCAAGGCACTGGAAGACGCGCTGACCGAGGCGCGCGATCGCGCCGAAGCCGGCTCGCGCGCCAAGTCCGGCTTCCTCGCGACCATGAGCCACGAAATCCGCACGCCGATGAACGGCGTGCTGGGCATGGCGCGTCTGCTGCTCGAAACCGATCTCAAGCGCGAACAGCGCTCGTATGTCGAAGCCATTGCGCAATCCGGCGAAGCCTTGCTGACGCTGATCGGCGATATTCTCGATTTCTCGAAAATCGAATCCGGCATGATGAGTTACGACGAGGACGCGGTAGAACTGCGCTCGCTCGTCGAACGCGCCATCGAGCTTCAGGCGCCGCGCGCCCATGCCAAGGACATCGAGCTCGTCGCCATCACGGCCGCAGATGTGCCTCGTTCCGTGCGTACCGACGGCGTGCGCCTGCTGCAGGTGCTGAACAACCTTGTCGGCAACGCCATCAAGTTCACCGAAAAGGGCGGTGTGCGCGTAGACGTGATGATGGTGCAGGGCCGCGACCGGCACTTCCTGCGCTTTGAAGTGCGCGACACCGGCGTCGGCGTGCCGGCGGCGAAGCGCAAGGAGATTTTCGAGGAATTCGTCCAGGCCGATTCCAGTCACGCCCGCAAATTCGGCGGGACGGGTCTCGGTCTTGCGATCAGCAGGCGGCTGGTCGAAGGCCTGGGCGGCGAGATCGGTGTGGAGCCGGCATTGGGCGCCGGAAGCATCTTCTGGTTCACGCTGCCGGCGATCGTCGTGACGGCAGCGCCCGATCTGCCCGAAACGCGGCCGCTCGAAGGCCGCCGCTTTGCGATCGTCACGCGCAATGCCTTGCTGCGCGAGGGCCTGACGGCACAGCTCCGCGCTGCCGGCGGAGACGTTACCGCGCTCGTGGACGACGATGCGGTGGAATCGAATGTCGATTACGTCTTTGTCGATGCAGGCACCGGCGCGATCCCGGATCCGCGTGCACTTCCCGACGACGATATCCCGTCTTTCGTTCTTCTTGCACCTGCGGCGCACGGCAAGCTCGGCGAACTGATCGCAAGGGGTTTTGCCGGCCACATCGCAAAGCCCGTGCGACAGGAATGCCTGGTCGAGAATTTCGCGGCGCGGCTTCAGGTCGTGCCCGATGCGCCGTATGCGGAATGCGTGCCGCCCCAACCGGAACCCGTCGCTGTGCCGTCGCGTGGCTTCAAGGTTCTTCTGGCCGAGGACAACCCAGTCAATGCGCTGCTCACGCGCGAGCTTCTGCGTCGCCGCGGCCATACCGTGCGCGAAGTCGTCACCGGCGATGCCGCGGTGAAGGCGATGAACGAAGAGCGCTTCGATCTGGTGCTCACCGACATCCACATGCCGGGCATGGACGGCATCGAAGCGACAAAAGCGATCCGCGCCGATGAATTGACCTATGGCAGGGCGCGCACGCCGATCATCGCGCTCACGGCCGACGCCCTGGAGACCGGCAAACGGGCTTGCAAAGACGCGGGCATGGATGGTTTCCTGACCAAGCCTGTCGACCCTGCTTTGCTGGACCAGATGTTCGAGACCTTCTTTCCCGCCGGCGCACAAACCGCCGCCGCATGAGCGACGCGAAAACGGCGAAGCGCCATCCGCTGTCGGCCTATCTGCGCCCGCGCACGCTGGTGATGCTGGCGCTGGGCTTTTCGTCGGGCCTTCCGTTCCTCCTCGTCGGCAACACGTTCGGATACTGGCTGCGCGACGAGGGCACGACGCTCACCGCCATCGGCGTGATCTCGTGGGTCGGTATCGCGTATTCGCTGCAGTTCCTGTGGGCGCCGATCCTGGATCGCGTGCCGTCCCTGAAGTTTCTCGGTCAGCGTCGCGGCTGGATGGTGCTGTCGCAGGTCTTCGTGGCCGCGGGCCTTCTGGCGATGGCGTTTGTCGGAACGCGCTACGGTCTCGGCGTGCTGGCGGCGTTCGCATTGCTGGTCGCGTTCTCGTCGGCGACACAGGATATCGCCATTGCGGCCTGGCGAATTGAAATCGCGGAAGATGCCGATGAACTCGGCCTTCTAACATCGGCCTATACGCTCGGCTATCGCATCGCGATGCTGTGCACCGATGCACTGATCCTGATGTCTGCACAGCATCTCGGCTGGCCGCTGTCGTACACCTTCTGCGGCGTCGCGATGGCCATCGGCCTGATCGCGAGCTTTATCGCGAAAGAGCCGGCGCGTGCCGACGCCGTCATCGAGCACAATCTTCAGGAAAAGCCGCTGTGGAGCTTCCGCGGCTTCTTCGATGCGGTGGCGGGGCCGTTCATTGCGTTTTTCAAGACACATGGTCATGCGGCTTTGCTGATGCTGCTGGCGATCAGCCTCTATCGGTTGCCGGACTTTGTGCGCGGCCCGATGACCAATCCGTTCTTCCACGATATCGGCATGAGCAAGGATGTGATCGGCGCCGCGCGCGCGACGATCGGTCTGGCTTCCACATTCCTGGGTATTGCCGCTGGCGGGTTTCTCTCGCTGAAGCTCGGCTATATGCGCGCGCTGATTCTTGGCGGCGTGCTGCAGGCGAGCGGCATTGCGCTGCACGCATTGCTCACCATCAGCGGTCCGAACGTACCGCTGTTCATGGCGGTGATGGCGTTTGATGATTTCTCCATCAGCATCGCCGGCATCACACTGGTCGCCTATATGTCGAGCCTGACCTCGCTCGGCTACACCGCCACCCAATATGCATTGCTGTCGTCCACCTATGCGTGGGCCGGCAAACTTCTGAAAGGGTTCTCCGGCGCGATCGTGGAATCCTTAAGCGCGCATGTCGGATTGATGGAAGCCTATGCGATCTTCTTCATCGGTGCGGGGCTGATCGGGATTCCGGCCATCGCCCTGTTCGTCGTGCTCGATTCGCGCCATGACGCGGCGCGCGTGGCTTCCGCCTAGTCCAGTTCCCGTAATAGTCCTCACGTTTTCGCGGTTTGTCTTGTCACAGGGCGTCGGGTAAAATCGGCTTCGCGAACGCGCGCCTGCGAACGGCGCCGCGCTAAGGGAAACGATCTTGGTCAATATTCACGAGCCGCTGCCGGACCGTGTCACCCGCTGGCCCCTTCTGGCCGAAGGCGGTGCTCTGGAAGTGCGCATGGCCGAGACCGATGCCGAGGTCGAGGCGGCGCAGCGCCTGCGCTATCGCGTCTTCTACGAAGAGATGGCCGCCGTGCCGTCGCCGGAAATGCGCGCGGAGAGGCGCGACTTCGACAAGTTCGATCCCTTCTGCGATCACATGCTGGTCATCGACCGCACGCTGCACGACGAAGACGGGCAACCGCTTGTCGTCGGCACCTATCGGATGATCCGGGAGGCCTATCTCGACAAGATCGGCGGGTTCTACACGGCGGGCGAATACGATATTTCGCCAATGCTGGCGGCTTGGCCGCGGACGACACGCTATCTCGAGCTTGGCCGGTCCTGTATCGCCGCCGCCTATCGCAGCCGTACGTCCACCATGCAGCTTCTGTGGCGCGGATTGATGGCTTATGTCTCGCGCTTCTCGAGTGATCTGATGTTCGGCTGCGCCTCGTTCGGCGGCACCGATCCGCAGGCGCTCGCGCTACCGCTGTCCTACCTGCACCATTTCCACGGCATGCCGGAAAACATACCCGTGCGCGCGCGGCCGGAACTGTTTGTCGAGATGAACCTGATGCCCAAAGAGGCGATCGACATCAAGGAGGCGCTGCGTGCGCTGCCGCCAATGATCAAGGGCTATCTGCGCGCCGGCTGTCGCATCGGCAACGGCGCCGTGCTCGATCATCAGTTCGGCACCACCGACGTCTTTATCTATCTGCCGGTGAAGGACATCGATCCGCGCTATGCCGCGCGGTTTGGATCGGGCAATTAAGCTTTTCTCTTCTTCTCGATCGCGTCCCAGATCAGCGCGGCGATATCGGCGCCGCCGAAGCGTTTCACTTCGTGGATTCCGGTCGGCGAAGTGACGTTGATCTCGGTCAGGTAATTCCCGATCACGTCGATGCCGGTGAAGATCAGGCCGCGACGTTTCAACTCCGGCGCCAGCGCCGTGCAGATGTCTTTCTCGCGGGGGGTGAGCGTGGTCGCTTCCGGCCGCCCGCCGACATGCATGTTGGAGCGCGCTTCACCCGCGGCCGGCACGCGATTGATCGCGCCGGCAAACTCGCCGTCGACCAGAATGATGCGCTTGTCGCCCTGGCGCACTTCGGGGACATAACGCTGCACGATGACCGGCTCGCGATAGAACTGGGTGAACATCTCCAGCAGCGCGCCCATGTTCTCGTCGTCGCTCTTCACGCGGAATACGCCGGCGCCACCATTGCCGTAGAGCGGCTTCAGGATGATGTCCTTGTGCTCGGCGCGGAACGACGCGATCTCGGCGCGATCGGTCGTGATCAGCGTCGGCGGCATCAAGTCCTTGAACTCGGTGACGAACAGTTTCTCCGGTGCATTGCGCACATGCGCCGGGTCGTTCACGACCAGGGTCTTGGGATGAATGCGTTCCAGGATATGCGTCGCCGTGATGTAGGACATGTCGAAGGGCGGGTCCTGCCGCATCAGCACGACGTCGGTCTTCGACAGGTCCAGACGCTGCGCTTCGCCGAGCGTGAAGTGATCGCCGCGCGTCGCGCGCACCTGAAGCGGACGCACGACCGCACTCACCACGCCATCACGGAACGTCAGATCGCGCGGCCCGTAGTAGAGAAGCGTGTGCCCACGCGCCTGACCTTCCAGCGCCAGCGCAAATGTCGAGTCGCCGCCGATATCGATCTTCTCGATCGGGTCCATCTGAATCGCGACGGTCAACGCCATGTCGAATCCCTAGTTGATGAGTCGCTTGAGGCCGGCCAGGCCGATCGCAGCTTCATTGTGCAGGCTTTGGCCGGGTTTGGCGATCTCCAGGCAGGCTTCATAGGCCGCTCTGGCTTCACGTAATACGCCCGCGCCCTCGTTCAAGCGCGCAAGATCAAGCCAAAGCTCGGCCTTGCCCGGCCCGATCAGAACCATGCGTTTTGCGATTTCGCGCGCGCGTCCCCGATCGCCGATCTGCAGCGCACGGATCTTCAGGTTGTTCTCAAGCCGGATCAGAACCTCGGTGTCGCTGACGGGTTGCGCGAGATGCACGCCCTCGACGCCGCCCATGCGCGGGGGCGTCGAGACGCGATCCGGATCGAGCATCGCGCCGCCATTGAAGGGATCGATCAGGACCTCGGCCCGGTTCTTGGACAAGAGCAGCAGAAAATGTGCCGGCGTATCGAGTCCCGAGGCAATCAATCCCGCGGCGCGCGCCGCATGCATATAGACGATGCCGAGCGCGACGGGCATACCGCGGCGTCGCGCGATAACCTGGATCAGGTTCGCATTGCGGGGATCGTCATAGGTGAGGCGATCGCCGTCATAGCCGAATCGTCCGGCGATCAGATTGGAAAGAAGGCGCGCGCCTTCCTCGACACTGCTCATCAGCGGCGCTTCGGCTCTGGCGTGTTGGGCGAGTTCATCGAGATGCGCGAAACTCGGTGCCAAAGGTACCGTTGGATGGTCAAGACTGGCCAGCATCAACGCCGCGCGCGCGATGTCGTGCGGGCCTTCGCCCGCGGCG
>DATJUS010000002.1:0-25757 GCA_035502175.1 Rhizomicrobium sp.
CCCCCCCCGCCCCCTCCGTCTGCGCCGCTCTCGCGACGCATCCACCTCCCCCGCTTCGCAGGGGAGGATTGAAAAAGGCGGAACACGAATCGCGGGAGCGCGTTGATCGGCTATGACAAAGCAACGCGTCGAAGTCATCAATCGCCACGGACACGTCGTGCACAGCTACACGGTCGAACTCAAGCACGGCGAGTGCATCGATGCCGAGTTCGAGGAAGTGGCCCTCGTCTTCGCCGAGAACCACGGCCTCGTGCCGAAGGAAGAGCACATCCACCTGCGTGCGCGCTGCGTGCGGTAGAGCTCTCCCATTACACCGTTCCTCGTCATGGCCGCCCTCGTGGCGGCCATCCATTTTCCAGAGGCCCAAGCCTGTGATGATGGATGGCCGGGACAAGCCCGGCCATGACGAGTTTGGGGGTAAGGCGGAGCCAACTCGGGCGGCGATTGTTTCCACTTCATGCCAGCGCTGGACTCCGAAGCCCTATCCTTCGTCCGCTACGATCCGAAAGAACGGACGCTGTTTGCATCCTTTCGTGGTCGCCGCCACCGGAGTTATGTCTATGACGGCGTGCCGCCAGAGGAGTACGAAGCGCTCATGGCAGCCGCATCCAAAGGCGCTTGGTTCAACGCCCATATCCGCGACCGCTATCCATTCCGCGAGGTCTAGGCGCGGTCGATGCGGCAGGCGAAACAGCCGCGCTTGGCATTGTGGATGTGGATGTAGCGGACGTCGTCATTCGCGAAGAAGCGCGTGATCACCTCCTCCACCGTATCGCCGGACACGACGTCGGCCTCCACGATGCAATCGTCTCCATCATAGCCGCGTAGTGACAGCATCCGGCCGCGCAGGACCGGCGGCACCACGTCCGCCACGTCGAACGCCTGCGCCGCGCGCTCGCGAACGAAGATCGGGCCTGACGCGCGATACGGCGAATGCGCGGGCTGGTGTTCGAACGGCAGCAGAAGCAGTCGCTCGCCGGGCTCCGCGTCTTCGAGCGTCACGCGGCACGGGAACCCCGGCTTCTCGTCCGCGGTCATGCGCTGGATACCGCGCGCGGCGAGGTCTGCGTCGCTCAGCGCGAACAATGGCTCGAAATGGGACGGTGACAGGCCGGTGGCTCGAAATGACATGGGACGCTCTCCGATGCTTGCGCACATCTTGTCCCGCTAGTCCCTGCCGCCTGCGACCCGGTTCTTGCGCCTCCTTTTAACCTCCCCCTTTTGAGGGGAGGTCGAAATATCGAAGCGAAGCGGAGATATTTCGGGTGGTGGGGGGGAGTGTGAATGGTTAGCACCCGCCCCCACCCGAAGCGCGTGCCGCGCTTCGACCTCCCCACAAAGGGGGAGGTGAGAAAAGGCGGCACACTGTTTGCGACACCCTCCTCGACACGTTTCAAACCGGAACACGCCCCATGCTCCGCTTTGCCCTAGTAATGATGACCACAGCAGTGCTCGGCGCCGTCTCCTCCGCGGTTGCTGGGCCTGTGGCCGACCAGGATGCGGTTGCGCGCATCCATGGCGGCATTGTCGATTGTGTCGGCTGCCAGTTGGCCGGTTCCGATCTCTCCAACAGCTGCGTGAAAGCGCACGACCTCCACGGCGCGGATTTCGACGGCGCCAAGGCGGTGCTGATGTGCATGTCCTATGCGAATTTCTCGGGCGCGACCTTCCGCGGCACCGACCTTTCGGGCGCGAACCTCGCCCATGCCAATCTCGACGGCGCCGACATGACCGGCGCCATCACGACGATCACCTCTTTCAAAGGCACGGATCTGACGCACGCGAAGGGCCTGACCCAGGCGCAGCTTGATGCCGCCTGCGGCGACGCGGAGACGAAGGTCGCCCCCGGTCTCGCCGTGCACACCTGTTCATAAGCGTTTCGGTTAGCCTCCGGAAAGACGCTTACCTCAGCCCCGGGCGCGGATGTACCGCCCGGGGTCTTTTTTTAGTTCTGCACGATCTTGGTTTGCCAGCCGTCGTACTCACCACCGCTTTCGGCTGCCAGCTTGGTCAAAAGCGATCTGAAAAGATCGACCGCGTTTTCATTCGGAACATCCGTGTGGGAGAACTGCACCGAAAATCTGTTCGGCATCCGGGCGCCGTCATTCATCCCGCGAATTGCGAAGCCTGCTTTGGCGCAGCTCTCGGCAAACCGAGTACGCGCTTCGTCACTCGGAAAGTAAGCCCAATGCATGATTTCGCGCGGCTTGGTCAACGTATCGCCGTGCTGCCTCAAGACTCCCAGTATTTGTTTATCCTGGTCTGACGGCTTCATGCGCAATCACTCTGCCGCCTGCGGCATCTCCTTCGGCTTCCAGCGCAGGATCGGTTTGCGCGCGGCTGCCGTCTCATCAAGGCGGCGGCGGGGAGCGAGGCGCGGGGCGCCTTCGAAGCGTTCGCGTTTGCCGGCCTTGGCTTCCAGCGCCATCGTGCGCAGCACGTGGATGAAGCGGTCGATGGACTCCTTCGATTCCGATTCCGTCGGCTCGATCAGCATCGCGCCGTGTACGACGAGCGGGAAATACATCGTCATCGGATGATAGCCCTCGTCGATCATCGCCTTGGCGAAATCGAGCGTGGTGACGCCGGTGCCATCGAGGAAGCTGTCGTCGAACAGCGCCTCATGCATGCACGGCCCGTCGCCGAACGGCGCGCTCATCACGTCCTTCAGCGATGCGAGGATATAGTTCGCGGAGAGCACCGCGTCCTCGCTCGCCTGGCGCACACCGTCGCGGCCGTGGCTCAGCATGTAGGTGAGCGCGCGCGTGAACATGCCCATCTGGCCGTGGAAGGCACACATGCGGCCGAACGGCGCCGCATCTTTCGGAACATCCGCGCGGTCTTCGACATAGCGGAAGCCCTTCGCGTCGTGCACTAGCAGCGGAAGCGGCGCATAGGGCGCCAGACGCTCCGACAGCACCACCGGACCCGCACCCGGCCCGCCGCCGCCATGCGGCGTGGAGAAGGTCTTGTGCAAATTGATGTGCATCGCGTCGACGCCGAGATCGCCGGGCCGCACGCGGCCCGCGATGGCGTTGAAGTTCGCGCCGTCGCAGTAGAAATACGCGCCTGCCGCATGCACCGCGTCCGCCATCTCGATGATCTGCGGCTCGAACAGACCGCAGGTGTTCGGGTTGGTGAGCATGATCGCCGCGACATCGGGGCCAAGCTTGGCCTTCAGTGCCGCGACATCGACATGGCCGTCTTTCGTGCCCGGCACTTCGTCCACGACGAAGCCTGCAAACGCGGCTGTGGCTGGGTTGGTGCCATGCGCGGACTCTGGAACCAGAATACGCGGACGCTTCTCGCCGCGTGCTTCGATGGCCGCGCGGATCGCCAGCAACCCACACAATTCGCCATGTGCGCCGGCTTTCGGCGACATCGCGACCGCGGGCATGCCGGTGAGCGTGGTGAGCCATTTCATCAACTCGGAAATCAGCTCGAGTGCGCCCTGCGTTGTGGACTGTGGCGCCAACGGGTGCAAATCGCCGAAGCCCGGCAGCCGCGCCATCTTCTCGTTCAGGCGCGGGTTGTGCTTCATCGTGCAGGAGCCAAGCGGGTACAGCCCGGCATCGATCGCGTAGTTCATGCGCGACAGGCGCACATAATGGCGCACGACTTCCGGCTCAGACAGACCTGGCAGGCCGATGGCCCCCTTGCGGCGCTGGCCGCCGAGGCGCGTCTCCGCCATCTGCACGTCCGGCACATCGACGCTGGTCATGCCCTTGCGGCCGAGCTCGAAGATCAGGCCTTCTTCGTGATCGAGCCCGCGGTCGCCGGAGATGGTCGGCAATTCGTTGGACTCGATGGTGCCGGGGGCGGTGGGACGGCCCTGATTGTTCATGGTCATGACAGCACCTCCGAAAGCCCTTTGGCGAAGGCGTCGATATCGTCGTCCGTGCAGGTCTCAGTGGCGGCCACGATCAGCAGATCGCGCACGCTTTCGTCGTGCGGCAGGAGGCGCGACACCGGCACGCCGGCGATGATGTTCCTTGCCGCCAGCGCATCGACAACACCCGCCGCCGGCTTCGGAAGCTTGATCGTGAATTCGTTGAAGAAGCTGGATGTTACCAGTGACACGCCACTGATCTTTGTGAGCTTGTCCGCGAGATTAGAAGCCGTGGCGTGGTTCACACGCGCCACGCGGATCAGCCCCTCCTCGCCCAGAAGGCTCAGATGGATTGTGAAGGCCAGGCAGCAAAGCCCTGAATTCGTGCAGATATTGCTGGTCGCCTTGTCGCGGCGGATGTGCTGCTCGCGGGTCGAGAGCGTCAGGACATAGCCGCGCTTGCCCGTGGCATCGACGGTCTCGCCGCAGAGACGCCCCGGCATCTGGCGCAGGAACTTCTCCCGCGTTGCGAACAGACCGACATAGGGTCCGCCAAAGTTCAGGCCATTGCCAATGCTCTGCCCCTCAGCAGCGACGATGTCGGCGCCCTGATGGCCCGGCGGCTCGATCAGGCCGAGCGACATGACCTCGGTCACGACCGCAATCAGCAGCGCACCCTTGGCATGTGCCGCCTCGGCGATGGGTTTGAGATCGCGGATCATGCCGAACACGTCGGGTGACTGCACCACGACACAAGCGGTCTCGTTGTCGATCATCGCGGGAATGTCTTCGGCGCTTCCCGGCGTGACCGGTGCGCGCACGACCTTGCCGGACAGACCGGCCACGGTTTCGACCGTCTCGCTGTAATGCGGATGCAGGCCGCCGGAGAGGATCGCCTTCGGGCGGCGCGTCACGCGCTGCGCCATCAGCACCGCTTCGGCCGTCGCGGTCGAGCCGTCATAGAGTGAGGCGTTCGCGACTTCCATGCCGGTGAGCAACGCCACCTGCGTCTGGAACTCGAACATGTATTGCAGCGTGCCCTGTGCGATCTCGGGCTGGTACGGCGTGTAGGAGGTGAGGAATTCGGACCGCTGGATGAGATGGTCCACCGCCGACGGCACATGATGCTTGTACGCGCCCGCGCCGCAGAAGAACGGCACGCTGCCCGCCGCGGTATTCTTAGCCGCAAGCTTCGACATCAGCCGGTCGACTTCCAGCTCGCCCTTCGTATCCGGCAGATCGAAGGTCGAGAGCGGCACGACGGCGGATTTCGGAACGTCGCGGAACAGCGCATCGATACTCGATGCCCCGATTTTCGCGAGCATCGCCGCACGGTCTTCGGCGGTCAGCGGGTGGTAACGCATCAGAGGCCTTTCACGAACTCGTCGTATTGCGCTTTGGTCATCAGCTTGCCGAACTCGGCGGCATCGACGCCCTTGAGCTTGAAGAACCAGCCGTCGCCTTCCGGATCGGCGTTGACCTTCGCGGGGTCGTCGGCGAGCGCGGCGTTGCCTTCGGTCACTTCGCCGCCCACGGGCGCGTAGACTTCACTCGCCGCCTTCACGCTTTCGACGACGGCCGCTTCGCCGCCGGCGTTCACCTTGCGGCCGACATCCGGCACTTCGACGAACACGACGTCGCCGAGTTGCTCGGCGGCGAACTTCGTGATGCCGACGGTGGCGTTGCCGCCATCGAGCTGCACCCATTCATGCTGATCGGTGTATCTGGTCTCGCTCATAACCCCACTCCTCAATTTGCTCTGCGATAACGATGTGGAAAGAACGGCATCGGCGCGATGCGCGCGGGCATCGGCTTGCCGCGGACGATGAGATCGACCTCGGTGCCGTCGGCGGCGAACGCGGTCTCGACATAACCCATGGCGACCGGCCCGTTCACGCTGGGCCCGAAGCCGCCTGAGGTGATTTCGCCGATGACACGGCCCGTCTTGTCCGCGACCGGCGTGTGTTCTCGCGCGGGCGCCTTGCCGACGGGAAGAATGCCGACGCGCTTCTTTGATGGCGTGCCATCCAGGATTTTGTCCGCGCCAACAAAGTCGCGATCCGTGCGGCGCCGCTTCTGGATCGACCACATCAGATTGGCTTCGGCCGGGTTCACCGTCTCGTCGATGTCATGACCATAGAGACAGAGGCCGGCTTCGAGACGCAGCGAGTCCCGCGCGCCAAGACCGATGGGCAGCACTTCGCTTTCCGCCAACAGCGCGCGCGCGACGCGCTCGCCATTCTCACCCTCGATCGAAATCTCGAAACCGTCTTCGCCCGTATAACCGGATCGGCTGACGATCGCCGGACAACCGGCCACATCCGCGCGCACGACCTTCATGAAGGTGAGCTTGTCGATACCGGGCGACAGACGCTCCAGCACCGCGCCTGCCATCGGGCCCTGCAGGGCGAGCAGCGCGCGATCGAACCGCGTGGTGATTGTGACTGCGCCTTTCAGCTTCTCCGCCATATAGGCGTAGTCGCCATCCTTCGTACCGGCGTTCACGACTAGATACATGTCCGCCTCGCCCGCGAGCTTGGTGAACATGAAATCGTCCTTGATCGTGCCCTGATCGTTCAACAGCAGGCCGTAACGCTGCATGCCTTCCTTAAGGCCCACGACATCTGCGGGCGTCACGCGCTCCAGCGCTTTCGCCGGATCGGCGCCGGACAGGAATGCTTGTCCCATATGCGAGACGTCGAACAGCCCTGCCTTCTCGCGCGTGTGCAGGTGTTCTTTCAGGACGCCGGTCGGATATTGCACCGGCATCTCGTAACCGGAGAACGGAACCATCTTTGCGCCAAGCTCGATATGCAGCGCATAGAGTGGCGTTCTGAGAAGCGTCTCGGATGTGTCGGTCATCAGCGGTCCAGACAAGAGTTGCGGTGGCGCGAACCGCAAACCGCGGAACTCGCGCCCCTCTGTCATTGGACCTGAGAGATTTCCCCGCTTTCGCGGATTACCCCTTCGGTGGACGCCGCGTGCGCGGCGTCGCTTTCCAGAAGTTCATCACCTTCGCGGTCCTTTTGCCTGAGAGTTTCCGGGGCGGTTGCTCCTTCGGCCTAAGCCCTCCGGGCTTCGGCCGACAAGTCGGCCTTGCACTGGGCATACGTCTCCCGCGAGGGATCGATTGTATGGCCGGACTAAGGCGCCTCACGGCGGAAAAGCCCGTTGCGCGGCATCATAGGGAGAGAGGTTGGGGAGTCAACGAAATGCGGTGAAACACTCACATCCGCGCGGGAATCTCGATTCCGAGCAGGTCCAGAACCTTCGCCAGCGCGGCCAGGGTCACTTCGCACAGGCCGATTCGGGCGGCGCGGAGATCGGCGTCGGTTTCGGACAGGATGTGGTGCTCGGAATAGAAGCGGCTGAATTTCTGAGCGAGTTCGAAGGCGTATTCGCACAGGATATTCGGCGCGCGATTGTCCTCGGCGGCCTGCATCTTTACCGGCAGGGCCAGAAGCTGAAGCGCGAGATTGCGCTCTTCCGGCGAACGCACCACCGGCGCGGACGATGTATGCCCCTCATCCTTCGCTTTGCGCAGGATGGATTGGATACGCACCGCGGCATATTGCAGATACGGACCGGTCTTGCCCTCGAACCGCACGAAGCGGTCGAGATCGAAGATGTAATCGGTGAGCCGATAGTTCGAGAGGTCGGCGAATTTCAGCGCGGCGACGCCGACCTTCTTCGCAACGTCCGCGCGCTCGTCCGCGCCGTAGTCGTTGGCAAGCCCCTGCTCCACCAGCCGCTTGTCCGCCTCGGCGGTCATCGTCGCGATCAGATCGTAGAGTTTCATCACACCGCCAGCGCGCGTCTTGAACGGCTTGCCGTCTGTGCCGTTCATCGTGCCGAAGCCGGAATGCTCCAGCACCGCGTGGCCGTTGATGTGGGCTTTGCGTGCGGCGCGGAACACCTGCTCGAAATGCAGATGCTGGCGCTGGTCGACAACGTAGAGGACGAGATCGGGATTCTGTTCCTTCACGCGATCCACGATGGTCGCAAGATCGGTGGTGCCGTAGAGCACGGCGCCGTCCGACTTCACCAGGATCAGCGGCGGCATTTCTTTTTTGTCGCCCTCTTCGGCGACCGGAATGACGAGCGCGCCTTCGCTCACTTCCGTGACATGGCGTGCCTTCAGGTCCTCGATCATCGGCGCGATCAACGGTTCGACACTTGCCTCGCCCTTCCAGAGATCGAAGTGGATGCCGAGGCTTCCCCATTCGCGCTCCAGGCCGAACCGCGACACCGCGAAGAAATGCTCCCACAGCGCGCGATAGCCGGGCCGCCCTGCCTGCAGATCGGCCGTCGCCTTGCGCGCCTCTTCGAGCCGCGCCGGATCGGCTTTGCAGGCGGCCGATGCCGCTGGATAGATCTCTTCGAGGTCCTCCATCGTCACCGGCGATTGCTCCGGGTACGGACCTTTGAAATTTTCATCGAAATAGACCGGCGCGATGCCGCGGTGCCCGATCTCGGAAATGAGCTGGCCCATCTGCAGGCCCCAATCGCCCAGATGCACGTCGCTTACGACATGCCAGCCATTGGCGCGGAACAGGCGCTGCAGCGAGTCGCCGATGACCGACGAACGCAGATGGCCGACATGCATCGGCTTGGCGACATTGGCGCCGCCGAAATCGATGACCGCCGTCTTGCCCTTGCCGCTTTCCGGCGCACCGAGACGCGTATCGTTCGCCATCACGCCAGCGCGCTCTGCCAACGCTGCGTCGGTGACATCGAGGTTGATGAACCCGGGTCCCGCGATCTCCACCTTCGCGAAGATCGGGTTGGCCTTCAGATGCGCAGCAATCTTCTCCGCAATCGCGCGCGGATTCATCTTCGCGGCGCGCGCCGCCTGCATCGCGCCGTTGCACTGGAACTGCGCCATGTCCGGACGATCGGATTCCTGGACGTGACCGAACGACTCCGAAAGCCCTTCAGCCGCGAACGCGGCTTTCGCGATCGCGCTCAGCTCGGCGGCAAGGCTCGTCATGGCGCGTAGTTGTGATTCTTCGTGTTGTATTCGAGCTGAGCACGAGTCAGCTGCAATCCAACGATGATCTGATATTCGCCGATCTTTGCGCCGCGCTCCGGCTTGATCTCGATTGAGTCCACCGACTGCTCGAAGCTGGTGCTCGCCGCGCCCGGGGCGAAAGTCACGTTCGCCAGATAAAGCTTCTTCGTCATGATGCGGTCGCCGCCATGCGTGACCGACACGAAATACGGCACGCGATAGGTCGCTTCGGCCGATGTCGGCGCGCGCTGCGCGGAGAACTGGAGATGAACGCGGGAGACGGTCGATTTGTCGTCCTTGTCGAAGTCGCAACCCGACTTCACGTTGTTCATCCATACCGTGTAGAGCACGCCGGACGGATCAGCGGGCGCGTTCTCGCGGAAGACGGTCAGGGCCGATGTCGGCGCCAGAACTGCGGCGGTTGGACACAGGCCTTTTTCCGCTGCGGAATGACAGCCGCTGAGAACCAGCGCGGACAAGATCGCGAACGTGGCTATACGCATGATGTGAACCTTAATCCGTCTGGAAGAATGAGCCGCGGCGGCACGGACAATCCCTTATGCACTTCGCCATTCTTTCGCCTTCCGCTTGACTTTTCATGGCCGAAGACGACTTGTCGAACCGCCGTTCGATGTCGCCGGACTTTAGCCAAGCGGGCTCTAGATGGGAAGCTCCGTACAGGAAAACCCAGCGGTTTCAAAGCCGCAGCTCCGGCTGTTGCTGGCGAACCCGCGCGGCTTCTGCGCCGGCGTCGAACGGGCGATCCGCATCGTCGAGCTATCGCTCCAGAAATACGGCGCACCGGTCTATGTGCGCCATGAAATCGTGCACAACGGATTCGTGGTGGAGCGCCTCAAGCGGCTTGGCGCAGTGTTCATCGACGAGCTGGATAAGGCGCCAGATGGAGCCTGTGTAATCTTTTCCGCGCACGGCGTACCCAAATCGGTCCCTGCGGAAGCAAATCGGCGCCGGCTCTTTTATCTGAACGCAACCTGCCCCCTCGTCTCCAAAGTTCATGTCGAAGCGGAACGCCACGCCGCGGCCGGACGGCACATCGTGCTCATCGGCCACGCGGGCCATCCCGAAGTCGAAGGCACACTCGGACAGCTGCCGGATGGCGCGATCAGCCTCGTGCAGAGCGTCGAGGAGGCCGCGCGTTTTCAACCGCCCTCCGCCGCACCACTGGCGTTCGTCACCCAGACGACATTGTCGGTCGACGACACGATCGAGATCGTGGCCGTCCTGAGAGAGCGCTTTCCGTCGATCGCGGGGCCGCATCGGGAGGACATCTGTTACGCCACCACGAACCGGCAGGATGCGATCAAGGAGATCGCCCCGCGCGCCGATCTGGTTCTGGTCATCGGCGCTCCGAATTCTTCCAACTCCGTGCGCCTGGTCGAGGTGGCAAAGCGGGCCGGCGCGCCACTGGCCGCCCTCATCCAGCGCGCCGCCGACATCGCGTGGCCGCTTCTCGACGGCGTGAAAAGATTGGGCCTGTCGGCCGGCGCCTCGGCACCCGAAGCCCTCGTCAACGAAGTCCTGGACGCATTGCGCGAACGCTTCGAACTCACGATCGAGGAGATCGACGGCCGGCGCGAAGACGTGGTGTTCAACCTGCCACGCGCCCTGGCGTCCTGAGAACACCGATGGCCGTGTATTCCGACGTTTCGTTCGAAGATCTCCGCCGCTTCCTCGGCGATTACGACGTCGGCACGCCGCTGAGCTTCAAGGGCATCGCCGAAGGCGTCGAGAATTCCAACTTCTTCCTGCAGACGGATCGGGGCGCGTTCATCCTCACGCTGTATGAGAAGCGTGTCCGCGAGGCGGACCTTCCGTATTTTCTCGGCCTGATGGAGCACCTAGCCGCGCGGGGCATCGCCTGCCCGCAACCGGTTCGCCGCACGGACGGCGCGCAATCGGGCTCACTGAACGGACGCCCCGCGGCGCTACTCACATATTTGAATGGCCTCTCCCTGCGTTCGCCCGGCGCGGACCACTGTGCGGCCGCCGGCGCCGCACTGGCGGCTTTGCACGAGGCGGGATTCGAGTTCGATCTCTACCGGCCCAACGCGCTGGATCTCGATGGATGGCGCGAGCTGGCCGCGACAAGCGTCGACCGCGCGGACACTGTTCAATCAGGCTTGCGCACATTGATCGAAGCCACACTGAACGATCTGTCTGAGCAATGGCCGCATCCCCTGCCGTCGGGGATCATTCACGCAGACCTGTTTCCCGACAACGTATTGTTCGTGCACGGCGCAGTGTCCGGGCTGATCGATTTCTATTTCGCCTGTAACGATGCTTTCGCTTACGACCTCGCTGTCCTTCTGAATGCATGGTGCTTCGACGAAGCCAATGCGTTCGACAAGGAGAAAGGAAAGAAGCTGCTCGCGGCCTATCGGAAGCATCGCGAGTTGTCGGACGCGGAAATCGCGGCACTTCCGATATTGGCGCGGGGTGCGGCGCTGCGCTTTCTGCTGACGCGGCTGTACGACCTTCTGAACCACGATCCGATGGCCCTTGTGCGGCCCAAGGATCCACGCGATTTCGCCGACCGTCTGCGCTTTCATCGTCAGGTGAAAAGTGCAACGGAATACGGGCTATGACGACTCGCATCGATCTTTTCACCGACGGCGCATGCTCCGGAAATCCCGGCCCGGGCGGCTGGGCTGCGCTGTTGCGCGCCGGACGTCATGAGAAAGAGCTGTCGGGCGGCGAGGAGATGACGACCAACAACCGCATGGAGATGATGGCGGCGATCCGCGGGCTCGAAATCCTGCGCAAGCCATCCGAGATCACCGTCCACACGGATTCGCGCTACCTGCTCGACGGCGCGACAAAATGGTTGAAGCGATGGAAGGCCAACGGCTGGAAGACCGCCGACAAGAAGCCGGTCAAGAATGACGATCTATGGCGCGAGCTCGACGCACTGCTGGAGCGCCATTTCGTCACCTGGAACTGGGTGCGCGGGCATTCCGGCCATGTCGAGAACGAGCGCGTCGATGCGCTCGCGCGCTCCAAAATCGCGCAATTCACCGACTAGGTGTGCTGTCGCGTCCCGCTGTGAAACCCGGAATGTCATCGGCAAACGCCAACCAATCGTGGCGGCTGCGTTCGAAGACCGAGCGCATGGGTTTCGGAAAATGCGGGTCGGTGAAAGCACCAACGGCTATGCCATAACGGCCAGGATGGTTCGCCGCCGTCCAATAGACCGTCGAGCCACAACGCGGACAGAAGTGAAAACTGAGCTTGCGGCCTTCGACCTCGCGCTCATAGACGGTCGTGGCGCCAGAGAGGCGTACGTGCGCCGCCTCATAGTAAGCACCAACGCCGAACGGGGAACCCGTCCGGCGCTGGCATTCGATACAATTGCACAGCGACACAACGGCCGGTTCGCCATCGGCTTCCGCCGTCAGTGAACCACAGCAGCATTGGGCCCTGCGCGTCGTCACATCAGAGCTGCTTCAGGATCGCTTCGGCGCTCGACACCGAGAACGCACCCGGCTCTTCCACGCTCAGCGCCGTCACAACACCGTTGTCGACGATCATCGCGTAGCGCTGACTGCGCTGGCCCATGCCGAAGCGCGATCCGTCCATCTCAAGACCAATCGCCTTCGTGAACTCGCCATTGCCGTCGGCGAGCATCATCACCTTGTCGCCGGCGCCCTGCTGGTCGCCCCACGCGCCCATGACGAACGCGTCGTTGACGGAGATGCACGCGATGGCATCGACGCCCTTGGCACGGATCGCGTCGGCGTTCTGGATGAAGCCCGGAAGATGCTTCGCCGAACACGTCGGCGTGAAGGCGCCCGGAAGCGCGAACACGACGACCTTCTTGCCGGCGAACAGATCGTCTGTCTTCACCGGCTTCGGGCCGCCGTCCTGCTTCTGCATAAGCGTCACCGAAGGAACCTTGTCACCCACCTTGATCGTCATGTTTTCTCCATATTGTTGAACCGGCCGCGGTTGTAGCGCAGCCATCTTTGCCCCGCAAAGGAATTGCGAGCGCGCGGCCCGTCGCGTGCTAAGCTTGCGCCATGGCCTCGGTCACACCTGCAAAAGATCATGACGGCTTCCTTCTCGGAAAGCTTCTGATCGCGCTGCCGGGCATGCCGGACAAGCGCTTCGAAAAAAGCGTCATCTTCATGTGCGCGCATTCCGATCAGGGCGCGATGGGCGTGATCGTCAACAAACCGTTGGAAGGGCTGACCTTCCGCGAACTCGTCGAAAAGCTCGATGTTCGCGTAACGGCGAATACACCGGACCCTCCCGTGATGTTCGGTGGACCTGTCGGCACCGGACAGGGTTTTGTGCTGCACACGTCGGAGTACGCCGTAAAAGATGCGACGATGCCGGTGACCTCCGAGATTTCCCTCACGGCGACCGTCGATATTCTGCGTGCCATCGCCGAGGGCCACGGGCCCGACAAGGCGCTGTTCGCCCTCGGGTATGCCGGATGGGGACCAGGTCAGATCGAGGGCGAATTGAAAACCAGCGGCTGGATCAGTGCGGATCCCGACAAGGCGATCCTGTTCGATCTCGGCCATGACGCAAAATGGCAGGCAGCGCTCGCGAAACTGGGTGTCGGGCTCTCAGGCCTTTCCGCCGAGGCCGGCCGCGCCTAGAGGCACGGCCTTGATCGCGGAGCCGGGATTGTAGTGGCGCGCGATGTAGTTCAGCGCCTCGGCAAGCGGCAATGGCGGCGCATAGTAGAAGCCTTGCGCAAACTCACAGCCGATCTCCTTCAGCAAGGCGACGTCTTCCGCCGTCTCGACGCCTTCCAGAACGACATCGCGCTTCAGGTCATGCGCCAGCGTCACGATCGAACTCAGCACGACGCCGCTGTC
This sequence comes from Rhizomicrobium sp., assembly GCA_035502175.1. Taxonomy (GTDB): domain Bacteria; phylum Pseudomonadota; class Alphaproteobacteria; order Micropepsales; family Micropepsaceae; genus Rhizomicrobium. Next base: position 13,688 of record DATJUS010000002.1, read on the forward strand.
GGATTCGCTGTGCGTGCCGCCGTGCCGCGCCAGGAAGCTCTTGTCGATCTTCACGGTGTCGAACGGAATATCCTTCAACTGGCTGAGGCTCGATTGGCCGGTGCCGAAATCATCAATCGCGAGCCCTGCACCCAGCGCGCGGATGCGGCGCAACACCGCCTGCGCATTCGCGGCCGCTGCACTTTCCGTCACTTCAAGTTTCAATGTGCCGGGAATGATCCCGCAATCGGCCAGAAGCTGGCGCAGGAACGGCTCGAATGCCGGATCGCGCAGCTGGCGGCGCGAGAGATTGACGCTTGCGAACAGCGGCGGGCTCAACGGAAAGAAGCGCTGCCATTGCGAGAGATCATGGGCGGCCTGTTCCAGGGCGAAACGGCCAAGCGTCGCGATCAGACCCGTTTCCTCGCAATGCGCGATGAAATCATCGGGCGCGATCAGCCCACGCTCCGGATGGCGCCAGCGTATGAGTGCTTCGAAGCCGGCGATCGAGCCCTCCGCGACTCGCACGATCGGCTGATAGAACATCTCGAGCTGTTGTTCGTCGATGGCATGGCGAAGCTCAGCCTCCAATGCCACGGAGTCTGCGGGGGCGCGGTCGCTCATGGCGCGCGCATAGACCCGCGCACAACCGCCGCCATCCTGCTTCGCCTGCATCAGTGCGCGCTCGGCGTTCTTGACCAGATCCTGTGCATCGCGCGCGTCGTGCCCCACGCTGACGCCGATGCTGGCAGGCGCGAATATAGAACGGCCGTCCTGGGAATAACCGCCGGCACAGGTCTCAGCCAGCTCTGCGCCGATGGTTGCTGCTGCGGCGTTCGTGTGACGGAAGAGCAGCGCGAACGCATCACCGCCGGCGCGAAACACATCGGCTTCGCCGCCGAAGCGTTTCTTCAGCCGGTTCGCGATCTGAACCAGCAACGCATCGCCACCGGCGTCGCCGAGGCTTGCATGAATGGCCTTGAAGCGGTCGATGTCGAGGAATGCGACACTCGCATCCAGAAAACCGTCGCCAAGCTTTTCGAACGCGATCATCAGCGCGGCGCGGTTGCCAAGGCCGGTCAAAGGATCGGTCAGGGAATGATCGGCGACCGCGACTTCGGTTTCCTTGCGTAGCGTGATGTCGGCGATCAGGCCGAGGCACCTGTTGGCGCGTCCATCGGGTCCCATCATTGTCGCGCGGAGTTCGAACCAGAGGTACTGCCCGCTTTCGCCGCGCACGCGGAATTCGATGCGGAACGCAAGGCCGGCGTGGGCACGATAGTCGTTTACGGCCTGCTCGTAGACGGAACGATCGTCCGGATGAACGCGCGCGATCCACGCGCGATGCGACATCGTTCCCTGCGCCTCGCTCAAGCCGATAAGGGACGCCGCCTCGCGCGAGAGCAGCACTTCATCGGAGTCGAGTTCGAGGTCGAAGATGCCCTGATGCGCGGCGCCGATCGCTTTCAGGTGCCTGTCGTCGGACAGCGCGCGCCGCGGCGCGGGCAGGACAGAAATGCCCTCACCCGCCACGACGGCAAGCGCAAGCAGCACCGCGCCCGCCGCTGCGAAACCGCCCGCGATATCCGGCGCGACGGCGGTGTCGCCCAAAAATCCCAAAGACGAGAGCATTGCCGCGACAGCGACCAGTGCGAACACTGCCGCGCTCGGCGCCAATACGCGTGCGGGCTGCGATCCAAAGCGGCCGCGATGAACGAGATAGGCGGTGATCGCCGCCGAGCCGAGAATGACCGCGGCATAGGCGAGATCGGTCGCAGCGGGAACACCGAGATAAGCAAGAATAGCCAACCCGACGAGCCCGATGATCGCCCAATCGAGCCAACGCTCCGCACGGGGCCACCGATCTTCGATCGGGACAATCGTGTCCGTGAGCCGGATGCCGGCAACAAGCGCCAGGCATGAGAAGAAGGCAGTGAGACCGTATGGCCCGCCGACATGCGTCACGAGACTGCGGTCGAACAGCCCTGTCCCCGCCAGACGCGTCAACAAGACAAGAACAAGCGTCACTGCCGCCCAAAGCGGTGGCCTGTGGCCGGACATCACGGCGAGACCGCCCGAAATGGCAGCGGCCGCGAAGATCAATCCTGCGACAGCGGCGATGAAGATTCCAAGCTGGCGGTTGTGCGCGGCAAGCGCGGGCTCCGTCCATGCGAGCAAGGATGGCGGCGTTTCTCCGTTGGTAACCTCGACGGCAACAGGCGCGGTCGTCGCCGGCGGGATCGTGATGCGGAACGCGTGACCACCATAGGCTTTCGCCGTCTCTACCAAAACGCTCGGCTCGGAGCTCGCAAGGCTCATTATCGCGGGACGAGTCGAACGGGGTATCAACCGCAACGCATCGTTTGCTTCCTGACCGGTTTGCAACACGCGAATGACGGGACGGTTCGTGCTGTTCACGGCGGTGAACGTGTACCACGCCGCAGAGTCCGGCGTCGTTTTTGCGCGTGTCGGCATCCGATAGGGGCCGAGCACGTCGCGCAACTCGATCACGGAATCGGACTGGCTCAGATTGACGCTGTGCGCATCCTTCGCGGGCGGCGCTGCGAGCGCAGCCATCCCTGCAAGGAACGCGGCGACAAGCGCCACGGCGAAGGCCAATCGTTTCATCACGCCGGTCTTGGTCCAGATCGTCAAATTCGAAAGCGGCGCTAACCTACAGGCGCATCATCCGCGAGCAAAGCAAATAGGACGTGGTCGCGCCACTCTCCGTTAATTTGGAGATAGCCGCGCGCCAGTCCTTCCTGGCGGAATCCCACCTTGCCGAGCAGGTTCTGCGACGGTTCGTTACTCGGCAGACAGGCGGCTTCGATGCGATGCAACCCGAGCGTCGAGAAAACGAACGGCACCAGCGCGCGAACGGCGTCGAACATGTATCCCTGACGTGCAAAACGCTCGCCGATCCAGTAGCCGAGCGCGCAGCATTGCGTGACGCCGCGCCGGACGTTGGAGAGCGTGCACCCCCCCATCAATGCGTCATCGCTCTTGCGAAATACGAAAAACGCATAGGCTGAATCTAGTCGCGTTTCTTTCTGGTAACGCTTGATGCGGCGGCGATACGCGCCCTTGCTCAACTCGTCCGTTGCCCAGGCCGGCTCCCACGGTGCGAGAAACTCCCGGCTCTCACCGCGAATTCCTGCCCAGCCCGCGTAGTCGCCGGCGCGGGGATAGCGCAGATAAATATCCTTGCCGTGGATGACCGGTTGCTGGCCGCCCGGAAACGTCAAGCCGCGCATGAACGCCATGGGACCGGAATTCATTCCGCAGCGCGCAGCGTTTCCGATCCGCCAAAGCGTCCGGCGAACGTTTCGTAATTCTCGAGTTTGCCAACGGGTCCAAGGGCCGCGACGGCAAGGCGAACCGAATTCATCAGGCGTGTTCCGAATCTGCGCACGGCAGTCGTATCGACTTCATCGAGCTTCGCTGTCAATTCCTCGACGCTCAGGATGCGGCCATAGGAGAACATCTGGCCGGCGATCTGTTCCGCACGCGTCATCGGACGTTCGAGGCCCATAAGCAGACTGGACTTCAGCTGCGCCTTGGCGCGCGCGATCTCGGCTTCGGTTGCGCCTTCGGCAAGCGCCGCCATTTCGCCAGCGATAACCGGCGCAATCTCACCGGCCTCGTCGCCGCCCGTACCGGTGTAAACACCGACCACGCCGCTGTCGTTCGCGGCTTGTGCAAAGGCGTAGATGGAATAGCAGAGACCGCGCTTCTCGCGGATCTCCTGAAACAGGCGCGAGGACATGCCGCCGCCGAGCGCCGTCGCATAAACCTGGGCCGCATAGATATCCGGATCGGTCTGCGCCAGACCGGGAAACGCAAATGTCAGGTGCGCCTGCTCGAGATCGTCGATCTTGCGCAGTTCGCCGCCGCCCCATCGCGCCATCGCTGGCCTGACGGGTTCGCCACGCTTCAGGCTCGCGAATTTTTCTTCAGCCAGCTTGACGATCTGCGCGTGCGTCACGGCGCCCGACGCGACAAGCGTCATGCCGCCCGCCAGATAATTCGCCTGCATGTAGGTGCGCAGATCTTCGCGCGTGAACGCGGCAACCGTTTCGTCTTCGCCGAGGATGGGCCAGCCGAGCGGCTGATTGGGATAGATCGTTGCCTGAAGATAATCGAAGATAATGTCGTCCGGCGTATCGCGCGCCTGCCCGATTTCCTGCAACACGACCTGGCGCTCGCGCTCCAGTTCGTTCTGCTCGAAGGTCGGATTGATGAGAATGTCGGCGAGGACGTCGAGCGCGAGGGGTACATCGGCCCTGAGCACTCGTGCATGGAACGCCGTCTGCTCGCGGCTGGTATAGGCATTGAGGAACCCGCCGACCGATTCCATTTCTTCCGCGATATCGCGCGCGGAGCGGCGCTCAGTACCTTTGAACGCCATATGCTCGAGCATGTGTGAGACACCCATCACGGGCTTTGTCTCGTTGCGTCCGCCGCAATTCACCCACACGCCGAGCGCCGCGCTTTCGAGCTGCGGCATCGGATCGGAAATGACTGTCAAGCCATTGGAAAGTTTGGATATTTCTATATTCATGAGGCGGCCACTCTAGCGGCGATATGGGCCCGAACCAAGCCCAATTCCGGCGCCAGAACGGTCATTTTTTCGGGCATTTCGAAGAGGTCACTAAGCCTCGGGGGAAGCGAAGGAATCTGTCCTGTCGCCCGCTGGACCGCATCCGGGAACTTGGCCGGGTGGGCGGTCGAGAGAACCACGACCGGACCTTTGGCCGAGCCCCGAACCTGCCCCGCGGCCGCCAGCGCTACCGCCGTATGCGGATCGATCAGGTGTCCGGTTTCGGCATGGACGCATTGGATGATGGCCAGCGTTTCATCGTCACTGGTCCGGAACGCGGCATAGCGCTCGGCCAGCGCCGTACGGACGGCAGGCGGCAGCACGATCTGACGGTCACGCGCGAACGCCGCCATTGTCGCGCGCACCCAGGCAGCATCGCGGCCACTGGCTTCGAACAGCGCACGCTCGAAATTGCTCGCCACCTGGATATCCATGGACGGGCTCATGGTCTGCTGTGCCTGCCCGGCCGCATAGACGCCTTCGTTGAGCGCGCGCGCCATGATGTCGTTCGCATTTGTGGCGACGACGAGCTTGTTGACCCCAAGCCCCGTTCGCATCGCGGCATCGCCCGCGAAGACGTCTCCAAAATTGCCGGTCGGCACGACGAAGGTCGCGGGCATTTGGAGTTGCGCCGTTGCGGTGAAGTAATAGACGCACTGCGCCGCGATGCGCACGAAGTTTATCGAGTTCACGGCGGTGAGATGAACGTCCTTCGCAAACGCCGTATCGGCAAACAACTCCTTGACGATGGTCTGCGCATCATCGAACGAGCCTTCCAGCGCGATGTTATGGACGTTCGAAAATTTGGCCGTCGTCATCTGACGACGCTGCACCTCGCTCACCCGATTGTGCGGATGCATCACGAAGACATCGATATTGGGCAAGCCACCCAGGGCGGCGATGGCGGCCGAACCGGTGTCACCGGATGTCGCCGCGACGACGGTTGCCCGGCCGCCACGCCTCTTGAGCGCGCGCGCGAACAGACGCCCCAGCACCTGCATCGCGATATCCTTGAACGCGAGCGTGGGCCCGTGGAACAGCTCTAGCAGATACATGCCGTTGCCGATGTCGCTCAACGGCGCAATGCGCGGATCGTCGAACCCCGAATACGCCGCATCGACATCCGCCTTCAATTCGTCGTCGCTGAAACTGTTTCCGGCGAAGCGCCTGAGGATCGCGAAAGCCGCATCGGCATAACTCTTCCCGGCAACCTCGGCAGGATCGATATGCGGCCACGACTCCGGCGCATACAATCCACCGTCGGGCGCGAGGCCCGCGAGCAGCACATCCTCGAAGCTGCAGGCCGGCGCCTGACCGCGCGTGCTGATGAAGCGCATCTCGCTCATTTGCGGAAGCCCAGGCGGCCGCGCGAGATATGATAGGCGATGTAGACACCAAACAGAACAACGGCGAGCCCGAACCAGGTGATCGCATATTGCAGATGCTCGTTGCGGAACGTGACGACCGTCTGACCGCCCTTCGGCCATCCGCCGGGATTGGGCGTAGCATCGGCTTCGATCACCACCGGCGCGGCAAGCTTGACAATGTCGTCCGCCTTGGCGATGCCGTTCAGATCGTGCGCAAACCAGATGCGATGCGCAAAATCCGGAGCGGGTGTGAACGCGCCCGGAGGATCGGGCACCCTCCAGACGCCAACAACGTGCGCGTTGCCGTCGATTTGCCCGGCATTGCGCATCGCCGGGTCAATCTTCTCCTTCGGCACGACGCCGCGATCGACAAGGAACACACGACCGTCGCCCAGCGTAAAGGGAACGATGACGTGGTAGACCGGCGCGCCGCCCTCGGTGCCGAAGACATAGGCTTCTTTGGCGTTGTCGAAGCGGCCATCGAGCGCGACGCGGTGATATTGCGCGACTGGCCCCATCGCCAGCGCCTCGTCTGGCGAAATCGGCGCGGCGTGCATATTCGCGTTCACCTGCGCGATCAGGCCAAGCTTCCACTGCAACCGGTCGAGCTGCCACACGCCGAGCGAGATCAGGCTCGCGAACAGAACCGCGCTCGCGAAGGTCAGTTTCCAGAATGGGCGAAACATCAGCATCGCCGGAGACTAGCCCAGCCTGCCCTCGCCTGCCTTGTGTTTGTATTGCAGGACGAGCAGCAGCGACTTCATGAAGCGCAGCATCGCGAAAGACAGGACCAGGATCAGCGGGATCCAGAGCACCGCGTGGACCCAGTAAGGTGGCGAGTATTTGACCTCGACCACAAGCGCCGAACCCGCGACGATGGCGCCGACGATCAGGATAACGAACACCGCCGGTCCGTCGCCTGCGTCGAACATGGCGTAGTCCAGTCCGCAGGCCGAACACTGCTTTGCGATATGGAGATAGCCATCGAACAGCCTGCCCTGGCCGCAGCGTGGGCAGCGCCCTCGCAATGCGGCCAAAGCGGTCTGCGGTTCTGTGGTCAACCGGTTATGGCCGATGCGCCCCAGACGTAAATCCAGGCGAACAGGAACAGCCACACCACGTCGACGAAGTGCCAGTACCAGGCGGCAGCCTCGAAGCCGAAGTGGCGCTCCGGTGTGAACTGGTGGTTCATCGCGCGGAACAGGCAGACGATCAGGAAGATCGTACCGACGATGACGTGGAAGCCGTGGAAGCCGGTCGCCATGAAGAAGGTCGAACCATAGATCGCCCCCAGATCGCCCACGCCGGTCGAGAGCGTCGCGTGCGCCGCATCTGTGAAGGGCACAAGCGCCGCGCCATTGAAGCCGAAAGTGAACGGCGCATGGCTGTACTCATAGGCCTGGATGCAGGTGAACGACATGCCGAGCAGGACCGTGATGATAAGGCCTTGCACGGTGCCCTTGTTGTCGCCGTGCTGCAGCGCGTGATGGGCCCAGGTCACCGTCGTCGCCGAGGTGAGCAGGATCAGCGTGTTGAGCAGCGGGAAGTGCCACGGGTCGAGCGTGACGATGCCCGACGGCGGCCACTGGCCAATCGAAACGTCGTGCGGGAAGAACGCGGAATTGAAATAGGCCCAGAACCACGCCACGAAGAACATCACTTCCGAAGCGATGAACAGCACCATGCCGAAGCGCAGGTGCAGTTTCACAACCGGGGTGTGGTTGCCCTTGACGACGGATTCCTGGATGACGTCGCGCCACCAGCCGACGAACATGAACAGCAGCAGCGCGAAGCCGACGCCAAAGACATACGGCGTTCCGTTCAACGGCGCGAACGCGGCGTAATCCTTGTTCATCCAAAGGACCGCGCCGGCGAGCATCGTGAACGCCGCGATGGAACCGACGATCGGCCACGGGCTCGGATCGACGAGGTGGTAGTCGTGGTGGACTTCGCTGTGCGCCATCGTACTCAAGCCCCTTTGTCTTCGGGGTGCAGCAGGGTCATCCGCCCCACTTCACCACCGACATCAGAAACACCAAAACAACGAGCCCGACGAGCGCCAGCGCGAGCGCGACGTTGCGCATGCGGCGGTTGCGGTCGAAGCCCTGATTGTCATCCATCGCCTCACGTCCAAAGGCCGAGCGGCGCGATATGCGCAATCCGCTCACCGATCAGGGCGGCGAACAGCGCAAACAAATAAATCAGCGAAATCCCGAACAGACGCTTGGCGGCGGGCTCGCGAACCGCGTCGGTCTCGCGCAGCACGGCTACGCTCTGCCACAGGAACCAGCCGCCGAGACCGGCGGCGCAGGCGGCATACACCGGACCGGCGAACCCAAGCACGACGGGCGCAAGACCGGCCGGCACCAGAACCAGCGTGTAGACGAAGATATTCCAGCGCGTCGTGCGCTTGCCGCTGACGACCGGCAGCATCGGCACACCCGCGCGCGCGTAGTCGTCGGAGCGAAACAGCGCCAGCGCCCAGAAATGCGGCGGCGTCCAGAGGAAGATGATCGCGACCAGCACCAGCGGCGCGAGCGAGAGCGATCCCGTCACCGCAGCCCAGCCGATCGCTGGCGGCAGCGCACCGGACAAACCACCGATCACGATGTTCTGCGGCGTGCGGCGCTTCAGCCAGAGCGTATAGACCCCGACATAGAAGAAGATCGTGAAGGCGAGCAGCGCAGCGGCCGCAAAGTTCACGAACAATCCCATCAACGCGACCGACGCGATGGAGAGCGTATAGCCGAAGCCGAGAACGTCACTCCGCGCGATCTTGCCCATTGGGATCGGGCGCGTCGCCGTGCGGGACATCACTGCGTCGATGTCACTGTCATAGGCCATGTTGAGCGCACCCGAGGCGCCTGCTCCCACCGCGATGCAGAGCAACGCGGTGAATGCGACCAGCGGATGCACGGCGCCCGGTGCGACCACGATCCCCGCCAGCCCTGTGAACACGACCAGCGACATCACGCGCGGCTTCAGCAGCGCGAAGAAGTCGCCGACCGTGGCGGAGGTTTGAGCGGGAAAGGTGTCGACAGACGCCATGGATATCCTCAGACGACCTTCGGCAGATCGTTAAAGGTGTGGAACGGCGGCGGCGAGGAAACGGTCCACTCCAGCGTCGTGGCACCGACACCCCACGGGTTGTCGCCCGCGCGGCGCTTGCGTGCGAACGCATCGACCAGCATCACGAGGAACACGATCACGCCCGCGCCGGCGATAAACGCACCGATGGACGAGACCCAATTCCAGCCCGCGAATGCGTCCGGATAGTCCGCATAACGGCGCGGCATGCCCTGAAGGCCCAGGAAGTGCATCGGGAAGAACGCCAGGTTCACGCCCACGAACGTGATCCAGAAGTGCAGCTTGCCGAGCCACTCGCTGTACATGTAGCCGGTCATCTTCGGGAACCAGAAATAGAAGCCCGCGAAGATCGTGAACACGGCGCCGAGCGACAGCACATAGTGGAAGTGCGCCACGACGTAATAGGTGTCCTGCAGCGAGACGTCGACGCCGGCGTTCGACAGCACGACGCCGGTCACGCCGCCGACGGTGAACAGAAAGATGAACCCGATCGCCCACAGCATCGGCGTCTTGAACTCCAGCGACCCGCCCCACATCGTCGCGATCCAACTGAACACCTTGATGCCTGTGGGCACCGCGATGACCATGGTGGCCGCGACGAAGTAGGCCTTCGTGTCGACGCTGAGACCCACCGTGTACATATGGTGCGCCCAGACGAGGAAGCCGATGAAGCCAATCGACACCATGGCGTAGGCCATGCCGAGATAGCCGAACACCGGGCGCTTCGAGAACGTCGAGACGATGTGGCTGATCATGCCGAAGCCCGGAAGGATGAGAATGTAAACTTCCGGATGACCGAAGAACCAGAACAGATGCTGGTACAGGATCGGATCGCCGCCGCCCGATGCATTGAAGAACGCCGTGCCGAAATGGCGGTCGGTCAGCAGCATCGTGATCGCGCCGGCGAGAACCGGCAGCGAGAGCAGCAGCAGGAACGCGGTGACAAGGATCGACCAGACGAACAGCGGCATCTTGTGCAGGGTCATGCCCGGCGCGCGCATGTTCAGGATGGTGGTGATGAAGTTGATCGCGCCCAGGATCGAGGACGCGCCCGCGACGTGGAGCGAGAAGATCGCGAAGTCCATCGCGGGACCGGGCGAGCCATAGGTCGAGAGCGGAGCATAGAGCGTCCAACCACCACCAACACCCGTGCCGCCGCTGTCGCCTTCGACGAACATCGAAAGCACGAGGAAGGTGAAGGAGAACGGCAGCAGCCAGAACGAGATGTTGTTCATTCGGGGGAACGCCATGTCCGGTGCGCCGATCATCAGAGGCACCAGCCAGTTTCCGAACCCGCCGATCATCGCCGGCATGATCATGAAGAACACCATGATCAGACCGTGACCGGTCACGAACACGTTGAAGGTATGCGTCTCTTTGAAGATCTGCATGCCGGGATACATGAGCTCCGCACGCATGAACATGGAGAGCGTGCCGCCCACCAGGCCGGCGCAGATCGCGAAGATAAGGTACATCGTGCCGATGTCCTTATGGTTCGTCGAATAAACGAAACGGCGCCAGCCGTGGGGATGATCTTCGTGCGCGTGGGCGATGTCAGCCATGTCGCTCGTCCTATCCTACTTCGACGCGAGACGCGCAGGCGTCTCGTCACTGTCGGCAATCGCCGAGAACTTCTTCTTGCCGGCCGCGAGCCAGGCTTCGTATTCGGCTTCGGGCACGATCTTCACTTCGATCGGCATGAACGCGTGGCGCGCACCGCAAAGCTCGGAGCACTCACCGTAGTAGGTACCGACACGCTCCGCTTTGAACCAGGTATGATTGATGCGGCCCGGAACGGCGTCCATCTTTACGCCCATCTCCGGCAGCGCCCAGGAGTGGATGACGTCAGCGCCGGCGGTATCGACCTCGATCACCTTGCCGACCGGCAGGACGATCGGGTTATCGACGCCGAGCAGTCGCGGCTCACCGGCAGCCTTCGCCTTGTCGTCGGACAGGCCCAGCGAGTCGAACTGGAACTTCGCGGCTGGATACTCGTACGTCCAATACCACTGCTTGCCGATCGCCTTGATGATCACGTCCGGCTTCGGGATACCCGCTTCGAAATAGAGCAGACGGAACGACGGCACGGCGATAATGACGAGGATGATCACCGGTATGACCGTCCACACCACCTCGAGCAGCGTGTTGTGATGCGTCTTGCTCGGAACCGGATTGGCACGCTGGTTGTACCGCACCACGATCCAGACCAGCAGCGCGAGCACGAACAGGCTGATCGCCGTGATGATGTAGAGCAGCAGCGTGTGGAAGCTTTCGATGCGCTCCATCACCGGCGAGTTTGCCGTCTGGAAGGTCAGCCCCCAATTCTGCGGCAGCGCCAGCGCGGTTCCGGCCCATGCCGTCACCATCGCCGCCACCCCTGCGCCGATGCCGAATTTCCTCAAGGACATGAAGCGACCTCGCAATGTTCCAAACGGAGAGCGGCGTGGGCCGTTCCCCTTAAGATTCTTGCGGAGGATTTAGAGGGGCTAAGCCCCTAAAGTCATTGCGACCTTATGGCACGGGGCCAATAAATCCCTATATCTAGGAGCATCGCTATCCACTTGAGGTTCCCATGGCCCAGTCAAACGACCTTTTCTTTGCCCGCACCGGAATGGACCGCGACCGCGTCCAGTCCACCGTCGATGAAGCGCTGAAGGGTTCGGACGACGGCGAACTGTTCCTGGAGTACCGCCAGAGCGAATCATTCTCCTTCGACGACGGCCGGCTCAAGGCTGCCAGCTTCGACACCATGCAGGGCTTCGGCCTGCGCGCCGTCTCGGGCGAGGCGACCGGCTATGCCCATGCCTCGGACCTCTCCGAAGAGGCGATCAAGCGTGCCGCCGACACCGTGCGCGCCGTGGCGCGGGGCCATTCCGGCGTGGCCGCGCTCGCCCCCGCGCGCACCAACCGCCAGCTCTATGCGGATGTCGACCCGCTCGGCAGCGCGGCGTTCGAGACCAAGGTCAACCTCCTGGAGGAGATGAACGCCTATGCGCGCGGCAAGGATGCGCGCGTCAAGCAGGTCTCCTGCTCGATC
>DATJUS010000003.1:0-10445 GCA_035502175.1 Rhizomicrobium sp.
GCGTCGGGAAAGTGTCGGGGCAGGCGTCGTGGATGGACCGTCACGATGTCGAAGCGCATGCCGTTGCGCGCGAGTTCCGGTTTTCCCGCGACGTAAACCTCTGCCGCGCGCGCGATGCGCGAGCGCTGCCGTGGGCCCACGGACTCGATCGCCGTGCTCTCGTCGCCGCGCGCCTTCACTTCGATGAAACAGATGAGACCGGATGGCGTGCGCGCGATCAGGTCTATCTCTCCGGCATGGGTGCGCACGCGGCGGCCGAGAATTCGATAGCCCTTCAGGCGCAAAAGCAACGCGGCCCAGGTTTCGCTCCGCCGTCCGCGCTTTTCCGCGGCAAGCTTTCGCGCCTCAGCCATCGTTCTTCTTTTCGAGCGCGCGGTCGTAGACGATCTTGCGCGGTGCTTCGAGCATCTCCGACACGAGGTCGACAGCGGCGCGCACCGGCATGAAGGCGAGCGCTTTGTCGAGCGCGGAGTCGATGCGGCCCATATCGGCCTGCACCTCGTGCGGCGGCGAGACGATCAGCGTCACCTCGCCCTTCGGCGCGCCGGCCTTTTCATAATGCGCAAGGAGATCGCTGAGCAATCCGCGGCGAACTTCCTCGTGCAGCTTGGTCAGTTCACGCGTCACCGCGCCTGTGCGGATGCCGAACACCTCGACCATGTCCGCGAGGCTTTCCGCGAGGCGCTGCGCCGATTCGAAAAATACGAGCGTCGCGCGGATCGCTTTCAGCTCGGCAAGCGCGGTCTTGCGCTCTCCCGACCTGGCCGGAAGGAAGCCGGCAAAGAAGAACCGGTCGGTGGGAAGCCCCGCGAGCGCCAGTCCCGTCAGCACCGCCGAGGCGCCTGGGATGGCGTGGACCGGAAGGCCCTCCGCGATGACCTCGCGCACCAGCTTGAATCCCGGGTCGGAGATCAGCGGTGTTCCGGCATCGCTGATCAGCGCGATGCGCGCGCCCTGGCGCAGCTGCGCGATCAGCTTCGGCCGTTCGCGCACCGCATTGTGGTCGTTATAGGCGGTCAGCGGCTTTGAGATTCCGTGTATCGCCAACAGCTTGGCGCTCACCCGGGTGTCTTCCGCCGCAACCTGGTCGCATCCGGCCAGAACCTTGAGCGCCCGCAAGGTGATGTCGGCGGCGTTGCCGATGGGCGTCGCGGTGACGTAGAGACCGGGCGCGAGATCGGCATCCGACCCCGATTTACCGGGCACGGCCGAACGCTTAAGTTTGCCGCTCAAGGGAGTTTTCCATGCCGGTCATGCGCCGTCTTTGTACGATTGTCGCGGCAATTTCGATAGCCGCGCTCAGCGGGTGCGTGACGCCGCCGCCGGTGCCGCCCAAGCCGGTGGCACCGCCGCCGGTGGCCGAGAAAACCGCGCCGCATCAGCTTGTGCAGGATGAGCCCTACTTCCTGCGTCTGGCGAACATGGCGAAAGACAAGACGCCGTTGCGCATTGGCGTAATCCTGCCGACATCCAATGCCTCGCCGGCCACGCGTGCGCTCGCGAACGCGATGATGAAGGCGGCCGAACTCGCCCTTTACGACAGCGGCAGCCGCGACATCGTGCTCATGACCGCCGATGATTCCGCAAAGCCGGCCGAGGCGGCCGAGGCCGCGCGCAAGCTTCTGGCTCAGGGCGCGGAAGTCCTCATCGGTCCGCTGTTCGCGGGATCGGTGGCGGCGGTGGCGCCGGTAGCGCGCGATCGTGGCGTTCCGGTGATCGCATTCTCGACGGATCGCAGTGTTGCCGGCGATGGCGTGTATTTGCTCAGCTTCCAGCCAGAAACCGAGGTTCACCGCGTCGTCGCCTATGCGGCCTCGCAGGGCCGCAAGAATTTCGCCGCGCTCATTCCCACCACCGCGTATGGCAAGGTGAGCGAGAATGCGTTCCGCGAAGCCGTCGCCGCGAACGGCGGCACAATCGCTGCGGTCGAACACTTTTCGAGCACGGCCAATCTGTCCGACCAGGCGAGTGCGATCGCGAGGAGCGCGCCGGACGCCGTGTTCATTCCCCAGGGCGGCGCGCCGCTGCGCACCATCGCTGCGACCCTGAAGACCAACGGTGTCGACACCGCGAATATCAAGCTGCTTGGCACGGGCTTGTGGGATGATCTTGCGATCGCCAAGGAGGATTCGCTGCGCGACAGCTGGCTCGCCGCGCCCGCGCCGAACGCGGACCGCAGCTTTGTCGTGAAATATCGCGACGCTTTCGGCTCCGCACCGCCGCCGCTGGCAGCCCTTGCCTATGATGCGGTGTCGCTGGCGGCGCTGATCGGCGAAGGCCCGGCCTATCATCGCTTCACCCAGGCCAATCTCACCGATCCCAATGGCTTCACCGGCGTGGACGGCATCTTCCGCTTCCGCGACAACGGCGCGATCGAGCGCGGCCTGTCTGTGCTTGCCGTGCGTCCCGGCGGCTTCGAAGTCGTCAGCCCCGCGCCGTCGACCTTCGAGCACAAGGGCAGTTAGTCGGCGAGCGCCGCGATCACGCTGTTGAGGACAAGCCGTCCGCGCGGTGTCGCGGTCAGGCGGTTGTCGTGGAGGGTGACCAAGCCTTCGCCGGCGAGCGGCGCGATGCGCGCTTCGTCCGGCACCGTGCCCCAGCGCACGCGATAGCTCGTGAGATCGAGTCCTTCCGACAGGCGCAGGTTCATCAGCAGATGTTCGCGTGCCGCGTCGCTGTTGCTGATTTCGCTTTTCTCGACGAGGCCATGACCGTCGCGGAGAACCCGTTCATGCCAGCGTTCGGGAAGACGCTCGGTCGAGGTCGCATATCGCTTGCCGTTCAGATCGATCCGTCCATGCGCGCCGGGCCCGACACCGGCGTAGGAGCCATAGTGCCAATAGAGCAGGTTGTGGCGCGCTTCCGCACCAGGCGGCGCGTGGTTCGAGATCTCGTAGGCCGGACGGCCTGCTTCTTCGGTCACCTCCTGCGTCGTTTCGTAAAGCGCCGCCGCGCGGTCCTCATCCGGAATGACGAGCTTTCCCGTTCGATACAGCGTCGCGAACGGCGTCGCGGGTTCGATGGTGAGCTGGTAGAGCGACAGATGCTCAGTGCCGAAGGCGAGCGCCTCTTTCAGTTCGCGACGCCACGCTTCGATGGTCTGATCCGGTCGCGCATAGATCAAATCGAGGGACACGCGATCGAAAGTCTTCTGCGCCAACCCCAACGCGCGTTTCGCTTCTTCGACATTGTGCAACCGGCCGAGCATCTTCAGAGCGGAATCGTTCAGCGCCTGCACGCCGAGCGACAGACGGTTCACGCCGGCGCTGCGATAATCGGCGAAGCGCTCCGCATCCGCACTCGCGGGATTGGATTCGAGCGTGATCTCGATATCGTTCGTCGTGCGCCACAATTTGCGGATGGCTTCGATGATGCGCCCGACGGCGCGTCCGCTCATCAAAGACGGCGTGCCGCCACCGAAGAATACAGTGGAGACGACCGGCCGATCTTCGCCCTGCAGCGCGGCCGTGTATTCAAGCTCGCGGACGATGCCGTCGATCCAGCCGTCCTCTTCGATCTTCGCGCGGACGTGGGAATTGAAATCGCAATACGGACACTTCGCCGCGCAGAACGGCCAGTGGACATAGATGCCGAACATTTAACCTCCCCCTTTGTGGGGAGGTCGAAAAACTTTGAGCGCAGCGATAAGTTTTTCGGGTGGGGGGCGGTACCTGCCGATAGAGCCGCCCCCACCCGAAGCGCTTCGCGCTTCGACCTCCCCACAAAGGGGGAGGTTAAGTAGCTGGCTCTTCACGCGCTCGCCTTCAACTTCAATGCCGCCACGAATTTCTCGAACGCATGCGCGCGGTGGCTCATGGCGTGTTTCGCGGCCGGTTCGATCTCGGCGAAGGTCTCGGTCATGCCATTTGCCACGAAGATCGGGTCGTAGCCGAAGCCTTTGGTGCCGCGTGGCGGGAATTCGAGATGACCTTCGACCTCGCCGCGGAAGGTTTCAGTCTCGCCATTGGGCGCGGCCAGCGCCAGAACGCAGACGAACTTTGCGGAAAGATCGGTTGCGCCTTTCTCCTTCAGTTCGCGCTCGACGCGCGCCATGGCGAAGGAGAAGTCTTTGCTCTTACCGGCCCAGCGCGCGGAGTAGATGCCCGGCGCGCCGTCGAGTGCCGCAACGCTCAGTCCGGAATCATCGGCGAGCGCCATCAATCCGCTCGCGTTCGCCGCGGCACGCGCTTTCAGGATCGCGTTGCCTTCGAACGTCATTTCGGTCTCTTCGGGTTCGGCAAGGCCAAGCTCGGCTGCGCCTTTCACCGCGAATCCAAACGGCGCGAGCAGTTCTTCGATCTCGCGCACCTTGCCCTTGTTGTGGCTTGCGACGACCAGCGCGTCGCCGCGTTTCAGCCTCATCCGAGCACGCGCTTCTGCGCTTCGACCAATTCGCCGATGCCCTTGCGCGCGAGGCGCAGCAATTCGGTGAATTCTTCGTCGCTGAACGGCGCGCCTTCCGCGGTGCCCTGAATTTCCACAAGGCCACCGGCGCCCGTCATCACGAAATTCGCGTCGGTCTCGGCGGTCGAGTCTTCGTCGTAATCGAGATCGAGCAGCGCGCCGCCTTTGACGATGCCGCAGGAAATCGCGGCGACATAATCCTTCAGCACGGGCTTCGTCACCATGCCGGTCTTCTTCATATAGGCGATGCACTGCGCCAGCGCGACATAGCCGCCAGTGATCGAGGCCGTGCGGGTGCCGCCATCGGCCTGCAGCACATCGCAGTCGATGACGATCTGGCGCTCGCCGAGTGCGGTCAGGTCGGTGATCGCGCGCAGCGAACGTCCGACCAGACGCTGGATCTCCTGCGTGCGGCCGGACTGCTTTCCCGCGGCGGCCTCGCGGCGCATGCGGCTATGGGTCGAGCGCGGCAGCATGCCGTACTCCGCCGTCACCCAGCCTTTACCGGTGCCGCGCAGAAACCCCGGCACGCCCTCATCCAAGCTGGCGGTGCAGAGCACATGGGTATCGCCGAATTTGACGAGGCAGGAGCCCTCGGCGTGGCGGGTGAATCCGGGTTCCAGGCCGACGGGACGCAATTGATCGGGCGCGCGGCTGCGCATGGTCTATACCTTGATGTTTGGCGGTCGGGCCGTTACCTAGCGGTCAGGCTCCGCGAGTGCAAACCGCGCCCCGGTGTTTAGATAAAGTTTAATCGGATCAAAGGCTTGGACGGAACTTTCCAGCGATATACCGGTGCCCCATTGGGCGAGCGCCCGCGCGAGGTCTTCCGCCATCTGGTGGACGCGTTCCTGACCTCGGGCGAGCCCGTAGGTTCGCGCACCCTGTCCCAGCGCCTGCCGGTCCAGCTCTCCCCTGCCTCGATCCGCAACGTAATGGCGGATCTGGAGGCCATGGGCCTGCTCTACGCGCCGCATACCAGCGCCGGCCGCGTGCCGACGGAGAAGGGCCTGCGTCTGTTCGTCGATGGCTTGCTCGAGATCGGCCAGCTCGCGCCCGATGAGCGCGTGCAGATCGAAGCGCGCATCAACGGCACCGGCCGTGGCATCGAGGATGTGCTGACCCAGGCGACGACGATGCTCTCTGGCCTGTCGCGTTGCGCCGGTCTCGTGGTCGCGGCGAAACAGGACACGGTGCTGAAGCATGTCGAGTTCGTCGCCGTCGCGCCGGGCAAGGCGCTGGTCGTGATCGTTGGCGAAGACGGCCAGGTCGAAAACCGCATGATCGATACGCCGATAGGTCTGCCGGTGTCGGCGCTGTCGGAAGCTTCGAACTATCTGAACGCGCGCCTGCGCGGCCGCACACTGGAAGATGCGCGCGCGGAGATTGCCGCCGAACTGGATACCGAACGCGCGGAACTGGATGTGCTCACCGCCAAGATCGTGGCCGAGGGTCTGGCGACGCTTGCGCCTTCGGAAGGCAACGAAAAGGTTCTGATCGTGCGCGGCACGTCCCATCTGCTCGACAGCGTCGATGCGCAGATCGATCTGGAGCGTGTGCGCAACCTTTTCGACGATATCGAGCGCAAGGCCGATCTCATCCGCCTGATGGAACTTGCGAAACAGGGCGACGGTGTGCGCATTTTCATTGGATCGGAGAACCGGCTGTTTTCGCTGTCCGGCTCTTCGATTGTGGCCGCGCCTTACGCGAATGCGCAGGGCAAGGTCGTGGGCGTGATCGGTGTTTTGGGCCCGACGCGTTTGAACTATGGACGGATCATTCCGATGGTCGATCACACCGCAAAGGTGATCGGCCGTCTTCTGGGTTAAGTGAGAACACTATGAGCGACGACGGACAACAATTGGACCCGCAGACTGAAACCAATGAACTCGATGCTGCGCGTGCGGAGGCCGCCGATCTGCGCGACCGGCTGTTGCGCGCGCTCGCCGAGACCGAGAACACGCGCCGCCGTGCCGAGCGCGAGAAGCAGGATGCCTCGCAATACGCGGTGACGAAGTTCGCGCGCGACATGCTGCAGATCGCCGACAATTTCGCGCGCGCGCTGGCGGCTGCCCCTGCCGAGCTGCGTGCCGCTGCCGATCCGCAGATCAAGGCGGTGCTGGAAGGCGTGGAAGCCACGGAGCGCCAGCTGTTGCAGACGATGGAGCGCCACGGCGTCGCCGTGATCGACACCTCGGACGGCAAATTCGATCCGAACCTGCATCAGGCCATCGCCGAGGTGCCGGGTGGCGAAAAGCCCGCGGGCAGCATCGTCGATGTGGTCCAGTCCGGCTACAAGATCGGTGACCGCCTGCTGCGCCCGGCCATGGTCACGGTCGCCCGCCGCGAGGCGGCAACCGGGTCTGGCAACGGCGTCGACACCAAGGCCTGATTTCCAACCATCCCCTTGAGGGAGGGTCGAAGCGCGAAGCGCTTCGGGGAGGGGTAACGGGCCAAACTTGACCCTTCCCCGAAAAATCCTTCTCACTGTGTTCGAAGTATTTTTCGACCCTCCTTCAAGGGGAGGGTAGGAATGGCGCTAAGCTCGGTCATGCACGAACCTGTCCCTGCGGATATCGAAGCTGAACTTAAGCGCAACGACCGCAGCGCCTATCTCGAACAGCGCCTGTTCGTGCTGTCGCCGTTCAACACGTTCTGGACGGCGCTGCTGATCTTTGCGCTGCTGGTCGGAAGCTTTGCCGTTGCTGCGACCCTCTCCGGAATCGCGTTGGTCGACGTCGATGCGCACGGCGTGAGCATCTCCGTATCCACGCGGTTTGCACTGATCTTCTCGCTGCTTATCACCACGGTGCTCGGGATGCAGCGCTTCTCGCGGGTGCGGGAGCGCGCCGATCTCATGGCGCATGCGGCGGTGCTCAAAGGCGGCATCGCGGATGCGTGCGAGGTGACGGCGTTGACGCCCGGCAGTGCGAATCTCCGGCGCGCCACGGTTACCGGGATCGTCATAGGGCTCCTTCTGTGCTGGACCATCGTGCGGCCGACGCCGGCGCTGCAGACGCTTGCGACCTATGGCTGGTTCTGTGTCGTCACGGTTTTGATCTCGGTTCTGTTTGCGCGTGGTGTCGCACTGACACGCGGCGCAAGCCGCGACACGCGTCACAACATCGAAAACAGGCTGGTCATCGATCTCTTGCGCGCGGACCGCCTGTCCGTGATCGGCCGCTCGGCGGCACGCGCGGCGCTGATCTGGTTCGTGGTGAGCGCGGTGATCTGCCTGTTCTTCATCGGTGGGCGCATCGACCCCTTCACCATCTTCCTGCTCGCCGGTTGCGCGGCGATGGGCATCTGGATTTTCGTCGCCACCATGGAAATGGTCCGCCGCAAAATCCGCATCGCCAAAGCCGCCGAACTCGAACGCGTGCGCACGGAGATCGAAGCCGCGCGCCACGATCCGGGCGATCATCTCCAGGGCCTTCTCGCCTATGAGGCGCGCATCCAGGCGGTGCATGAATGGCCGTTCGACCAGACGACACTGGTGCGTCTTGTCGGTTCGGCGTTCATCCTGACCGTGCCGTGGTTCGGGCAGGCGATCGTGCAATATTTCATCGAGCGTATGGGGCAAAGGTGAGCATCAAGACGATCATCGCCGGCCGTTCCGGCCGCATGAGCAAAGTTCTCGCCAGCGCGATAGAGCATGAAGACGGTTTCGAGTTGTCCGGCGTCTTCAGCCACGGCGAAGACCCGTTGCCGCTGATCGCCAAAGCCGAAGCCCTGATCGATTTCACCACGCCGAAGAACTCGGTCGAATTGGCCGCGCTCGCGGCGCAGGCGCGCATCGTCCATGTGATTGGCACGACGGGTTTCTCCGCCGACGACGAAGCAAAAATCCGCGCCGCGGCGCGCCACGCCGTCATCATCAAATCCGGAAACATGAGTCTCGGCGTGAATCTGCTCGCCGCGCTGGTGAAGCAGGCCGCAAAGGCGTTGCCCAGTTTCGATCTGCGCATCTTCGAGATGCATCACAAGCACAAGGTCGATGCGCCGTCGGGGACGGCGCTGCTGTTGGGCGCCGCGTCGGAGCGCAACGATGTCGAATACGCCTCGCTGCGCGCGGGCAGCATCGTCGGCGAGCATCAGGTGATCCTCGCGGGGCCAAGTGAACGGCTTGTGCTCTCGCACAGCGCGGAAGATCGGCGCATCTTCGCAGCCGGTGCGCTCGCTGCCGCAAAATGGGGGCAGGGCAAGAAGCCCGGCCTCTATGCGATGGCGGACGTCTTGGGATTGTCCTGACGCGCCGCTTCCAGCGCGAGCATTGAGCGCTTGCGCGTCAGGCCCCAGTGATAGCCGTGCAGTGCGCCATCGCTTCCTAAAACGCGATGACACGGGATTAGCCATGAGATCGGATTGCGTCCGACTGCGGTGCCGACGGCACGGCTCGCCTTCGCGCTGTGCACCTTCTCCGCGATGGTGCGATAGGTCGTGACTTTTCCCGACGGGATTTCCAGCAGCGCCTGCCACACCTTGATCTGCCACGGCGTGCCGATCAGATGCAGCGGAAGATCGCCGCCTTCGGTTTCGAAGATCTGTTTCACGATGGTTTCGGCACGGGATTTGTTTTCGCGATAGATTGCGCGCGGCCAGCGGGCGCGCATGTCGTCCATCATCGTGTCTTCTTCGTTCTCATCGCCGAAGGCGAGGCCGCACACACCCTTCTCCGTCGCCATGACGAGCGCGATACCGAAGGGACAATCGACAAAGCCGTATTCGATCGTCACGCCTTCGCCGCCGCGCGCGTAATCGCCCGGCGTCATCGCCTCGATCTTCAGGGAGAGATCGTGCAGGCGCGACGGCCCCGATAGCCCGGCATCCAGCGCTGCGCCAAGCACGCTTTGACCGCGCGCAAGTTCAAGCTTGGCGTGATCGAGCGTCAGGTGTCCGACGAACGATTTCGGGCTAACACCGACATAGCGCGTGAACAGGCGCTGGAAATGGAACGGCGATAGCCCGACGGATTCCGCCGCCTCTTCGAGGCGCGGCTGTTCGAGATAGTGTTCGCTCAGATACCGGATCGCCCGGCCCATCCGCTTCCAGTCCGGCCCGCCCTCGGTGATGGGAATGACTTCGCTCATGGGCCGAATATGGGCGTTCGCCGCGCCCGTTCCCACCCGAAACTTGCTTAGACCGGTGTCGCCCGGGCAGCGCGCAGCGCCGCTTTCAGCCGCTCCGCAAACGACGCGCGCTCCAGCGGTGGCAGGAAGCTGCCGACCCGCACGCCTTTGCCGTGGCTCCAGAGCGTGAGCTGGCTCGCATGTTCGGGCGGATCGGAGAAATCGACGCGCACCCAATAGGGATTGAGAGCGACTTCGCTCACCGCGCCCTCCGGCGACTTGCGCGCGATGTTGAGCAGAGATGGCGTCAGCACGACGTGTTCTTCGCGTTTGGCGGCGTGTGTGCTGGCGCGGAAGGCCCAGGCGAGCAGCGCGATATCCGCGCCCATGAACGGCATCATCGGCCATGCGCCGCGCGACACGAAATAAATTGCGAAGACGAGATTCATCGCGATGACGATGCCGAGGATGATGGACAGTGCACGCGGACTCATCGGCGGCGCCGGCCGCAACACAATGTCCAGAAGCGGTGCCTGCTCAGTCATCTCGCCATGATGCGTTCGATGCGCCGCCCGCACAAGCATCGACGCAGACCCGCTTCTGGTGCGGGCCTGCGCCGTTGAAACAGACTACTATCGCGCTAGCCGGGAGGGGGGTGCCCGCAACGCTTTTCATAGCCTGCACGTCCACCATGGTCTTTCCAGAATGGTTGACCGAGATCGAGATCGCAGGGATTTGTCGCTGCGCCGACAACCGCGCCAGTCACGCCACCAATGGCCGCGCCAGCCGCCGGATTGCCCGTGGCCGCGCCAATCACGGCACCTGCGCCGGCGCCGATCATGCCGCCTGACACCGCGCGGTCACCCGGGTTTGTGCCGCAGCCCGAAAGGGCCAACGCGGCGACAAGCACTGTTCCCGCTGCAAAACATTTCGACCGCATATCGCTGCCTCCCAATTTCCGTTGGATCGATA
>DATJUS010000004.1:0-7746 GCA_035502175.1 Rhizomicrobium sp.
CTTCACGCCAAGCTGCTGGCGCGCGTCGCGCATATCAAACTGCCAAGACAATAGGATCGATCATGGCCGAACATGCCCCCCAACAACTTCTGCACCTGGTTTTCGGCGGCGAACTGACGTCGCCCGGAAGCATGGAGTTCAAGGACCTCAACAAGCTCGATATCGTGGGCATGTACCCGAACTATGCCAGCGCGCTGAAGGCCTGGCGTGGCAAGGCACAAAGCACCGTCGATAACGCCCAGATGCGCTATTTCGTGGTCCACATTCACAGGTTGATGGAGCCCGAGCATTGAGGCTTTACCTCGCCGCGAGGCAGGCGTCGTGCTACACGACGGCGTCATGACGATAGCCACCCCAGCGAGCGACCGGCCGGCCGGTGTTGGCGCGATCATGCGCCGGCTCGTGCGGGACTATGTATCCGGACAGTGGCCGACAGTGGCGATAGCCATCGCCTGCATGCTTGTCGCTGCCGGAACCAACGCGTCGCTGCCGATCCTCATCAAATTCACGATCAAGTTTCTGTTCGTGCAGAAGAAGGCGGAGCTTCTCTGGCCGATCACATTTTGCGTTGTTCTGGTCATGGGCATACGTGCCGCGAGCTCGTACGGACAGAAGAGCCTGCTCGACACTGTCGGCGAACGCGTCGTCGCCGCGTGCCAGCGCGACATGTTCGACAGCCTGATGGCGCGCGATCTTGCGTCTCTCAACGCTGTGCACTCCGGCCAATTCGTTTCCGGCTTCATCTACGATGTGAGCCTGATGCGCGATGCTTCCGCACAAGCCATTTCCGCCATCGCGTTGCAGTCGGTGCAGCTCGTCGCATTCGCCGTGGTGATGTTCTATCAGGACTGGCAGCTGGCCTTGATCTCCCTGCTCGCCCTGCCGGCCATCGCGTGGGCTATGGAGCGCATCGGCGGCTCTCTGCGCCGCGCGGCCACACGGGGCATGGAGCAAACCGGCGGCCTTTCCACCGCACTCTCCGAAGCACTGGACGGGCGCCGCATCGTCAAGGCTTACGGCCTGGAGCATTACGCATCCGAGCGAGCTCAGACGCGGATCGACATCCGGCTCAAGACACTCCTGAAAGTTGTTCGCCGCCGCGCAGCTGCCGCGCCCGCGACGGACATTTTCGTGGGCTTCGTGCTTGCGGCGACCATTCTCTTTGCCGGCTATCAGTCATTGCACGGCCAACTAGACATCGGCCGCTTCTCCGCCTTCATTGCCGCAATGCTGCTGGCGCAGGAGCCGGTGCGCAATCTGAGCCAGTTCTGGCCGCTGCTTTCCAGCGGCACCGCCGCCGCGAACCGGGTCTTCGCCGTCATCGACGCCAAGCCGGCTATTCGCGACCATGCCGGTGCAACCGATCTCTCGATCCTCCCCGCACCCAAAGGTGGCGCGGTGCATTTCACGAATGTCGGCTTCACCTATCATGCCGACGCAGAAGACCCCGCGATTGATGCCATCAATTTCGAGGTGGCGCCGGGCCAGAAGGTCGCCCTCGTCGGTCCTTCGGGCGCCGGCAAGTCGACGATCTTCAATCTGCTGCTGCGCTTCTACGACATCGATTCCGGCAAGATCGAAATCGACGGGCGGGACATCATGGACGTCACGCTCAAGTCGCTTCGCGCGAACATCGCGCTGGTCACCCAGGATCCCATCCTGTTCGATGAGAGCGTCGCCGAAAATATCGGGCTCGGCCGTCTTGGCGCGACCCGTGACGACATCGAGGCGGCGGCACGCGACGCCGCGGCGCATGAATTCATCACGCTACTCCCTGAAGGTTATGACACCCGCGTCGGCGAAGGCGGTCTGAAGCTTTCAGGCGGCCAGCGCCAGCGTATCGCCATCGCGCGTGCCATGCTGCGCAACGCGCCCATCCTCCTGCTCGACGAAGCGACGTCCGCGCTCGATACCGAAAGCGAGCGCCAGGTGCAGGAAGCACTGGCGCGCCTGATGAAGAACCGCACAACCATCGTCATCGCGCATCGGCTCTCCACCGTTCTCGACGCCGATCGCATCTACGTGATGGATCGCGGCGCGATAGTCGAATTTGGCACCCATGCGGAGTTGATCGCGCGTGGCGGTCTGTACTCGCGCCTGTACCAAAACGATTTCGACGACGCCTCCGCTCCCGTGACGAAGGTTGGGTGAGCGGATGGGGGCTACACCGATCGGGTTCCGCGCCTATCGCACCGCTTCGGCAATCCTGGCGCCGGCAATTCCGCTTTTCCTTCGTCGCCGTGCCGGCCGCGGCAAAGAAGACGAGGCACGCATACACGAACGGCTCGGCATCGACCTGCCGCCGCGCCCTGACGGGCCGCTCGTCTGGGTCCATGGCGCCAGTGTCGGAGAGTGCATTGCCGCACTGCCTTTGATCGAAGCGTTGTTACGCCAGGAAAATCGCACTGTGCTGGTGACCAGCGGAACCGTGAGTTCTGCAAAGGTCATGCAGGAGCGGCTCCCTCCCCGCGCCATCCATCAATTCATCCCGATCGACACACCGTCGGCGACAGCGCGCTTTCTGGACCATTGGCGCCCGCAGATCGGCCTTTTTGTCGATTCCGACATGTGGCCGAACCTGGTGCTCGGCGCGAAAGAGCGTGGCGTCAGACTCGCGCTCGTCAACGCGCGCATGTCTGAGCGTTCCTTTGGGGGGTGGAGTTGGGCGCCGAAAACGGCGGCCGCCCTGCTGGCTGCATTCGATCTCTGTCTCGCCCAGGACGAAGAGATCGCTGAACGCTTCCGTCGATTGGGCGCGCACGGCGTCCACACCATCGGGAGCCTGAAAGCCGACGCACCGCCGCTGCCGGCGAATCCCGCGCAATTGAGCGCCCTTCAACAGGCGATCGGCGGCAGGCCAGTGCTCCTCGCCGCGCAGACACACCCCGGCGAAGACGAAACCATTCTTCCGGTGCACGATTCCTTGCGCCAGACCATTCCCGATCTGCTCACGGTACTCGTACCTCGCCACATCGAGCGCGGTGCGGAGATCGCGATGCTTTGCGGCACGCGCCCCGCCCGGAGGCGCGCGCAAGGCGAATTGCCCGCCGGCGACACTGCGGTCTACATCGCGGACACGATGGGCGAACTCGGGCTCTTTTATCGCCTTGCGCCGTTTGCATTCGTCGGCGGCAGCCTCGTTCGTCACGGCGGGCAGAATCCGCTCGAGCCGGCAAGGCTCGATTGCACGGTGCTTGCGGGGCCCCACACATTCAATTTCACGAGCGCCTACGACGCCATCTTCCGCGCGCAAGGTCTGGGTCTTGTGCGGTCCAGCACCGAGATCATCGAAATAGCGCGCAATCTCCTGATTGACCGCGATGCGGCGAAGACGATCGGCGCGAGGGCGGCGGCAGCGGCAGCCACGCTTGGCGGCGCCGTCGCCAAGACGCTGACGGCCGTGGAACAGCTCCTGGCCTGCGATGCGCGCGCCTGATTTCTGGATGCACGACGACTGGCGCGCGCGATTGCTTGCGCCGCTGGGATGGCTCTACGGCGCCAGCGTCGCCTGGAAAGCAGCCCACGCCACGCCCTACCGTCCCACCGCTGCCGTGATTTGCGTCGGCAATCTGAGCGTCGGTGGCACCGGCAAGACGCCGGTCTCCATAGAGATCGCCCGCTTGCTGATTGAGCGTGGCCGAAAACCCTTTTTCCTTTCGCGCGGTTATGGCGGAAAGCTCCGTGGACCGCTGGAGGTCACCGCCGATCATTATGCGGCCGAAGTCGGAGACGAGCCGCTTCTGCTCGCCCACACGGCGCCGGTGATCGTCTCCCGCGACCGGCGCGCCGGCGCAATCCTGGCCGTCGAGCATGGCGCCGACACTATCGTCATGGATGACGGCCATCAGAATTTCACGCTCGCGAAGGACCTTTCCCTGGTTGTCATCGATGGCGAGGCGAAGTTCGGCAATGGCCGCGTCGTGCCAGCCGGCCCCTTGCGCGAGCCGGTTGCGCAAGGTTTGGCGCGCGCCGACGCCGCGATCGTTACCGGAGACGGCGCGCCGTCGTTCGGCGATTTCTCCAAGCCCATTCTGCGGACCCATCTGACGCATCTCGAACCCGATATCGCCGGCCGCCGCGTTGTTGCATTCGCGGGGATCGGAAGGCCCGACAAATTCTTTCAATCCCTGCGGGCACAGGGTGCCGATCTTCTGAATACGAAGAGTTATGCCGATCACCACAAATATACGGCAGGCGAGATCGCAAGGCTGCGAGCCAAAGCGCGCGCCAACAATGCCGAGCTTGTGACAACGGAAAAAGATTACGTGCGGCTCACGCCGCTTGAGCGCGAAGGAATCCGTGCCCTGCCGGTGCGCGCGACGTTTGACGATTCCGCGCCGCTGCACCGCTTGCTTGACAGCCTGCCCGGGAAGGCTTAGCGCGCCTTCCATCATGTCCGATAGCGACGCCGAAAAGCCGTTAACGTTCGCAGAGCGCCTCCGCTACGTCGGCGAGGCGATCCCGTTCTTCCTGTTCATGGGATTTTTTCGTCTGCTGGGCATCGACGCCGCTTCGGCGCTGGGCGGATTCATCGGGCGCCATGTGTTCTATCGCATCGGCGGCGTGATGAACCGGGCGCGCGAAAACCTTCGCGCTGCCTACCCCGATATGAAGTCCGAGGAGATGGAGCGGATCATCCGCGAGATGTGCGACAATCTCGGTCGTACGGTTGCGGAATATCCGCATCTCGACAAGCTGAAGGTCACCGGGCCCAACCCGCGTCTCGAAATCACCGGCAAGGAAATCGCCGACGCGGAGATCGCGCGTGGCAAGGGCGTCATGTTCATCTCTGGCCACTTCGCCAATTGGGAAGGCATGCCGGTGATGGCGACACAACTCGGCTATGACGGCGGTCTCGTCTATCGTCCGCCGAACAATCCTTACGTCGACAATTACATCTCGCGCATGCGCGCGAGCGCCGGCCCGAAAGTGCAGATCGGCAAAGGCGCGCAGGGAACACGCAAGATCTTCACGATGCTGCGGCGCGGGCTTTGCATCTTGCTGCTGGTCGATCAGAAGACCGAGCAAGGCGTGATGGCGCCCTTCTTTGGCCGCCCGGCCCCGACGACACCCGCTCCAGCCGCGCTCGCGCTCAAGCTGGGATCCACGCTTCTACCGGCGTCGAACGAAAGACTCGGCGGCGCCCGGTTCCGCATGACGGTGCATCCTCCGATTGAGTATACGCCGACCGGCGATCACGATGCGGATGTGCAAGCGTTGACGGAGAAGATCAACGCGGCGATGGAAGCCGCCGTCCGCGCGCGCCCGTCGCAATGGCTTTGGATCCACCGCCGCTGGAAAACGGCGCGTGACGAGACCAAGAACCTGAAGAAATCCTAGCCCTTCTCGGGCGCCGGTGTGGCAGCCGACAGCGAAGGATCGAGCCGCATCTGAAACCAGTTCATGCCCCAGTGCAGATGCGGACCGGTGGCGCGCCCCTTCATGCCGACAAGCCCGATGACATCGCCGCGCTTCACCGCATCGCCGACCTTCACCTTCAACTCGTCCTGATGAAGATAAACGGTCGAGACGCCATGACCGTGGTCCAGCATCGTCGTGCCGCCAGTGAGATAGAAGTCGGGCTCCGCCAGTGTAACGACGCCATCGACCGGTGCATGGATCGGCGTTCCTTTCGGCGCCGCGATATCGACGCCGAAATGCGGTGCCATCGGCGTGCCGTTGTCGATACGCTGGTTGCCGAATGTGCCGCTGACGATGCCCTTGATCGGCCAGTCGAAAGCTTGCGCGAAATCGGTCGCCGCGGTGTCACGTTTACGCGCCTCATAGACCAACGCGTTCTCGCGCTTGATGCGCTCCTCGACTTCGGCAGGAGGCGTCACGAATTTCTGCGGCAATCCGTTCACATGCTGGATATCGTATTTGCGCACGACCGGAACGATCTCACGCGTTTCGCTCTTGCCGTCATCGAACTTCGCGACGACGGTGCTCGACTTCGTCTGGTCGTAATTCAGGCCGAACGCGAAAAGGCCTTCGGGCGAAACATGGGACGACTGCCCATCGACAGTCACGGCTGCATCCTTGGCCGTGCCAACGACAAGGCCGCTTTGCTGCAGAGACCCTCTGATCGCCAGCCGCGCCACGGCATCGGCGCGTCCGCCAAGCGGCAACACGGCAAATGCGCATCCGCTGGCCAGGAACGCGCGGCGTTCGATCATTGCGGCGTGCGCCCCGTCTCCTGCATGCGCTTCAGCGCGATCGCGGGAGACGCATAAGCCTCCTGCAGATCGACGCTCCAATAGCGCAGTGCATCCAGCGGGATATGCGTGCCGGTCACGGCACAGACCACATAGGTTCCCGCCCTCACGACGTGGTATTCGCCGTCGAGATACTCGACATCGGCAGGCCCTTGCGGCCTCAGATCGCGTTCCATCTTGTTCATGCGCCTAGTCTACCAGCCGAACGCTCAGAATAAACTCCCCTGCCCGCCGGACGGTTTGCCGCGGGTTCTCGGCTTCGGTGGGGTTCCGGTCGCGACAACACCGACATCACCATCCACAAAGGTCAGCGAAAGCCCTTCGCCGCTTCCCACCTGCGCGGCACGGCGTTTGATTTTGCCATTCTCGTCTCGTACCAGCGCGAAGCCGCGTTCAAGCGCACTTCTGTAGCTTAGCCCTTCGAGGACACGCCCCAGCGCATCGACATGGCGTCGGCCCTCCGCAAGCCGCGCGGTTTGTGCTCGCGTCATGCGGCGGCCAAGCAATTCCGTCCGCTCGCTGCAGACACCGATATGGGTCGCGATCGGCTTCGGACGTAGCAGCGCCGCGGCCTCTGCAAATGCACGGCGATGTTCCTGAAGATTGCGACGAAGCGCCTGGCCGAGCTTCTCTGCCGCGTGATCGAAGCGCTGGCGTGGTTGAGCGAACAACTGGTCGGCACGCGGCAGCACGCGGGCGAGCTGGGACAGATGCCTGCGCCGGTCCCCCATGCCTTTCGTAAAGCAGCGCAGGGTCCGACGCTCGAAATCGGCAACCTGCCCCAATAGCTCACTGCGAAGCGGAACAGCCATCTCGGCGGCGGCGGTCGGCGTTGGCGCGCGACGGTCGGAGACAAAATCGATGAGCGTTGTGTCTGTCTCATGGCCCACCGCGGAGATCAGCGGGATCGTGCTCGCGAAAGCGGCGCGAACGACGGTTTCCTCGTTGAAGGCCATCAGGTCTTCGATGGAGCCGCCACCGCGCGCGACGATCAGAACATCCGGCTTCGGCAACTTGCCTGACCCGAACGCATTGAACCCGGCGATGGCAGCGGCGATCTCGGCGGCGGCTTTCTCGCCCTGCACCGCCACGGGCCAGAGTAGCACGCGCCGCGGAAAGCGGTCGTTCAGCCGGTGCATGATATCTCGGATCACCGCGCCGGTCGGCGAGGTGATGACGCCGACGACCTCCGGCAGAAACGGCAAAGGCTTCTTGTGCGCAGCGTCAAACAGGCCTTCGGCGGCGAGCTTTTTCTTGCGCTCCTCCAGCATCGCCATGAGCGCACCGACGCCGGCGAGTTCGAGCTGCTCGACGATGATTTGGTAGCGCGAGGAGCCCGGATAGGTTGTGATCCGCCCGGTGCAGACGACCTCCAGCCCCTGTTCCGGACGAAGCTTCAGCAGCCGCGCGGTCTGCTTCCACACCACGGCGTTGAGGACTGCCTTATCGTCTTTCAGATCGAAATAGACATGACCGGAGGAATGGAATTTCAACCCGCTGATCTCCCCCCGTACCCGCACGAAGGGGAACT
>DATJUS010000005.1:0-13643 GCA_035502175.1 Rhizomicrobium sp.
CATTCTTTTGAGGACTTTGCGGAGAGCGATGTCTCCATCTCCGCTGCCATCGCGTCGACGTGGTCCACGCGCGACGGGTTGGTGCGGAAGCGGTCGTCGGCGATCAGTTCTTCGCGGCCGATGACGCGGCAGACACGCGCCCACAGATCGTCGTTGCCGGCGGCGATGGCGATGTGGCCGTCCTTGGTCGCGAACGCGGCGAACGGCGCGATGGATGGATGGCGGCTGCCGAGCTTGCCTGGCACTTCGCCGGTCGCGACGTAGCGCGAGATCGCATTCTCCAGCACGGCCACCTGGCTGTCGAGCATCGCGACATCCACCTTCTGTCCGCGTCCGGTCTTTTCGCGATCGTACAGGGCAGTGACGACGCCGATGGTCGCGAACAGCGCTGCCGTGATGTCGCCGGTCGAGGTGCCGACGCGCGTCGGTGGCTGGCCGGGATGGCCGGTGAGGCTCATCACCCCGCCCATCGCCTGCGCGATCATGTCGTAAGCGGGGCGTTTCGCGTAAGGCCCCGTGTGGCCGAAGCCCGATACCGCGGCATAGATCAGGCGCGGATGCTTGTCCTTCAACGCATCGTAGCCATAGCCGAGCTTTTCCATCGTGCCGCCGCGATAATTCTCGATCAGCACATCGGCTTTGCTCAGCAACGCCTCGAACACCTTGCGGTCGGCATCGGCTTTCAGATCGAGCGCGATGGATTCCTTGCCGCGATTGACGCTGATGAAATAGCCCGACTTCACCTTCCCGGATTTCGCCTTGAGCCACGGCCCGTAGTGGCGGCTGTCGTCGCCCTTCACCGGCGGCTCGATCTTGATCACGCGCGCGCCCATATCGGCGAGCATCATCGCGCAATACGGCCCCGCCAGAACCCGGGTGAGGTCAACGACAAGAAGTCCTTCGAACGGACCGGTGCGGTGTGTGCTCATTGCAAGTTTGGCGGCTCGGCTTTCATATGTCGCACTGACACCCGAATGCGATCTGAAAACAACTGGAAACGGCTGTCAAAAAGCAATACCGGGCCGGAGAACGAGTTGGAAGAACGCCAACAGCGCGACGACGGCTATTGCCGGCCGGGTGATGTCAGGCCGCGCGGGCTGCGGCGCGACGGGCAGGGCCGGCTGCCGCCACGCGCCGGCCAGGAGCCAGATCATGCCGAACAAATTGAAGACAAGAGGGACAAGCGCGACCTCGATCATATTTCGCGGGACGCGAAACGGGATGGACAAAACCACCATCACCAATGAGGGTAGAAGTGCCGTGCGGGCGATAAAGCCGAAGCGTCGCCCGACGGTCGCGCCTTCCTTTTCGTCTGCGAAAGCCGCGACAAATTTGGGTGCGAGCCAGAAACCGGCAGCACCCATCGCGGCAACCGCCGCAACGGCAACCACCAATTTCGCGTTGGCGGAGAGCCCAAGATAGGTCAGCGCCATGCCGACATCATTCTGCGGAACGAACGCGCCGATCACCGTCTGCGGCAGACCCTGGACGAACGCCTCGAAGCTCGTCCAGAACAGGAAAAGACGCGCCGTCGTCGGTTGCCGCGCAGATATTGCAAACAGAACCGAGAACACAACACCGCATATAATGTCCGCGAGGGCGCCGGTGCCCTGCAGAAGCGGCGCGTATGGACTGTCTCCGGTCCAGATGTGGTTGTTGTGGTACAGGACGGGATGAAGACCCGGCGTCACTGCCTTCGGTATGACCAGGAACAGTTCTTGGAGGAAGAATGTCAGGTTGAACGCCAATGTGCTGAGAAGCGTCGAACTAACAAACAGCGTGCGCGTATCATTGCGCATCGTCGCTATCGAGCTTGTGGCCTTCGACATCTCGCGCCGCTTTCTCCGCTTCGGCGAGGTTTTGCGCGCGCAGCGATTTCGGCGTGCCGAATTTGGCGCGGTTGGCGTCGGCCGCACGGTCTTTCTCCGCACGGCCTTTTGCCTTTCGCGCCCGCCTGAGATTTACGATCTCGGCCATTATGTTTGGCCTATCGCTTCGCTACTTGAGGCCATCTACCCCTGCATCATCTTGGCGAATGCTGGGCGCGACGTGAGACGCGCACAGTATTCCTTCGTCACGTCCGTCTCGGCCATCATCTTGAACTGGGTCATGAAGTACACACCGCCGCCGACCATGATGTCGGCCGCGGAGAATTCATCGCCGAGGAAATATTTGTTCTTCGACAGATGGTCGTTTATCACCTGCTCGACTTCCTCCGGCGTGCCCCATCCCATCGCGCCGTAGACGTGCTGGATGTTGAAGCGACGCTCCATGAACGCGGGCTCCATCACGCCGGGGCGATAGAACAGCCAGGAGAGATATTCACCGCGCTTCGCATCGCCGGGCATCGGGCCCATCTTCGCTTTCGGGAATTTGTCGGTGAGGTAAAGCGCGATTGCGCCGCTCTCGAAAATCGTGTGGCCGTCATCGGTGATCACGGGCACCTTGCCATGCGGATGCGGATTGTTCGGATCTGGCTTGCCGCTGCCGTCCGGGCCGCGCAGCGATTCAACGATCCTGGTTTCATACGGCGCGCCGAGTTCTTCGAGCAGCCACACAATGCTGCCCGAACGCGTCTGCGGGCGATGATAGAGCGTGATCATGATAGGTCTCTCCGAGTTGGCGCCCCGGTTCTACTGCCAATCTGCTGACAGCCTTGTGTCAGCAGCAGATTAGGGAGCTGATTTTGCCGCCGCAAGCGCCGCCAGCCGCAGCGCGCTGGCCAGCGGAAATTCCCCGCGCGACGCATCGATTTGCGACACGAAGGCGGCAAGGCTTTTGCCGGAACGCGCCGCCTCCGCCTCGATCACCGCCCAGAATTCCGCCTCCAGCGCCACCGATGTGCGATGACCGGCCAGGGAGAAGGAGCGCTTCTTGAGCATTGCCTCTATTTAGACTTCGGCGCGTGAAAGGCCAGCACCTTCATATCGGCCGCGAGTTTGCGGGCGCCGACGGCGGGCGGCATCAGCGGGCGCGGCTTCCTGAGCGCGCGCACGCTACCGGCGGCGATCACGGCGTTTCGGTTCACATAACCAACCGAATCCAGCAGCCGCACATCGCGCCATGTCTTGCGCATGGTCTGCATCAGGCGTTCGGCCTTTGGGTCGTCATCGTCGGCGAGGATCACGTTCGACAGCAGGATCGCATTGCGCGAACGCAGGCGCGATTTGGCGAGTTCGAAGAATGCTGTGGTGACCAGGTGTTTCGGGATTTCTTCGGCGGAATAGGCGTCGAGCACGATGGCATCGAAGCGGCGTGTTTCTTTCTGGAGATATTTCTTCCCGTCTGCGACATGACATTCGATCGTGTCCGGCAGAAAAAAGTAATCATGCGCGATCTGGAACGAGGCTGGATCTATGTCCACGATCACAACGTTCACACCGACACGATGCAGCATGGTCGCGAGCGTCCCACCGCCGCAGCCGATCATCAGCACGTCGCGGCTTTTCGCCTGGCGCAGCAGCCCGAACATCGCATGGATGTATTCGGCAAGGCTCACGCCGTTGCGGTCGGACTCGCTGTGATTGTCGCGCGCCTGCCAATAGGAGATGCGCCCGGTCGAATTGTTCTGTTCGACGACCATGCCTCCGGTCACCGCCGGATCTGTGCGCGGCGATTTCACAGTGCTATTTCGGGTGGATCATGTCTTCCGGGCGGACGATGGCGTCGAATTCCTCCGCCGTCACCAGCCCGGTCTTGAGCGCTTCTTCCTTGAGCGTCGTGCCGTTCTTGTGTGCGGTCTTGGCGATCTTCGCAGCGGCGTCATAGCCGATCTTTGGCGCCAGCGCGGTGACCAGCATCAGCGAACGTTCCAAACCAGCCTTAATGTTGTCGCGGCGCGGTTCGATGCCGACGATACAGTGCTCGGTGAAGCTCACCGCCGAGTCCGCCATCAAGCGCACGCTCTGCAGGAAGCTGTAGGCCATCACTGGGTTATAGACGTTGAGTTCGAAGTGGCCCTGCGATCCCGCGAATGTGACTGTCGCATGATTGCCGAAGATGCGCGTGCAGACCTGTGTCACCGCCTCGCACTGCGTCGGGTTCACCTTGCCCGGCATGATCGAGGAGCCGGGCTCGTTCTCCGGCAGCGACAACTCGCCGAGGCCCGAGCGCGGGCCAGAGCCGAGCAGGCGGATGTCGTTCGCGATCTTGAACATCGACGCCGCAACCGTGTTGATCGCGCCGTGGGTGAACACCATCGCGTCATGCGCCGCCAGCGCCTCGAACTTGTTGGGCGCGGAGGTGAATTTCATCTGCGTGATGGCGGCGATGCGTTCGGCCACCATCGTGTCGAAGCCGACCGGCGCGTTCAGGCCGGTGCCGACGGCGGTGCCGCCCTGCGCCAGCTCCATCAGCTTCGGCATCGTCTCTTCGATGCGCGCAATGCCGTTCTCTATCTGGCGCGTGTAGCCGGAGAATTCCTGGCCCAGCGTGATCGGCGTCGCATCCTGCGTGTGCGTGCGCCCGATCTTGATGATGTCCTTCCAGGCTTCCGCCTTGTCGTTCAGCGCATTGCGCAGCATCTGCAGCGCGGGCAGCAGCGCATGCTGAATCTCTTCCGCGCACGCGATGTGCATGGCCGTCGGATACGTGTCGTTCGACGACTGGCTCATATTGACGTGATCGTTGGGATGGACCGGCTTTTTCGATCCCATCTCGCCGCCCATCATCTCGATGGCGCGATTGGAGATCACCTCGTTCGCATTCATGTTCGATTGCGTGCCGGAGCCCGTCTGCCACACCGACAGCGGGAAATGCGCGTCGAGCTTGCCCTCGATCACTTCCTGCGCCGCGGCGACGATGGTGTTGCCGATCTTCGGGTCGAGCCGGCCGAGCGCCATGTTCACTTCCGCCGCCGCGCGCTTGACGATGCCCAGCGCCCGCACGATCGGCAGCGGCTGCTTCTCCCAGCCGATCTTGAAATTGTGCAGCGAGCGTTCGGCCTGTGCGCCCCAGTATTTCGAGGCATCGACTTCAATGGGTCCGAACGTGTCGGTTTCCGTGCGGGTCTTGGTCATGGTGATGCGGTCCAGGGGTTGATGATCTGCACACCGGAATGTTCGAAGTGCGTGACGTTTCGTGTAGCAACTGCAGCGCCATGCGCAAGGGCAATCGCGGCAATTTGCGCGTCGGGAAAGGAATAACTTCGTCCCTGCTTCTGCATCGACAGGATCACATTGGGAAATACTTGGGCCGAACGCGAATCGAACGGGAGGATGCAGCCCGCAAAGCGGACGGTGAAGATGCGGTCGATCTGCATTTCGCGCTCTTTGCGGTTGCGCCCAGCCGGAAGCCTTGCAGCGCCATAGCGCATCTCTGCTTCGGCAATCGCTGTCGTAAACAGTTCGTCGCGAGGTGCGAAGCGGAGCCAGCGCACAACCGCTTCATCCGGCTGCGGCCGAACCGCCTCGGAGAGCACGTTGGTGTCGAGGACAATCATTCCGGCTTGTAAGCCTCGTCGTCGAACCAGTCTTCGTCGATCTCGCTGAACGGCGGTTCGTTATCATAATGCCGCTGTAATGGCTCAAAGTTATCGATGCCATCCGCGCCAACATCGAGCCTGATCGCATCGTAAAGGTTTTCCGCAGGCGCAAAGCGAATGCTCGCGGATAGACCCTCGTCCGCGGCAACCGGCTTGTTCGCATAGGCGCGAGCGGGATCGTTAAGGCCTTTGTTCATAGGCCCATTCTACCAGCGCGCGACGCCGGAACAAAACGGTGGGTTTGAGCTATTTCTTGCGGAAAGAGTCGAGGCTGACGACTTCGCCGGGGGCGGGTTTTTCGGCCGGCGGTTCGGGGACGGCGCCGCCTTTCTCGCGATTCTGCTCCGCCGCCGGTGTCGGCATCTTGGGCGCCACGCCCGGCGCAGCATCGCCCTCCGCGCCGCGGAATTGAAGACCGAACTGGACGCCCGGATCGAAGAACGCGGTTAGCGCCTCGTACGGGATCACGAGCGTCGCGGGCAGCTTGCGGAAGGTGAGCGTCACCTCGAAATGATTTTCCTTCACGCGCAGACCGGAGAATTGGTGCTGAAGAATAATCGTCATCTCTTCCGGATATTGTTCGTGCAGGAATTCCGGAATCTCGAGACCGGGAAACTTGGTCTTGAAGGTCAGGAAGAAGTGATGGGTTCCGATCAGGCCTTGCTTCTCCACACGGCGCAGCGCTTCGCGTACGACGCTGCGCAACGCCGCGTCGGTCAATGCCTGATAGCCGATGAAGTCCTTGGCCATTCCCTGCCTGCCGGAAAGGATCAAGACTAGGCGTCGCCACCCCTGAGTCAATGCGAAAGCGCGCTTGCGGCGTGTGCGCTGGATGTGCCATTGCAGGCCGCACGTTCGGGCGCTCGTTCATGTTGGCGACAGAGGAACTTCAACCCTTTCAAAGGGTAGGGCCTCAAGGCGAAAGGCTCCGTCCCGCCGCGCCTTTTCCGCACAGCCGCAATCTCTCGACCCTGCAGGTGCTGCGCGAAATGGGGCGCAACCCGGTCGCGGCCTTCGGCCAGAACGCCTATCGCGAGCGGTTCATCCATAGCCGCACCTTCGTCTCCGACTTTCTCATGGTCAGCGATCCCGACGGCGCGAAATACGTGCTGCTCGACAATGCCGCGGATTTTCCGAAAAGCATTCAGTCGCTGCGCCTGATCAAGCCTGCGCTCGGCAATGGGCTGGTGACTTCGGATGGCGCGAGTTGGCGGTTCCAGCGCCGCGTCACATCGCCGATGTTCTCGCCGCGCCATGTCGCGGAATTCGCATCTGTGATGGAAACGGCGACCGAAGAGATGCTCGCGCGCTGGCATGCGCTCGGCGAAGGCGCGGTGATCGATGTCGCGGAAGAGATGATGCGACTGACCTACGACATCATATCGCGCACCCTGTTCTCCAGCGACGTGACGATGCAGTTCAACAAGATGTCGGACGCGCTGTCGGCCTATCTGGAGACGCAGGGCAAGATCGACGTGCTGCGCACCATCGGCATGCCGAACTGGGTGCCGACACCGAAAAACGTTCGCGCCTGGGGACCGCTTCGATTTTTCCGCAGGGAACTCAAGGGCTTGGTGGATCGGCGCCGGGCACAATTGGCCGCCGATCCTGAGAGTGGCCGCCACGATTTCCTGACCATGCTGCTGACGACCCGTGATCCCGAAGGGGGCGCATTGTTCGGCGATGCGGAGGTCTTCGACAATGTGATGACCTTTGTGTTCGCAGGACACGAGACGACATCGAACGCGCTCGCATGGACCTTCTATCTCCTGTCGCAGTTCGCTGACAGCGATGCGCGCGTGGCGGACGAAGTGAAGAACACCAATGCGGCCGACGAACTCACCTACGCGCGCATGGTGCTGGAAGAGTCGATGCGGCTTTATCCGCCGGTACCGATCATCAGTCGCGACTCTGCCGGTGACGACGTTGTGGGCGGCATCGCGATCCGGCCGCATACATCGGTGATGATCTCACCCTGGGTGCTGCATCGTCATCGCACACTCTGGGATGATCCAGACTATTTCGAGCCGGAACGTTTTGCCCCAGGCCGCCGCGAGAAGATCCACCGCTTCGCCTATCTGCCCTTTGGCGCAGGCCCGCGCATCTGCATCGGCATGGGCTTCGCGATGCAGGAAGCATTGCTCATCCTGCGCGCGGTCTTGAGACGGCATCGCCTGGAACTCGTCCCCGGTCATCCGGTCGAGCCCCAGGCGCGCGTTACATTGCGCCCAAAATATGGGCTGAAGATGCGCCTGCTGAAACGCTAGACCAGCGTCGCCAGTGCTTCCGGCGTGTAGGGCTTGAGCTGGTCCATCTGTCCGGCACGGACCTTGTTTGGCCAGTCCGGATTGACGATCAGCGCGCGACCCACCGCGACGAGGTCGAAATCGCCGCGCCTCAGCATCTCAAGCAAGCGCTCGATGCCGGCCGTTTCCGCGCCCGCTTTCGTAAACGCCGTGATGAAATCCGCATTCAGGCTGACGGAACCAACCGTCATCGTCGGTTTGCCGGACAGCTTCTTGGTCCAGCCCGCGAGGTTCATATCCGAACCGTCTTCTGCGAACTCAGGCTCCCAGAACCGGCGCGTCGAGCAATGGAACATGTCCACGCCCGCATCGACGAGCGGCTTCAGGAACTTCTCGAGTTCACCCGGGGTGTGCGCGAGGCGCGCGGTGAAGTCCTGCTGCTTCCACTGCGAGAAGCGCAGCAGGATCGGATAGTCTTCGCCAACCACCTTGCGCACCGCGCGTGTGATATCGGCGGCGAAGTTGGTGCGCTTCTCGAGGCTACCCCCATATTTGTCGTCGCGCTGGTTGGTGCCTTCCCAGAAAAACTCGTCGATGATGTAGCCGTGCGCGCCGTGCAACTCGACGCCGTCAAAGCCCATCTGCTTGGCGTAACCCGCGCTCTTGGCGAAGCCCGCGATGACATCGCCGATCTCGCTGTCTGTCATTGGCTCGGCCACCTGCTTGCCGGGCTTCGAGAGTCCTGACGGTCCCATGCTTTTCTCGTCGGGATACGGCCCGCTGCCAGCATGCCGCACGATACCCTGATGCCAGAGCTGCGGCATAATATGGCCACCCGCCGCTTTCACTTCTTTCAGGACCTTCGCCCATCCGGCGAGCGACGCTTCGCCGAAGAATCCCGGCACGTTCACATCGTTGGACGCCGATTTGTGTTCCGGCGATGTGCCTTCCGTCAGGATAAGCCCGACGCCGCCCTCGGCGCGGACGCGGTAGTAAGCGGCGACGGCGTCGTTCGGAATCTGGTCCGGCGATTTCGAGCGCGTCATGGGCGCCATCGCAATGCGGTTGGGAAGCGAAAGTCCCTTGAGCTTGAAGGGTTGGAAGAGTACGTCGATGTCAGACATGGATACCTCGAGTTCGAATAGCGATAGGGCGGACGCAAGCACGCAACCGGTCCCGCTGACAAGCACCGCGCTGCCCGATGAAATCCCCGATGAGGTTGTGGGTACGCCAATTGGCGAACCGCCGTCGGAAGAAGAAGTTGCCGATCTTGCGGAGCCGTCGTCGGCATGGGCGTTGCTCAAGGTCTTCCGCCACCGCAATTACCGTCTGTTTTTCTCGGGCCAGCTTGTGTCGCTCATGGGCACCTGGATGCAGTCGGTGGCGCAGGGCTGGCTTGTCTACAGCCTGACGCATTCGCCGTTTTTGCTCGGGCTCACATCGTTCTGCGCGCAGGTGACCGTCTTCTTCATGGCGCCATTCGGCGGGCTGATTGCCGACCGCGTTGACCGCCGCAAGATGCTGTTCTGGACGCAAGGCCTGTCGATGGCACAGGCGGTCCTCCTTGCGGTGCTTACGCTCACCAACACCGTGCAAGTGTGGGAGATCATCGTTCTGGCCTTCGGGCTCGGCTTCATAAACGCCTTCGATATCCCGTCGCGGCAGGCGATGACGCTCGACATGGTGGGGCGCGAGGATCTGCGCCACGCGATCGCGTTGAACTCGATGATGTTCAATCTCGCGCGCGTCATCGGCCCGTCGCTCGCCGGCGCGCTGATCGCAATCGTGGGCGAGGGCGTGTGCTTCGCGCTCAATGCTGCTTCGTTCGGCGCCGTGCTGACGAGCCTGTTCCTCATGCGCATCCCGCAACGTCCGCCGCGCGTCAACGAGCGCGCGCTGCAGGAGATCGCCGACGGCTATCGCTATTCCTTCACCAACCAGCGCATCCGCGTCGCCTTGATGTTGGTTTCCGTGTCCTCCTGCTTCGGTGCAGCCTATCTCTCGTTGTTGCCGGCGTTCGCGCGCGATCAGCTTCACGGTGACTCCACCAGTTACGGGACGCTGATGACCGGGATCGGCATAGGGGCCCTGTTGGGCGCATACGGCCTCAGCCGCATCCATGAGCGTTGGCTGACGCTCGCACCGATCCTCGCGTCGCTGTGTTTCGGTGCGGGCCTGATCGCATTCTCGCACTCGCACGTGCTGTGGGTCAGTGTACTCCTTCTGCTGCCGACAGCATTCAGCCTGATGATGCTCGGTGGCACGACCAACACGATCATCCAGCTCACCGCCAGCGAGCAGATGCGCGGCCGCGTGATCTCGCACTACACCCAGTCGTTCCTTGGCATGATGCCCTGGGGATCGCTGATGCTGGGTAGCATCGCGGGCCGCGTCGGGGTCGCAAATGCGGTGACGTTCGGTGGCGCCGCGGTGATGATCGCGGCGGTGATTGCCTATTTCAATCGCAGCGAAGCGGCGTCCGTCGTTGCTGCGGAATAGTTATCGGGCAGGCGCGCCAGCGAGAACGTCTTTCACCTTCGCGGCAAGCTGCTTCAGGCCGAAAGGCTTGGGCAGGAAGTGCAGGTCTTCCGCTTTCTCGTCGTTGCGGCGGAAGGCCTCTTCGGCATAGCCGGACATGAAGATAACGGCCATGTCGGGGCGCAGCTTTTTCACCGCGCGCACCAGTGTCGGGCCGTCCATGTTCGGCATCACGACGTCGGTGACGAGAAGATGGATCGTGTCCTTGTGCGCCTGCACGATCTCAAGCGCTTCTTCGCCGCCGGATGCTTCCAGCACCTCGTAGCCGCGCATGCGCAGAGCGCGCGCCGCAAAGCTGCGCACCGCGTCCTCGTCCTCCACCAGCAGGATCGTGTCCTGGCCGGTGACGTCGCGCGCTACCGCGCGTTCGGGTTCAATGGCGGGCGCGGTATTTTCCTCGGCACGATAGCGCGGCAGATAGATGCGGAACGTCGTGCCCTTGCCGACCTCGCTATCGACGGTGATGAAGCCGCCCGTCTGCTTGACGATGCCGTAGACGGTGGCAAGGCCAAGCCCCGTGCCTTGTCCGACCGGCTTGGTGGTGAAGAACGGATCGAAGATCTTGCCCAGATGCTCCTTCGAGATCCCGGTTCCGGTATCGGCGACATCGATGCGCACATAATCGCCGGCGGGCATGATCGCGGTGCCGAGCGTTGCGGCGCTGGCGACAGTCTCGTTTACCGTGCGGATCGTGACCGTGCCGCCCTTCGGCATCGCGTCGCGCGCATTGACGACGAGATTTATGATCGCGTTGGAAAGCTGCGCCTCGTCGGCATGGATCGGCCAGAGATCGCCACCTTGATCGAGTGCGAGATCGACACCTTCGCGCAGCAGGCGTTTCAACAGGATCGCGAGATCGCCGATGACGTCCCGCACAGCCAGCACTTTCGGCTGAAGCGTTTGCTTGCGCGAGAAAGCGAGGAGTTGCCCCACCAGCGCCGCCGCACGCAGCGCGTTCTGATGGATCTCGTTGATCTCCTTGAACGACGGATCCGCTGCCTGGTGCCGCATCAGCAGGAATTCGCTGTTGCCGATGATGACGGTGAGCAGGTTGTTGAAATCGTGCGCCACGCCGCCGGCGAGCTGACCGACCGCCTGCATCTTCTGCGACTGCGCGAATTTGGTCTCCAGCGCCTTCTGCTCCGAGACGTCGAGGAGATAGAGGATGACGCGGCCATCTTTTGTGGGCTGCGCGAACAGCTCCGCCATGCGCTCGCCATTCGAGGCAGCGCGGATTTCGACAGAACCGGCGCCGCTCTTCGAAAGCAGATCGCTCAGACCCGCGCGGTCGTTCTGTTCGACGAGCTCGGGCAGGCTGCGGCCCGCGAGCGAGGCCGGCGCGCCGAAGAACGTCGCGAAAGCGCGATTGGCGTCGGTGATCTTTCCGTCGCTACCCGCGAACGCCATGCCCATCGGCGCATCGCGGAACATTTCGCTGGCGCTGGGTTCTACGGCTCGCGCAACCGGTGCGGACGCCGCGGCCGCCGCGGCGACGGCCTGCGTGTGTGCAGCGCTCGGCGCAAGGCGCGGCGTGAACCACCAGGCAGTCTGCTTGTCGGCAAGCGGGCGAACCGCTGCAACGATCTCAAGTCCCGGCGCGACCGTGAACGATTCCTCGCGCGCGATGGCGTCGGCGGCCGCGCGTGTCAGGCGATAGAGAACCGGCGTCGAAGGTTCGCCGGCGAGCGCCAGTTCCGGCGGCGGCGCGCTTTCGCCCTGCGCCGCACCCGCCATGCGGCGATAGACATCGTTGCAGTCGAGTACGGCGCCATCGCTGCCCGTGATCGCCCACGCGACGTTCGCGCGGCTCGCGGCTTCAGCGACGCGGCGCGCGTCCTGCGTCGTCAGCGACTCTTTTGGCCAGACTGCATAGAGAAAGACAGACGCTACCGCGCCGATGCCCGCCAGCAGCATCACACCGGCCCAACGCGACGCGTCGGGCGTCATCACTGCCATCGTCGCGGCAGCGATCGCCAGAAACACAAAGACGAGCGCGGCCCAGCGCCAAGCGCCTGCCGGAATACCGCCGCCATTGGTGATCGAGAGTCCCCGAGTCGCCATCATGCGGGGAGACTACCGCACGGACGGAAGAAATACGCGTCAGTTCCGCAGCTGGCCGTTGAGGCGCATGACGTAGCCGATGACCTGCGCCACGGCCTTGTAATGCTCCGGCGGCACCGGCTCATCGACTTCGACCGACGCGTGGAGCGCGCGGGCGAGAGGCGGATTTTCGACAACGGGAACGTCATGATCCTCGGCCACGGCGCGGATGCGCAGGGCGAGCGCATCGACGCCCTTGGCCACGCAAACCGGCGCGGCCATTTTGCCTGATTCGTACTTGAGCGCGACGGCGAAATGGGTCGGGTTCATGATCACGACGGTGGCTTCCGGAACCGCGGCGATCATGCGGCGGCGCGAGCGCTCGATGCGCAACTGGCGAATCTTGGCTTTGACGGCCGGGTCGCCCTCGGTCTGGCGGAATTCTTCCTTGATTTCCTGCTTGGACATCCGGTTGCGCTGGATGAACTGGAAGCGCTGCAGGAAGTAGTCGGCGCCGGCGATCACGGCGAGGGCGGCCAGTGCCGCCATCAACACCTTGAACAGCAGATGGCTCATGTCGCCCGCAACCGCGCCTGGCGATTGCTCCAGAACGGCTTCAAGCCCGTTCCGCTCCGGCCAGACCTGGGTCCACACCGCCGCACCGACAATGGCGATCTTGAGCATGCCCTTGCCGAGGTTCATCAGGCCGTCCATGCCGAACATGCGCTTCAGGCCTGCACCGAGCGAAAGCTTGGAGAAGTCCGGCTTGATACGGTCGAAGGTGAAGACGGGGCGGTGCTGAATGAGATTTCCGCCAAGACCGGCCGCGACCATCAGTACGAAAAACGGCGACAGGATGGTCGCGAGGCGCGTGACGATCGTCTGCATCAATTGCTGAAGATCGGTGCCGCTCAGCGAGAACTGGTCCGGCTGTTCGAGGAATGCGCGCATCGTTGCAGCGAGGCTCTCGGCCGCCGACTTTCCGAACATGGCGATCGCCAGCGTGCCGCCGAGGAGGACGATGAAGGTCGAGACTTCCGTGGATTTGACGACGTCGCCGTGCTCATGGGCTTCGGCTAGCCGTTTGGCTGTCGGATCTTCTGTCTGTGTTGATTTGTCCTTCTCGTCGGCCATGGGATTAGAGGAACGCTCCCATCTGGCCGGTGTAGAAGTTCAGGAAGAGGGTCATCAGACTGCCCAGGATCAGCGCCAGCAGGATGAAGCCGACGAGAATGTTTGCCGGCATCGCGACCATGTAGATCTGCAGCTGCGGCATCAGGCGCGCGAGTACGCCGAGGCCGACCGACAGTGCAAAGCCGAAGACGAGGAACGGCGCG
>DATJUS010000006.1:0-12417 GCA_035502175.1 Rhizomicrobium sp.
CACGCGGATCGCGCTCGCGTTCGACGCGATCCCCGGGCTATTGTTCCTGTTCGTCTTCACCGGTGTGTGGATCGGGCGGCTGTTCGGCCGCTGGGCGGGGATCCTCGGCGCATTCGGTCTGCTGGTTGCCGCGGCGGGCAGCATGTATCTGACCTTCACGCTCTATCCCGGCATCCGGGCCTATCCGCCGGCGGTCTCGCTCGCGCCCGCTTATGCGACGATCTCGGTGATCGGGTTCTTCCTGGTGTGGGCAACGGTCCGCAAGATCGGCTGGACGTCGGCGGAAATCGTTTCGCTGGCGCTCGTCTGCGCGATCACGGCCGCGGTGTGCCGCTCCATCGACCCTATGATGTGCTCCATCATCCCGTTCGGGACGCATTTCCTCTGGCACATCCTGCTGTCGACGGCAGCGTATCTCGCGATCGTGTTCCTGATCCGGCAGCGAACGCGGG
Organism: Rhizomicrobium sp.; assembly: GCA_035502175.1. Lineage (GTDB taxonomy): Bacteria > Pseudomonadota > Alphaproteobacteria > Micropepsales > Micropepsaceae > Rhizomicrobium. The sequence goes on from DATJUS010000006.1 coordinate 453, forward strand.
AGCGCTAGACGTCCACAGCCTGTGCCGCGAACTGCGCATTCTCCTGGATGTACTGAAAGCGCAGCTCCGGCTTCTTGCCCATCAGGCGTTCGACCAGACTTTCGGTCTTCTTGCGCTCGCTGTCGCCGATCTCGACGCGCACCAGCGTGCGATGGCCGGGGCGCATGGTCGTCTCTTTCAACTGTGCCGGCATCATTTCGCCGAGGCCCTTGAAGCGCGAGACCTCGACCTTCGCATTCGCCTTGAACTGGGTCTTCAAGATCCGGTCACGATCCGCTTCATCGCGCGCATAGACGATCATGCCGCCGTGGCTCAGGCGATAGAGCGGGGGCAGGGCGAGATAGAGGTGCCCGTTCGCGATCAGCTGCGGTGTCTCGCGATAGAAGAAGGTCAGCAACAGCGATGCGATGTGCGCACCGTCAACGTCGGCATCGGTCATGATGATGATGCGGTCGTAACGCAGATCGTCGTCGCGGTATTTCGCGCCCGCGCCGCAACCCAATGCCTGCATCAGATCGGTGAGTTCCTGGTTCTGCTGCAGCTTGCCGGCGCCGGCGCTGGCCACGTTCAGGATTTTGCCGCGCAGCGGAAGAATGGCCTGCGTCGCGCGATCGCGCGCCTGTTTCGCCGATCCGCCGGCGCTGTCGCCCTCGACCAGGAAAATCTCGGTGCCGTCACGGCCGTCCTTGCTGCAGTCCGCGAGCTTGCCGGGAAGGCGGAGCTTGCGCGTCGCGGATTTGCGCGCGGTCTCTTTTTCCTGCCGTTTCTTGAGGCGGTCCTCGGCCTGGTCGATGACGAATTCGAGGAGCTTGTTCGCTTCCTGCGGGTTCTCCGCGAGCCAATGGTCGAAGTGATCCTTGACCACGTTCTCGACGAGGCGCTGTGCGTCCGGCGTGGAAAGCTTGTCCTTCGTCTGGCCCTGGAATTCCGGATCGCGGATGAACACCGACAGCACCGCGCACGCACCGGACATCACATCGTCGGCCGTGACGAGCGATGTTTTGCGATTGCTTTCGCCATGGGTGCGGAGCGCTTTCGTCAATGCGTTGCGCAGACCCTGCTCATGCGTTCCGCCCTGCGCGGTGGGAATCGTGTTGCAATAAGAGTGCACGAACGGATCGATCTGCGGTGTCCACACCACAGACCATTCGACCGCGCCTTTGCCGTCGCGGTTTTCCGTGCGGCCGGAGAAGGCGCGTAGCGTGACGGTGCGGTTGTTGCCGATCTCACTCGCAAGAAAATCGGCGAGGCCTCCCGGAAATTTCAATGTGTCTTCGGCCGGCGTTTCACCTTTGATCAGCGACGGATCGCATTTCCAGCGGATTTCGACGCCCCGAAACAGATAGGCCTTCGACTTGACCATGCGATAGAGACGCGCCGCGGAGAAATGCGTGTCTTTGCCGAAGATCTGCGCGTCGGGGTGGAACGAGACCGTCGTGCCGCGGCGGTTCACCGGTCCGCTTTCCTTCAGCTTCGTCACTGGCTTGCCGCGCTCAAACCGCATCGTGTAGGCGCGCTTGTCACGCGCGACCTCGACCTCCATCCACTCGGACAGAGCGTTCACGACGGATGAGCCCACGCCGTGCAGACCGCCGGAGGTATCGTAGACCTTGCCGCCGAACTTTCCGCCCGAGTGCAGCGTGGTCATGATGACTTCGAGCGCCGATTTGTTCTTGAATTTCGGATGCGGGTCGATCGGGATGCCGCGGCCATTGTCGCGGATCGAGATCACGTCATCGACATCAAGCTCGACTTCGATGCGGTTGGCGAACCCTGCCACCGCTTCGTCCATCGCGTTGTCAAGAATTTCCGCGGCCAAATGATGCAGCGCGCTTTCGTCCGTACCCCCGATGTACATGCCCGGGCGGCGGCGCACGGGCTCCAGCCCTTCAAGGACTTCGATGTCCTTCGCGGTGTAGCCCTTGGTGGCGGCAGGCGCTGAATCGAAAAGGTCGGGAGACTTGGCCATCTTGCTTTCGGTGTCGGTTTTTCGCGATTCGCGGACGCGTCAGGTTAACGAAACCTTGCCGTTTACGCATCGTTTCTCATGGTTCTCATTCGTGCACACAGAAGGCCTCCGTTAACACGCTGTGTGTATAGAAGGCAGCGTGGATACGCACGCACATACACGGATGCCGGATGCCGCAGTCCCGAAAGAGGATTTGCGCGATACCGAGGCACGTCTGAAGCAGATCATCGCGAGCCTGCCGGCTTCGATCATCTACAACCCGCTGATGACCATTTTCGCGGCGGTGCCGTTCGTGTTTGGCGCGGATTCCTTCGGTCACGTATCCTGGCTCAATATTGCGCTCGCTGTCGGCGTGCAGTGCCTGACGTCCGCCGCGACACGCATGATCTATGTCGCCAATCGCGACAAGGTCCGCGACTTGCACAAGACACAGCGGGATCTGCTGATCCAGCAGATTGTCTATTCCGCCGGCTGCGGAACCTTGGGCTGGTTCTATTGGTGCGACGGAAACGCCGTCAACAACATCTATGTGGCTCTGCTGATGGTCTGCGTGCTGTGGGCAGGCGCGTTCACACGCGCTGCACACCGCCAGATCATGACGGTTGGAACCGTAACCGCCAGTGCCGTGTTCATCGCCCGGATGGCGATCGCGCCGGGAACGGTCGCGCATGTGTCGGCCGTTCTGACAGTGCTTTGGCTGGGCTACATCCTTCTGATGGGCGCGACGGCTCGCAAACGCGTCGATGAGATGCTCGCGGTGCGTTTCGCGAACGAAGACCTGACCGATGCGCTGCGTGTGGCGCGCGACGACGCGCTGCGCAAGCGTTTCGAGGCCGAAGCCGCCAACGCGTCCAAGACGATCTTCCTGGCCAATATGAGCCACGAACTCCGCACGCCGCTGAACGCCATTCTCGGCTTCTCGGACATCATCGCCGAGCAGTCGTTTGGGCCGGCGATCGACCGCTATCGCGAATATGCGCGCGACATCCACAATTCCGGCGCGCATCTGCTCAGCCTGATCAACGACCTTCTGGACGTGGCGAAGATCGAGGCCGGAAAGATGGAGATCGATCCGCAGCCGCTCGATCCGGTTCCCTTGCTCGAAAGCGTGCGCCGTTTGATGGGTTCGCGTGCCCTGGCTAAGGGGCAGTCGCTCGATTTCAACTTCGCGGATGCACTTCCGTCGCTCGTGGCCGATCCGCGCGCCTTCAAGCAGATCGTGCTCAATCTTGTCACCAACGCGGTGAAATACACGCCGAACGGCGGTCATATCGTCGTCAATTGCGGCGCCGCGGACGATGGCGGATTCCTGGTCACAGTCGAGGATAACGGCCCCGGCATCCGGGCGGAGAAGCTCACCAAGATCTTCAAGCCGTTCAGCCAGGTTGATAACCGCTACGACAGCAATGGTGGCGGCACTGGGCTCGGCCTCGCGCTGGTGCAGGGCCTGGCACAACTTCATGGCGGTCTGGCGTCGATCGAAAGCGAAGTCGATGTCGGAACCAAAGTCTCGGTTTACTTTCCGTTAGCGAGCCATACGCCGCAGCCCGCGCTGCGCGCCGTCCGCTGAACTGGCGCCCGTTCTTCTCAGTAAATTTTAACGTCCCGCACGTACTGTTTGGCCTGCCCGCACATGGCGGGGCAGGGTAAACGAGGGATTGGGCAGTGGGCTTTGGCAAACGCTTGCGCGTACAACGAAGCGCAGACGTCCGCGTTCTGAAAGCGCAGCTGGACCTCACCGCCGAGGCCCTGCGCGCGCAACGCTTCTCCGCGCCGATCTGGGCTTTCGTTATCGCGCTGCTCTCGTCGAACGAAGTCGGCCTTGTCGGTAGCTTGCCGTTCCTGCATGCGATGATCATGCCCGCAATCCTCGCGGCAACCATGGTTCTGCTTTCGCACGTCGTTTCGTTCTACAAGCATGACACCTCGGGTGCGGTCGGGTACGAGCGCACGCGCGGCTGGTTCAGCCGCATGGCCGGACTGCAGATCGCGGTCAGCGCTGTTTGGGGATTGATGCCGTGGCTGCTTTGGGACAGTCACAGCGACCTCAATCATGTATTCCTTGCCGCTTCGACGATTTCCATTCTTGCGGGTCTTGTCGTCAGTCGCGCAAGCCATATGGACATGTTCCTCGCCAGCCTTATCCCGTTCACCGTCATGGCGGCGCTGCGGTTTGCCTTCGGCAATTCGGTGCTGGATTACGGAACGGCGATCGTTATCCCGCTGGTGGCGGTGCAGTTGTTCTATGACGGCGGCCGCATGATGCACCGCCTCGATGAAGACTCGCGCCTGCGCTTTCAGGTCGAAGACCTCGCGCGCGAACTTGAAGAGACGCGCGACGATGCGCTGCGCAAGCGCTTCGAGGCCGAAACCGCCAATGCATCGAAGACCGCGTTCCTCGCCAACATGAGCCACGAGCTGCGCACGCCGCTGAACGCCATTCTCGGATTCTCTGAAATCATCGCGCAGGAATGCTTCGGACCGACCGGTTCGCCGCGCTACAAGGAATATGCGGGCGACATCCATTCGTCCGGCGCGCATCTGCTCAGCCTCATCAACGATCTTCTCGACGTCGCCAAGATCGAAGCCGGCAAGATGGAAATCCAGCCTGAGCCGCTCGAAGCCAAGCGCACTTTCGATCTCGCGCTGAAACTGATCTCCGCGAAAGCGCGCGAGCGCCGCCAGGAATTGTCGATCACCGTCGATCCCGGCGCGCCGGAACTCTATGCCGACGAGCGCGCGCTCAAGCAGATCCTGATCAACCTGGTCTCCAATGCCGTGAAGTTCACGCCGGAAGGTGGACGCATCGACGTCGTCGGCACGGCGGCGCGGGGCGGCGGTTTCCAGATTTCGGTGCAGGATAACGGCCCGGGAATCCCGCGCGAAAAGCTCGATCGCATCTTCACGCCATTCAACCAGGTCGACAATCGCTACGACCGTCAGGCGGGCGGCACTGGCCTCGGCCTTGCGCTCATCCGCGGTCTTGCGGAGCTGCATGGCGGCCGCGCCTGGCTCGAGAGCGAGCCGGGCAAAGGCTGCTGCGCCTATGTCGTGCTTCCGCTCCAGGGCGAGCATGTGGTGCAGGAAGCTGCCGCATAAAGCAAAAGGCCGGGATTGCTCCCGGCCTTTGTCATTCGTGCGTCACGGCGCTTACACCGAATAATACATCTTGAACTCGATCGGATGCGGCGTGTGCTCGAAGGCGTGCACTTCGCTCATCTTGAGCTCGATGTAGCTGTCGATGAAGTCGTCGTTGAAGACGCCACCCTTCTTCAGGAACGCGCGGTCCTTGTCGAGGTTGTCCAGCGCTTCACGGAGCGAGCCGCAAACCGTCGGGATTTCCTTCAGCTCTTCCGGCGGCAGCGCATAGAGATCCTTGTCCATCGGGTCACCCGGGTGGATCTTGTTCTCGATGCCGTCGAGACCGGCCATCAGCAGCGCGGCGTACGCGAGATAGGGGTTCGCGCCCGGATCGGGGAAGCGGACTTCGATGCGTTTGCCGTTCGGGCTGGCCGAGAACGGGATGCGGCACGACGCCGAGCGGTTGCGCGACGAGTAGGCGAGGAGCACCGGCGCCTCAAAGCCCGGAATCAGACGTTTGTATGAGTTCGTCAGCGGGTTCGTGAACGCGTTGAGCGCCTTGGCGTGCTTGATGATGCCGCCGATGTAATAGAGGCAGGTGTCCGACAGATCGGCATAACCCGACCCGGCGAACAGCGGCTTGCCGCCCTTCCAGATCGACTGGTGCACGTGCATGCCCGAGCCGTTGTCGCCATAGACGGGCTTCGGCATGAACGTCGCCGACTTGCCGTATGCGGCCGCGACCTGATGGATCACGTACTTGTAGATCTGCATGAAGTCGCCGCACTTGGTCAGCGTGTTGTACTTGAAACCAAGTTCGTGCTGCGCGGATGCGACTTCGTGATGGTGCTTTTCCGGCTGGATGCCCATGTCGCCCATGATCGCGAGCATTTCGCCGCGCATGTCCTGCGCCGCGTCGATCGGCGGGACCGGGAAATAACCGCCCTTCACGCCAGCGCGGTGACCAAGGTTGCCGCTCTCATATTCTGTGCCCGTGTTGTGCGAGCTGTCGACGGAGTCGATGTAGTAGAATGCTTTGTTCATCTGCGTGTCGAAGCGCACATCGTCGAAGATGAAGAATTCGGCTTCCGGTCCGAAATAGACCGTGTCGCCGACGCCCGCGGACGCCATGTATTTCTCGGCCGCCTTGGCGATAGAGCGCGGGCAGCGGTTGTAGCGCTGGCCTGTGGTCGGCTCAACGACATCGCAAACGAGGACGAGGGTGGTCTGCGCGAAGAACGGATCGATCACCGCGGTCTCGCAATCGGGGACCAGCGTCATGTCGGACTCGTTGATCGCCTTCCAGCCGGCGATCGACGAACCGTCGAACATCGTGCCGTTGGTCAGGAAATCTTCATCGACCATCGACAGGTCGAACGTGACGTGCTGCCACTTGCCGCGCGGATCGCTGAAGCGCAGGTCGACGAACTTGACCTCTTTCTCCTTGATCAATTTCAGAACGTAATTCGCGTCTTTCTTCTCGGCCATGATTGGTCTTTCCCTTGAACCGTTGTTTGTTAGATCGCGTCCGCGCCGGTTTCACCGGTGCGGATGCGGATGACTTCCTCGACATTGAGAACGAAGATCTTTCCGTCGCCGATGCGGCCGGTGCGCGCCGCTTTCTGGATCGCGTCGATGCAGGCTTCCAAGCGTTCATCGGGGACGACGATCTCGACTTTCACCTTCGGCAGAAAATCGACGACGTATTCCGCGCCGCGATAGAGTTCCGTGTGCCCCTTCTGGCGGCCGAAGCCTTTGGCTTCCGTCACCGTGATGCCCTGGACCCCGACAGCCTGGAGCGCTTCCTTCACCTCATCGAGCTTGAACGGCTTGATGACGGCTTCGATCTTCTTCATGCGGGATTCTCCTTGGCGCCGTTGATACACCCCTGCGCACGCGGCTGTTAGCAGGGTCCGTGCCACTATCCACCGATTTATTATGTAATATTATCAAATGTTTACGCCGATGGTGCTTTGCAACATCGCGGCACTGCTGCTTGCCTGTGCGGCCTGCCCAAAAAACAGGCAATGATTGCTGAAGGCCGCGCCACGCCTGCGTTGTCACTGTTGTGCGCGTCTGCATAAGTGGCGCGATGACCGACTCCCGAACCAACCCCGTTTTTGCAGCCCTCGGCACCACGATTTTCACCCACATGTCTGCGCTCGCGGTCGAGCATGGTGCGGTGAATCTCGGGCAGGGCTTTCCAGACGAAGACGGACCGGTTGCGGTGCGCGAAGCCGCGTCGCGTGCGCTGCTCGAAGGACCGAACCAGTATCCGCCGATGCGCGGGCGCATCGAATTGCGCAAGGCCATCGCCGCGCACGCAAAGCGCTTCTACGGCTTCGATCTCCATCCCGACAGCGATGTCGTCGTCACCTCTGGCGCAACCGAAGCGCTGACCGCATCGATCATGGCGATTGCGAGCGAAGGCGACGTGGTTCTGATCGAACCGTCTTATGACTCGTATCGCCCCATCGTCGAAGCGATGGGCGCGACAGCACGCGTTGTAAAGCTGGCCGCGCCGGACTGGCGTCTAACAGAAGAAGCGTTGCGCGCCGCGTTTACGCCGAAGACGCGCGCGATCCTCGTCAATTCACCACTCAATCCGATTGGCCGTGTGTTCGACCGCGAAGAACTGGAAGCGCTCGCGCGCATTCTGCGGGACAGCAATGCGGTTGCGATCTGCGACGAGGTCTATGAGCATCTGGTGTTTGACGGCAAGCTGCACATCCCGCTCGCATCACTGTCGGACATGCGCGAACGCTGCCTGCGCATCGGCTCATCGGGCAAGATGTTCTCGCTGACGGGATGGAAGGTCGGCTGGGTCACGGGACCGGCCGATCTCGTCCGCGTCGTCGCCAATGCGCACCAGTTCATCACCTTCACGACATCGCCCGCGCTCCAACTCGGCATCGCCTATGCGCTCGAAAACGAGATGGAGTTCACGCTCAATCTCACGAAGACACTGCAGGCCAACCGCGACGTGCTGCGCGCGGGGATCGAGAAGCTCGGCTTCAAGCCGATCGCCTGCGAGGGCTCGTACTTTCTCACCGCCGATATTCGCGGGCTGACGAACGAGGGCGATCTTCAGTTCTGCGAACGTCTTGTGCGCGAGGCCGGTGTCGCACTCATCCCGCTGAGCCCGTTCTTTACGTCCGGTAATCCGAACCATTTTGTCCGCTTTGCTTTCTGCAAGAAGCGCGCTGTTATCGACGAGGCCGTCGCACGGCTGGAACGCTATTTCGGAAAGTAGACATGGCATCGATCAACGACCGCACGCCAATCCTTGTCGGCGCAGCGCAATTCACGCAGCGCACCGCGCGCGAAGGCAAAGTGGCGGAAGGTCTCTCGCCCATCGCGATGATGGCGAAGGTAGCGCGCGACGCTTTTGCCGATACGGGTGCGAAAGACCTGGCCGCGGCAATCGACACTGTAGCAGTCGTGCGCTTCACCGCAGACTCGCCCGGCGATCAGGGCCGTTTGCCGAAGCGCACCTTCCGCAATCCGCCGCTGTCGCTGGCCAATCATCTGAATATCAAGCCACGCCGCGCGCTCTATACCGCGACGGGCGGAAACACGCCGCAATGGCTGGTCAACCGCACGGCGGAAGAGATCGCGCGCGGCGAATGCGAGGCAGCACTACTCGCCGGCGCCGAATATATCGCCACCATGATCGGCGCGATGAAGCAGGGCATCGATCTTGGCTGGGACAAGGGCGCCGACCACGATCCCGGCAGCGATCCCGAACAGATCGGCAACCAACGCTCCGGCACCAACGACTATGAAGCGCGCTACGGCCTGCGCTTTCCGGTGAATGTCTATCCGCTTTTCGAGAACGGCTTGCGCGGGCAGGCGGGGCGGTCGCCGGGCGCGCATCTGAAATGGCTGGGCGAATTCTTCTCGCCGTTCACGAAGGTCGCGTCGGAAAACCCTTATTCCTGGTTTCCGACCTATCGCTCCCCGGAGGAAATCTCCACGCCGTCGGAGAAGAACCGCTTCGTCGGTTATCCGTATACGAAGTATCTGAACGCCGTGATCGAGGTCGATCAGGCGGCGTGTGTGGTGATGACCAGCGTCGGCAAGGCGCGCGCGCTCGGCATCCCGGAATCGAAATGGGTCTATCTGCACGGCTGCGGCGACGCCAATGACATCTGGAATGTCAGCGAGCGCGTGAACTATTACTCGTCGCCGGCGATCCGTGAGATCGGCAAGCGCGCCTTCGCGATGGCGGGCAAGTCGATCGCCGACATGAACTACATCGATCTCTATTCCTGCTTCCCGAGCGCGGTGGAAATCGGCTGTCGCGAATTCGGTATCGCGACCAACGATCCGCGCGGGCTGACGATCACCGGCGGCCTTCCCTATTTTGGCGGTGCGGGTAACGACTACGTCATGCACTCCATCGTGATGATGATGCAGAAGCTGCGCGCCAAGCCCGGGACGTTTGGGCTGTGCACCGGCAATGGCTGGTATGTGACCAAACATTCCGCGGGCATCTATTCGACCATGCCGAGGGAAGGCGCATGGCAGCGTGATAATCCGGCGAGCTATCAGAAGGACATCGACGCCGAGGCGCATCCCGAAGTGATCGAACAGCCCTCAGGCCGCGCGACCGTCGAGACTTATACCGTGATCACCGACCGCAAGGGCAAGCGTTTCGGCCTCATCGTCGGCCGCGACGAACAGAACCGCCGCTTCCTCGCCAACACGCCGGAGGATGACCTGACGCTGGACCGCATGATGCACGAAGAAATGCTCGGCCGCGTGGGCGATGTGACACCGGGGCCGATCAACCTGTTCCGGTTCGCGTGATGGCGAAGATCTACATGGTCCGTCACGGGCGCGCCGAAGCTGGCTTCGGAGAGTCGATGGATCCCGGCCTCGATGCGCTCGGCCATTCGCAAGCGGAAGCGGTTGCGGAGAAACTCAAGGGTTTCGGTCCATTGCCAATCATTTCCAGTCCGTTGAAGCGTACGCGTGAGACGGCGGCACCGCTCGCGAAAATGTGGAATGCCGAGCCGGTCATCGAAAAAGCTGTCGCGGAAATTCCGTCGCCACGCGGCATGGCGCTCGACGCGCGCGTCACATGGCTGCGCAATCTGATGGGCGGATCGTGGCGTGACGTGCCGCGCGATCTCGCCGAATGGCGCGAGGACTGCATTGCCTCCGTCACCGAAATCTCGCGCGACACCGTGATTTTTTCGCATTACGTTGCGATCAACGTGATTGTCGGCGCGGCGACGGGGGATCATCGCGTGGTCGTGTTCTCGCCGGACAATTGCTCCGTGACGATTTTTGAAACCGACGGTGCGAATTTGAAGTTGATCGAAAAGGGCGCCGAGGCCTCGCTGACGAAGGTGAACTGATGTCCGAACCGCATGAGATGACCGCCGCCGAACTGTCGGTCGCCTTCAAGTCGAAAGAGTTGTCGCCGGTCGAGGTCGCGGAGGCGCTCCTTGGCCGCATCGAGGCGCTGGACAGCGAGATCAACTGCTTCTGCCTGATTGATGCGCCGACCACGATACGGATGGCGGAAGCGTCGGAAGAGCGTTGGCTGGCTGGCGAGCCGTTGTCGCCGATCGACGGCGTGCCGGTCGCGATCAAGGATTTGCTGATCACCGACGGCTGGGCGACGCGACGCGGTTCGCTGACGGTCGATCCGAAAGGTCCGTGGACGGAGGATGCGCCGTCGGTCGCACGCCTGCGCGAGGCGGGCACGGTGTTCATCGGCAAGACGACGACACCGGAGTTCGGCTGGAAGGGTTCGACAGACTCTCCGCTCACCGGCATCACACGCAATCCGTGGAATAAGAATATGACGCCGGGTGGTTCGTCCGGTGGATCGTCGGCGGCGGTCGCTGCGCAGCTCGCGCCATTGTCGCTCGGCACGGACGGCGGCGGTTCGATCCGCATTCCGGCGAGTTTCTCCGGCATCTATGGTTTGAAACCGAGTTTCGGCCGTGTGCCAGCGTATCCACTGTCGCCATTCGGCACGGTCGCCCATGTCGGCCCGATGACGCGGACAGTGCGCGACAGCGCGCTGATGATGAATGCCATTGCGAAGCCCGACGCGCGCGATTGGTTCAACGTGCCGGGACAAAGCGATGACTACACGACGCGTCTCGGCGAAAGCATGAAGGGCAAGCGCATTGCGTATAGCCCGCGTCTTGGCTTCGCGAGCGCCGTGCTTCCTGAAGTCGAGGTACTCGTGGCTGCTGCGGTGAAACGCTTCGAAGCGATGGGCGCGATTGTCGAGCAGATCGATCCGCCGTTCGGCGATCCCGGTCCGGTGTTCCAGACGATCTGGTGGTCTGGCGCCGGATACGTCTTCGGCGATCAGCCGGAAGAGGTGAAGAAGCTTCTAGATCCCGGCCTGCGCAAGATGGCGGAAGAGGGGGCCAAGATGACCAAGAAGCAGTTCATGGACGCGAACGCTCAGCGCGGCACCATCGGTTCGAAGTTGCGCGTGTTCATGGAGAACTATGACTTCATCGTCACGCCGTCGGTCGCCACCACCGCGTTCGGCATCGGCAAGCTTGCGCCGCAAGACGGTGAAGGCCGTGCGTGGATGGATTGGACCCCGTTCTCGTATCCCTTCAACCTCACGCAACAGCCCGCGGCCAGCATCAATTGCGGCTTCAGTAAGGATGGCTTGCCGGTGGGCCTGCAGATCGTGGGCAAGATGTTCGACGATGCCGGCGTGCTCGCCGCCAGTGCTGCCTACGAAGCCGCCGATCCGCATTATCAAAAGGTGCCTGCCGGATTTTAGGGTATAAGCGGGCCGATCATTCGAGAGCGCTGATGAATCGGCACCCGCATATCCTCAACGCCGCGACCAATCTGCTGGCTATCTGTTTCGTGATCGTCGGCGGGCTGAAGCTCGCGAACCAGAACGCGAACACCTATGCCGATGAG
>DATJUS010000007.1:0-19590 GCA_035502175.1 Rhizomicrobium sp.
CTCATCGGCACCGGGCCGTCGTCGGCATCGCCCGACCAGGTCGCAGCGCCTGTGCTGTCGACACCAAGAATGCTCACGACCGCGTCGCTGCCGCCGGCAACGATCATGTCGTTGCCGCCGCCCACCGTCACATCGTTTCCCGTCCCGGTCATGGTCACCATGTCCATGCCGTCGCCCAGGGTAACCGACCCCTGGCCGCCAGCGACGGTGAAATCCTCGTCGCCACCGGTGACAGTGTTGCCGGTGCCGCCCAGCATTACCGTGGACGAATAGCCGAACAAATTATCGTCGGTGCTGCCGATCATGACAGTCGCCGTACCGCCAGTGCTGGTGACACTGTTCGTCGCGTCACCATTCAGGCTCACGAAGTTGCCGGGACCGCCCATGCTGAGTGTGGTCGTGCCGCCATCGGCGTTGTCGAGCGACACAAAATTGCCGCCTGTTATACCGTTGACGGTGAAGGTGACAGTGGAAGCGACCACCGTACCGACCAACGTGTTGTCGCCGCCATCCAGCGTGATCGTGTCGGTCACACCGATTCCCGACGCCGGATCGGTGGGCGTCGAGGACAGGATGATGGTAGTGTCGCTGTCCTGGCCATACGGGGCGAGGTCGCCGCCATTGACGATAAGGTTGCCGCCAATGCTGATGATGTAGTTGCCTAAACCATAAACATTGAACTGATCGGTCTGGGTGGCGTCCTGGGCGTTACCGGATTGCAGCTCGCCGCCGGTTAGCGTCCATATATATTGCGCTGGCATTTTCGACATTCCTCCGAGTTGATACGAACAGTGCCTGCGCCCTGCTTGATACCCAGCCGACATCGGCACGGTGTGGCAATAAAGGAAATGGGACCGAATGGACTACTGTCGATTTTGACAGTGGGGACTGCCGAGTCGGCCGATCGCGCCGCCCCCTCGAAGAAAGCGACCGGCGGTTGCAGCGACACACGCGGCTTGCGCCTGGCCGTAACAGAGGAGTCAGCGACGGCTACAATCTGCCAACCGAGTCGGCGTGGCTGCCAAGCAGTCCGTACCGCAAGGCGAAATCCAGCAACTGGGCGTTGTCCTTCAGGCCCAATATTTCCATGGTCTTATGCCTGTGAAACGCCACGGTTCGTGGCTTGATGCCCAGCCGTGTAGCCACCGTCTTTATCGGCAGGCCGCTGACCAGGAGTTTCAGGACCTCGCGTTCCCGCAACGAGATATGTGCCAGACCGTGCTGCCGCGGCGTGGGCAGCGCCTCGATGTCGCCACCTTGTATGGCGGGTGTGAGGTAACGCCGGCCTTCCGCTACATGGCGCAGCGCCTTCACAAATTCGGCTGCCGGCCTCGACTTCAGGAGATAGCCGCTCGCACCTGCCGCGAACGCCTCAGCGGCGATCTCCGGATCAGCTTGCATGGTGAGAAACACGAGGCGGGCGGTGAGTCCTACCGCGCGAATGCGTCGCGCTGCCTCGACGCCAGAACAACCGGGCATACTGATATCGACAACCACGATGTCGGGACAAGTCTCCACCGTTTGCTCGACCAAGCCAGGGCCATCATTGGCAGTTGCCACCACCTCGAACTCTGGGTGCAACAGGTTCCGCAGCATGTCGATCAGAATGGTCTGGTCGTCGGCAATCAGGATACGTTTGCGTTGATGACTGGCACCGCTGCGTACGATGCTTTGGTCCTGACGGTCCATGCCACACCTCGTCGTCTGCAAGCACCCACATCGAAGCTGTCACAAGCAGTTCCCTGTACGGTGCCGACCGTCAGTGCCGAAGGATTCTGTTGCCATGGTCGGCCCTTTGTCCGGAGTATGACGGCACGGACTTGATCTCGATCGTCTACAGACAACCGGCGCTGTAACGCGTTTGGAAGGCTGGTCGGCGAAAAATGGTTTCGCCAGAGCCGCCTCATTCAGTATGCGGCCGGCACACTTTCGGTCGCCGATGATGAACAGGATACCGGTCGCCAGACGCGACTTTCGCGAGGAGGCAGCGAACGCCAACCCGCCGATGCCGCTTAAGAGCTTGAGGTGTGGGGCAATTGCCGCGGGCTGTGAGAGCCTCACAGGCCAGCGCCGAGCACCCTCACCGTTGGCACCCTCCACGGCGTCATGACCATCGATCCGCAGGATATATGCGATGCCGCTGCCCATCCCCTGATCACCAGCAACTACTGTCAGGGAACTGCGGCATATTCCGGCTTGCTCTGGGCTGTGACGTAGCCGTTCCGACATCAGCAGTCGTACACAGCAACAACCGCAGCAGCGCATTCTGCATTGACGCGTTTCCCCGCTCCCAAATAAAATAACAATACCCAATAATCTACTGTCTAATTTGACAGTAGATTAAGTTGCATCAACCAGCCTCTTTTGCCGTCGAAGACCAAGCTGCGCCGCTTCGGAACAACGTTGCACGCCGCGGTAGTCAAAAATGGATGACATTAGTAACTTACGGTTGCAGCAATGCGCAGGGTTCACGAAAACTCCGGAAGCTCAGGGGGTTTGGCCGAAACGCTGAAAGTCTGCCGCCCTTGCTCGGCTTCAGCCGGTGCCGGCGGAGTTCACAAACCGCTGCCGGCGCCGCGGGCACCGGCGGTTGGAACCGTCATCCCCGGCCCCGGTATCCCGCCACATCGTGCGGCGGAATCCATGCGCCGGCCGGAGGTGTGCCCGTCTGCCAGAATACGTCGATCGGGATGCCGCCACGCGGGTACCAGTAACCACCGATGCGTAGCCACGCGGGCTCGATCGCCTGAATCAGTCGCTGCGCGATCCGCATCGTGGTCGCCTCGTGGAACGCGCCGTGGTTTCGGAATGAGACCAGAAACAATTTCAGCGACTTGCTTTCGACGATCCAGTTCTGCGGGATGTAGTCTATCACGATATGGGCGAAGTCCGGCTGGCCGGTCACCGGACAGAGGCAGGTGAACTCGGGGCAAGTGAAGCGCACGACGTAGGCCTGGCCCGTGGCCGGGTTGGGCACACGCTCCAGCAGTGCGGCGTCCGGCGAGGCGGGGAGTGGAGCGGGCCGGCCAAGCTGCGTCAGCCCGGCATAGGGTTCGTCCGTCATGCGTCCTCCTGCACTGTCCAGCCGGCACGTACGGCCGCGGCATGGGCGGCGAAACGGGCCTCGATGACGGCGGTGCGTAGCCCGCGCATCAGGTGCTGATAGTAGGTCAGGTTGTGCCAGGTCAGCAGCATCGAGGCGATGATCTCGTTCGATTTCACCGTGTGGTGGAGATAGGCACGGCTGAACTGGGTGCAGGCGGGGCAGCGGCACTCCGAATCAAGCGGTCCCGAATCTTCCGCATGGCGCGCGTTGCGCAGGTTGAGAGTTCCCGTGCGCGTGAAGGCCTGACCGTTGCGGCCCGAACGAGTCGGGAGCACGCAGTCGAACATATCGATGCCGCGCAGCACCGCGCCCGCGATGTCGTCCGGTTTGCCGACGCCCATCAGATAGCGCGGCTTGTCTTTTGGCAGCACGGGCACCGTTGCGTCGAGGGTCTCGAACATCGCCGTTTGCTCTTCGCCGACTGCGAGGCCGCCGCACGCATAACCGTCGAAACCAATCTCGATCAGCGCTTCGGCGGAACGCTGGCGTAGATCCGTGAACACGCCGCCCTGCACGATGCCGAAACAGGCGCGGCCCGGTTGATCGCCGAACGCCTCGCGCGAACGCTTCGCCCAGCGTGTCGTCATCGCTAGTGATTTCTCGATATCGGCTTTGCTCGCCGGATACGCGGGACATTCGTCCAGCACCATCTGGATATCGGAGCCGAGCAGGCGCTGGATCTCCATCGCGCGTTCCGGCGAGAGGAAATACTCCGTGCCGTCGATATGCGAACGGAAGCGCACGCCTTCCTCGGTGATCTTGCGCAGCTTTGCGAGCGACATGACCTGGAAGCCACCGGAGTCGGTGAGGATCGGCCGCTCCCAGTTCATGAATTTGTGCAGGCCACCAAGCTTCGCGATGCGTTCCGCACCGGGCCGCAGCATCAAATGATAGGTGTTGCTGAGAATGATATCCGCGCCTGTCTCGCGCACCGACTGCGGCATCATCGCTTTCACCGTTGCGGCGGTACCGACAGTCATAAACGCCGGCGTGCGGATGTCGCCGCGCGGCGTCGAGAGTATGCCCGTGCGTGCCGTGCCGTCGGTCTGGTCGATCGTCAGAGAAATGCCGCTCATGGGCGCCGGAATAGCAGGCAGGCGTCGCCATAGGAATAGAAGCGATAATGCTCCCGGATCGCCTCGGCATAGGCGGCGCGCATGGTGTCCAGCCCGCTGAACGCCGAGACCAGCATGAACAAGGTCGAGCAGGGCAGGTGAAAGTTCGTCAGGAGAACGTCTACGGCCCGGAAGCGGTAGCCCGGCGTGATGAAGATATCAGTCTCGCCGGTATAAGCTGGAAGCGTGCCATCGGTAGCCGCGGCACTCTCCAAAGTGCGTAGCGATGTCGTGCCCACCGCGCAGACGCGATGACCGTTTGCGTGCACATGATTGAGGCGTTGCGCGGCATCGCCAGGGAGATTGGCCCACTCGGCGTGCATCTTGTGGTCCGCGGTGTCCTCGGCGCTGACGGGAAGAAACGTACCTGCGCCAACGTGCAGGGTGACCGTCTCGCGCGAGACGCCCTTGTTTGAAAGGGCGGTGAACAGCTCCGGCGTGAAATGAAGGCCCGCGGTCGGCGCTGCGACGGATGCCGCGTCTTTGGCGAAGGTTGTCTGATAGTCGCGGGCGTCGCGCGCGTCGGGCTTTCGCTTGCCGGCGATGTAGGGCGGCAGGGGGATTTCGCCTTCGCGGGCGATGGCTTCGTCGAGTGCTGTGCGGTTGAGCACAAAATGCAATTCCACTTCACCGCCTTCGTTGCGCGCGGCGACGGTGGTTTCGATTGTGCTGCCCAGCAGCAGACGATCTCCTGCTTCCAGTTTTCGCGCAGGCTTCGCAAAGGCGAGGAAGCGGTCCGGCGCGATCCGTTTGTGCAGCGTGACTTCGATCTTCGGCGTGGTCGCGACATTAGCGCGCGCGAGGCGCACGCCGCGAAGCCGCGCCGGAATGACTTTGGTGTCATTGAGGACCAGCGCATCGCCTGCACTCAGAAAATTTGGGAGGTCGCGCACATGCGCGTGCGTCAGTTTCCCATCGGCGCCAACGACCAGCATCCGCGCGCTGTCGCGCGGACTCGCGGGGCGAAGGGCGATCAGGTCTTCGGGAAGATCGAAATCGAACTGGTCGACGCGCATGAAGGACGCGTCAGTCCCGGTTCGTGATCTTGACCGGCACTGGGCGTGCGGCGGCCTCGCCGGTCAGCAGCATCAGGCAGAGATAAAGCCCTGCGAGCAAAAGCAGAACCACAGGCGCGGACTGCGGCAGAAGCGTTGCCGTGAACGACGACAACGCCACGGTGCCCAGATAGATCGTGAGCCCCACGCTCTCGCCGAAGCGGCGCTGCAGGCGGTGATGGAAATGGTTGCGATCGCCTTCGAACGGCGAATGGCCGAGAAGCGGCCGCATGATCATCAGCCTCAGGCAATCCACGATAGGAATGAACAGCCAGATGATGATGGTCTCCGCCAGCACGCCCCAGTGATTGTGCAGGCGCAGGATCAGAAGGCCGAAGACGAACGTCACGCCATAGGCGCCCGCGCCGCCGAGAAACACCTTGCCGCGCAGATTGAACGCGAGCACGACGATGCTGGTGGCCAGGATCATGCCGGCGAGGCCGGCGGTGACGCCGCCGCTGGCGAGGATCGCGCAGCTCGACCAGATCGCGAACATGCCGGCGACACAGCCGTCCTGTCCGTCCGCCATGTTCACCGCATTGACGAAGCCTGCCATGCCGATGGCGACGAGCGCGCAGGAGAGCCACGGCGCCACCGGTGTCGACACGGCTGCGTTCCAATGGAACGCTGAGGGCAACAGGCGCGGATCGATCAGAAGCGCGAGAACGGTCAGTGCCAGCAGCGCGAACAATCTCAGAAAAGGCGATATCGGATGACGATCGTCGAGGAAGCCGAGTATCGCCACTGCCGATCCGCAGACGACGCCGGCCAGCGGCACATAGCCGTGCTGCGTGATCGCGGGGATTACAAATCCGACCGTCGACCACAGGATCAGCGGCACCATCATGGCAATCCCGCCGATGAGGGGCGTCGCGCGCGCATGCATCTTGCGGCCGTTGTCCGGATGATCGACGACGCCGAGCGCGCTGCCGATTTTCTCTGCATTCAGCAGAATCACGAATGCGATCAGCAGGGCCACGGCGGCGCCGATCATCTCCATGACACTGAAATCGATTGGCATACGGACGACCGCCGGGTTCCAGTTCTGTCTCTAGCCCATTTCATTCCGAAAGGGGCAAGAAAACGTCCTTAAGAGTGAACGGCCGCCTCAAACCGCGGCCAAAACTGTCTCGATGATGCGAT
Organism: Rhizomicrobium sp.; assembly: GCA_035502175.1. Taxonomy (GTDB): domain Bacteria; phylum Pseudomonadota; class Alphaproteobacteria; order Micropepsales; family Micropepsaceae; genus Rhizomicrobium. The sequence continues at coordinate 6,420 of DATJUS010000007.1, forward strand.
CCTGCGTGGCTGTATCAAGATAAGGGTGCATGGGAAGGCTGATCACGGTGTTGCAGATCCTGTCGCTGACCGGTGTCGGCGCGGACGGGAAGTGCTTGTAGCCCTTCTGTGCCGAAAGCGGGATCGGATAGTAAACGGCGCTGGGAATGCCTTTCGCCTTCAATTCCGCCTGGAGCTTGTTCCGGTCCGGAACCTGGATCGTGTACTGCGCCCAGGTCGATTGCCCGCCTTCAATCACGCGCGGTTCGACGATGCGGTTCGAGGCGCGGAAGGCATTGTTGTAACGCTGGGCGACGGCCTCGCGCAGCTCGATCTCTTCCGGGAACACGCTGAGCTTTTCGATAAGGATCGCGGCCTGGATCGTATCAAGCCGCGAGTTCACACCAATGCGGACATTCTCGTATTTGTCGCTGCCCTGACCGTGCACGCGGATGGAGCGCAGCGTCTCCGCAAGCGCGTCATCGTTCGTGAACGTGGCGCCGCCATCGCCGTAGCAACCGAGCGGCTTGGCCGGGAAGAAGCTCGTCGAGGCTGCATCGCCGATACCGCCGGCGCGGCGTCCGTCGAGCAGCGCACCGAAACCCTGCGCCGCATCGCAGAGCATCTTCAGGCCTTCGCGTTTGCAGATCGGTTCGAGGACGCGATAGTCGGCCGTCTGTCCGAACAGATCGACCGGCATCACCGCGCGCGCCTTCAATTTGCCTTCGCGCTTGATCATCGTGATCGCGGCTTCAAGGCTCGCCGGGTCCATGTTGTAGGTGTCTTCGAGCACATCGACGAACACAGGCGTCGCGCCAACAAGGGCGACGACTTCGGCAGACGCCGCAAACGTGAACGTCGGCACGAACACGGCATCGCCGGGACCGATGTCCCACGCGCGCAGAACGATCAACAACGCATCGGTGCCGTTGGCGCAGGCGATGGTGTGCTTCACGCCCGCGAATTCGGAAAGCTGCTTCTCCAGTTCCGCGACCTGCGGACCCATGACCCATTGGCCACCCTGGACCGCATCCATGATCGACTTTTCCAGCTTGCTGCCGAGACGGCGGCGTTGTGCTTGCAAGTCGATGAACTGGATGGGGGCTGTCATGGGAACTCCGGACGATTTGGGGGTGCCCGGGTTCTAGGGGGCCGCCGGGGAGGCGACAACCCCAAGAATTGTTGCGGTTTGCGTCAAGCCTAAGGATTTACAGCTTAATTCCCTTCAAAATCGGCTTCAGCGCGGGCGCTATGTCGCTGCGCGACAGGCCAACGGCGATGTTCGCGTGCAGGAAGCCGACCTTGTCGCCGCAGTCGTAGCGGGCACAACTGGTCTCCACGGCATGGAACGGCATCTTGCCGATCAGCTTCTCCATCGCATCGGTAAGCTGGATTTCGCCGCCCGCGCCTTTCTCGCGCTTGTCGAGGATCGAGAAGATTTCGGGCTGCAGGATGTAGCGGCCGATGATGCAGAGGGTGGAGGGCGCTTTCGCGGGCGAAGGCTTCTCCACCACCGCTTTCACTTCGGTGATGTTACCTTTGCTCTTGCCGGGATCAATGACGCCGTAACGCTTCGTTTCTTCGCGCGGCTTGTTCTCTGCCGCGACGATCACGCCGCCGCCGACATCGTTGTAAGCTTTGATCATCTGCTTCAACGCGCCAGGTTTGCCGAACAGAAGATCGTCGGGCAGCAGCACCGCGAACGGATCGTCGCCGATCAGATGGCGCGCGCACCACACCGCGTGGCCGAGGCCGAGCGGCTTCTGCTGGCGCGTGAAACTGACCGAGCCGGTTTTGGGCAAGCCCTCGAGGAGAGAGTCGAGTTCGTCGGTCTTGTCGCGCTGGGACAGCAGCGACTCCAACTCATACGCATGATCGAAGTGATCTTCGATGACGTGCTTGCCGCGGCCGGTGACGAACACGAACTGTTCGATGCCCGCTTCCTTGGCTTCCTCGACGGCATATTGAATGACCGGCTTGTCGACGACCGGCAGCATCTCCTTCGGCACTGCCTTGGTCGCGGGAAGGAATCGCGTGCCCATGCCGGCGACGGGGAACACGGCTTTGCGGACGGGTCGGATTTTGGCCATTGCGGAAGCTTTGCTGAAGGACGCCGTTTCATCGCACACCCGCGCGGCCAGCGTCCATATAAGAAGCTGAAAGGATTGACCGCGCGGCCTATCTGTTCTCCGATAGCGCCATCCCTATCCCCGGAGTTTCTCGATGATCGGCATCACCGCGTATGGCGCGTATATCCCGCGCCGCAGGCTTCAGCGCAAAGCGGTGGCAGAGGCCAACAAATGGTTCGCACCGGGCCTGATGGGCGCGGCCAAGGGCGAACGTTCGATGGCGAACTATGACGAGGATTCGGTGACGCTCGCCGTGGAGGCGGGGCGTGATTGCCTCCCTGCCACTGATGCGATCAAGGATCGCGCATTCGTGGACGCGATCTATTTTGCCTCGACTACCATGCCGTTCTCGGACCGCCAAAACGCGGGTATCGTGAGCGCGGCGTTGCAGCTGCCGCAGAATATCTCGTCCGCCGATGTGTCGTCGTCGATGCGCGCGGGTACGAGCGCGTTGACAATGGCGCTTGATGCCGTTGCGGCCGGCCGTACCAAGGCGCCGCTGGTCGTCGCCGCTGAGAAGCGCAAGGCGCGCGCGGCGTCGTCGCAGGAACTCAGCTATGGCGATGCGTCGGCAGCTGTGACGCTCGGCAAAGACAAGGTTATCGCGAATTTCCTCGGTAGCCATTCGGAGACGATGGATTTCGTCGATCACTTCCGCGGCGAAGGCGACGATTTCGATTATGGCTGGGAAGAGCGCTGGATCCGAGACGAAGGCTATTCGAAGATCGTGCCTGCGGCGGTGAAGGCGTTGTTCGAGAAGACGGGCGTGAAAGCCGCGGATATCGCGCATTTCATTCTGCCGTGTCCGTTCGCGAAGCTCGATCAAACCATCGCCAAGCAATGCGGCATCGATCCGGCGAGGACGCGCGACAATCTCGCGGGTACTGTCGGCGACAGCGGTTCGACGCATGCGTTGCTGATGCTCGTGCATGCGCTGGAGCAGGCGAAGGCGGGTGACAAGATTCTCCTCGTGCAATTCGGCCAAGGCTGTGACGCGCTGCTGTTCGAAGTCACGCCGGCGATCGCCGACCTGCCGAAACGCAACGGCGTCACCGGCTCGCTCGCGCGCCGCAAGGAAGAGACGAACTATCTCAAATATCTGGGCTTCAACGGGCTCATCGAACTCGAAAAGGGCATGCGCGCGGAGGTCGACAAGCGCACCGCGCTGACGGTGCTCTATCGCAAAAACGACATGCTGCTCGGTCTCACCGGCGGCAAATGCCGCGTCTGCGGTACGGCGCAGTTCCCGAAGACGCGCGTCTGCGTCAGCCCCAACTGCAAAGCCATCGACAGCCAGGACGATTACGGGTTCTCCGAGCGGCAGGGCGAGGTGTTGTCGTGGTCCGCGGACTTCCTCACCTATTCGATGGACCCGCCCAATCACTACGGCATGATCACGTTCGCCGAAGGCGGCCGCTTCATGACCGACATCACCGATGTCGAGCAGGGCCAGGTCGACAGCGGCACGAAAGTTCGTATGAGTTTCCGCATCAAGGACCGCGACGAGAAGCGCGGCTTCGTGCGTTATTTCTGGAAGGCGGTACCGGTATGAGTTCACGCGCTGTTTCTGCAGAGGCCGTTGCCGCCGATGCGCTGGCCGCCGTCGCCATCGGGGCACTCGCGTTGGGTGCGATTGCCGTGGGCTTTATGGCGATCAACTGGCTCTATGTGCGCCGCGCCAGGTTCGACAGGCTGGATATCGCCGATCTGCGCATCGGCCGCCTTCGCATTCGCCAGCAAATCGAGGACAGCGAGCCCGATTGGGGTTTCTGAGCCGGGCGCTATAATCGGCAAAAATTCGGGGAGGCAGCCATGCCCTATGTCGAGAACCGCATCGTCCATGATGCCGATTCCCATTTGATGGAATTGACGGATTGTCTCGATCCGTTTCTCGATCCGAAATATCGCGCGGCCTATGACGATCTGCCGAAGGTGAAGGCGTGGCCGCGTGACGGCAAGCTGCCGACCTGGGCGAACAAGCAGCATGACGATGCGGAGTTTCGCAGCGGTTCGGATGCGAACATTCTGCTGCGCAAGAATTACGAAGCGCTCGGGGCGTTCCGCAAGCAGGACCGGCCGCATGCGCTCGACCTGCTCGGCTTTTCGAGCCAGCTGATTTTCACGACGTGGTGCCTTGGCAATTTCGGGCTCGACGATGCGAATCCCGAACTCGCCTATGCGACGGCGCAGGCGCACAACCGCATGATGGCGGATTTCTGTTCCGTCGATCGCCGCTTCCTCGGGACGGCGTATATTCCGCTCTCCGATTTCGAGCGCACCAAGACCATCGCGCGCGAGGCCATCGATCTCGGACTGAAGGCTTTGCTGATCCCGTCGATCTGCCCGCAGGGCCATTCGCCAAGCCACATCGCGTTCGAACCGCTCTGGGCGATGGCGCAGGAAGCGGGTCTTCCGATCGTCTTTCACGTCGGTGGCGAGGAGAAACTGCGCGCCGATTACTTCAACAACGGTCTTCCGCGCGTGAAGGATTTTCATGGCGGCGAGGAGAACTTCACCTCGGTCAGCTACATGCAGATTCCGCATTCGGTGATGACGACGCTCGCCGCGCTGATCTTCGATGGCGTGCTGGACCGTTATCCGCGTCTGAAATTCGGCGCCATAGAACTCGGCGCGTCATGGCTACCGGGCTGGATGCGAAACATGGACAGTGCCGCGCAGGCCTTCATCAAGAATGAGGAGCGGCTGCAGAAGCTCTCCGCGCGGCCGTCGGAGATCGTGCGCCGCCAGGTACGCGTGACGCCCTATCCGCATGAAGACGCCGGCTGGATCATCGCCAATGCGGGCGAGGAAACATGCCTGTTCTCCTCAGACTTCCCGCATGTCGAGGGCGGCCGCAATCCGCTGAAGCGCTTCAACGACAGCCTGGTGAACACGTCGCCGCGCGCGGTCGAGCGCTTCTATTGCGACAACTTCGTCGATCTGATGGGTGAGGGGTTGGCGAAGGACCTTCGGCATTCGGCGCCGCGCGTGGCTGCTTGAAATACGACGCCATCGTCGTCGGCCTCGGCGCCATGGGCAGCGCGTCCGCGTACCAGCTCGCAAAGCGCGGTGCGAACGTGCTCGGCATCGACCGTTATGCGCCGCCGCACATCCACGGCTCGACGCATGGCGATACGCGCATCACGCGGCTGGCGATCGGCGAGGGCGCGCAATACACGCCGCTGGTCATTCGCAGCCATGAAATCTGGCGCGAGATCGAACGCGAGACGGGCGCCGATCTGCTCCGCACCTGCGGCGGTCTCGTCATCTCCAGCAACGACAATGCGGCCGTCACCCATGTGAAGGGCTTTTTCCAGAACACGGTCGACGCCGCGCGCAAACACGGCATCGCGCATGAATTGCTGGACGCCGCTGAAATCCGCCGCCGCTATCGATGCTCGCGGTCGGCGATCAGGAGTTCGGCTATTTCGAACCGAGTGCCGGCTTCGCGCGGCCAGAGGCCTGCGTGCAGGCGCAACTCGATCTTGCGAAGAAGTATGGCGCAACGCTGCACACCGGCGAGATCGTGCAACGCTTCGAATCGCATGCGCATGGCGTGCGCGTGATCACCGACAAGGCTGACTACGACGCGCGCAAACTGATCATCGCCGCCGGAGCATGGGCGCCGGAACTGGTCGGGCCGGAGTTGGCGTCGCTGTTCAAGATCTACCGGCAGGTTCTCTACTGGTTTCAGCCGAACAACATCGAGGCGTATCGATCCGACCGCTTTCCGGTTTTCATCTGGGAGCTCCCGAATTCGAAGCAGGGCATCTACGGCTTCCCGGCCATCGATGGCGCGAGCGGCGGCGTCAAAATCGCGACCGAGTCGTTCGCGATTGCGACCGACCCGCACGCGGCGTCGCGCGACGTTTCCGCGGATGAGATCGCGGAGATGTATGACCGCTACGTTGCACCGTTCTTTCCGGACATGACTCCGGCCTGCGTGAAGACTGCGGTTTGCCTCTACACCGTCACGCCCGATTTCGGCTTCGTCATCGACCACCATCCGGGTTCCGAGCGCGTGATGGTGGCGTCGCCCTGTTCCGGGCACGGCTTCAAGCATTCCGCCGCCATTGGCGAGGCGCTGGCGGAGTGGGCCACAAACGGCGAGAGCCGCCACGACCTTTCCCCCTTCGGGCTGGCACGATTTGGCGGTCGATAAGTCACCGCGCCCCATTTCCATTTTGTGAGCCTTCGCATAGGGTTGCGCCTCTTCCAGGCTAGGGTTCGTCGGGCGTGCACAGCAAATTTCTCAAGGCAGTCGGCTGCGCCGTGGCGCTATGGCTGTGTGCATCGGCTGCGTCCGCCTCGCCCTGGGCCGAGGTCGGCGACAGCCAGCTGCGTTCCGACATCCAGCTTCTCGCCAATGCCGGCGTCATCGACGACATCACGACGCATTGGCCGATCCCGTGGGCGGGGATCCTGTCGGCACTGCGCGACCAGGTGGCGCTGGCGAACCAGCCGGCCTATGTGCGCGCCGCGGCGCAGCGTGTCTCGACCTATGCGAAGTCGCAGATGGTGCGCGGCACGTTCAGTGGACATGTGACATCCGATTTCACCAATCAGCCGGATGTGGTGCGCGGTTTCGATGCCATGGGCCGCAACAAGGCGGAGACGCAATTCTCGCTCGAATACATGGACAGCGACACCGCGTTCCGTCTCTCCGTCGGCGCGTGGTCCGATTTCACCGGTCGTTCGACGCATTACGATCCCGATGGATCGTTCCTCGCGCAGCGGCTCGGGGGCTCGGTCCTGTATGCAGGCTATCTCACCCATTGGTGGGGTCCGGGATGGATTTCAGCGCTCTCGCTCTCGAACAACGCGCGCCCGTTTCCGCAGGTCGGCATCTCGCGCCTCAACACGTCCGCGTTCCGCACGCCGCTGCTGAGCTGGCTGGGGCCGTGGCAGGCGGAAGCGTTCGTCGGCTTGCTCGATGATGACCGCGTCGCGCGGAACACGCTCTATGTCGGCACAAGGCTGACGTTCAACCCGCTCCCGGGCCTGCAGATCGGCCTCGCGCGCACCACGGAGATGTGCGGCACCGGACATCCGTGTTCGCTCTCGGAATATTTCGATCTCACCAACCAGGCGAACCACGTCAACCAGACCAACGACGAAGGCCTGATCGACATCCACTACCAGAACACGATCGGCAACATGCCGTTCGAGGTCTACACCCAGATGATGAACGAGGACTCGAACCCGATCGTCCATTCCGTGACGAGCCATCTGTTCGGCGCCAGCATCTGGCTGCCGATCGCAAAGAATGCCATGCGCCTGACCCTCGAATACACCGACACGGTGCCGACCGAGGACATCTTCAGCTTCGGCGATGTCGATCACGGCGCGGCGTACAACAACGCGGGCTATATCGACGGCATGCATTATCGCGGCGAGTCGCTTGGCTTCAGCCTCGACAGCGACTCCCGCCTTCTGTCGCTTCAGGCGGCCTGGATCGACGAGTACAACTGGACCTACGAAATGACGCTGCACCATGCGGTCATCAACGATCCGCACAACACCACCGGAAACGTGGTTTCGACCGTGCCGGTGATCGTCAATCTTGCCGAAGCGCGGGTTGGCATTCCGCTGCTCAAGAACCTGAAGCTCGACCTCGCAGCACGGGTCCAGGACAACCAACCTTTCCCGCAGCACGGTGCCACCGGTGCCGGGGAAATGGCGGTCACGCTAGGTTTCTAAAGGGTTGTGAAGGCGGCGAATTGAGGTTACGCGTTCCTTAACCACGTTCGCCCCGAAATCAGACATATCACAGGCTTTGCGCTACAGGACGGCAATGGCGAGATTTGAAGACAAGCTCAACGACAAGACAGTCCGTGTCGGCGTCATCGGCCTCGGCTATGTCGGGCTTCCGCTGGTGCATGTGTTCTGGCAGGCCGGCTTGCACACCGTCGGCTTCGACGTCGATCCTGCGAAGATCGAAAAGCTTGCGCGCGGCGAAACCTACATCAAGCATTTCCCGTCTCAGAACATCTCCGTGATGAACGCGTCCGGCCGCTTCCGCGCAACTGCGGATTTCAGCGAGCTCGCCGATGTCGATGCCGTGCTGATCTGCGTGCCGACGCCGCTGGATGCCGAGCACGAGCCCGATCTCAGCTATGTGGTGTCGACGACGGAAACGATCGCGAAGCATGTCCATAAGGAGATGCTGATTGTTCTGGAATCCACGACCTATCCCGGCACCACGGTCGAGGTCGTTCAGCCGATCCTCGAGACCAGCGGCCTCAAGGGCGGAGCGGACTTCCTGCTCGGCTTCTCGCCGGAGCGTGAAGATCCCGGCAGCGGTTACGAGACGCGCAAGATCCCGAAGATCGTCGGCGGCATCGACGAGCGCTCGGGCACCTGTTCCGAAGGCCTCTACGCGCTGGCCTTCGCCGAAGTCCATCGCGTGCGCGACACGCAAACGGCCGAAGCGGTGAAGATCACCGAGAATATTTTCCGCGCGGTGAACATCGCGCTCGTGAACGAGCTCAAGATTGCCTACACGAAAATGGGCATCGATGTCTGGGACGTGATCGATGCGGCGAAGACCAAGCCGTTCGGCTTCATGCCGTTCTATCCGGGACCGGGTCTCGGCGGACACTGCATCCCGATCGATCCTTTCTATCTGTCGTGGCGCGCGCGCCAGTTCAACGTGAAGACCGATTTCATCGAGCTCGCCGGCGTCGTCAACCGCGGCATGCCGAAGCTCGTCGTGGCCAAGCTGGACGAGTCTTTAAAGGCGCATGCGGGAAAGCCGCTGAAAGGCGCAAACGTCCTGATCATGGGCGTGGCCTACAAGAAGAACGTCGACGACCTGCGCGAAAGCCCGGCGCTTGAGATCATGGAGCTGATCCAGCAAGCGGGCGGCAAGATCGCCTATCACGATCCCTACATCCCCGACATCATGCCGACGCGCGAGCATCCGGAATTCACCGGCATGAAGAGCGTGCCGCTGGATGCCGCGACCGTGTCGAAATTCGACGCCGTGGTAGTCACGACCGACCACAGCAATGTCGACTACGCCTCGATGGTCTCGTGGTCGAAACTGGTAATCGACACCCGCAACGCCACCAAGAACGTCCATCGCGGCAGCGCGCGGATTATCGCGGCTTAACCCACAATTTTCCGCGGAAATCCGCCCGTTTTGATGCCTTTACAGCGTCGTTCCCGCGGCCTTAGATGGCTGACCGCTATTTGAGGAGTTCGTCATGGCCGCCGGCATCAAGGACAAGGTCGCGATTCTGGGCATGGGTTGCTCGAAGTTCGGCGAGCGCTGGGATATGGGCGCCGAAGAACTGATGGTCGAAGCCTATCTCGAATGCATGCAGGACGCGGGCATCGAAACCAGCCAGATCGACGCCGCGTGGTTCTCCACCGCCATCGAAGACCAGCATGTCGGCAAGGGCGGTACGCCGCTCTCGGTCGCGCTGCGCCTGCCGAATATTCCCGTCACGCATGTCGAGAATTTCTGCGCCTCCGGATCAGAAGCATTCCGTGGTGCTGTGTACGCGGTTGCGGCCGGTGCGGCCGATATCGCGCTGGCGCTCGGCGTCGAGAAGCTGAAGGACACTGGTTACGGCGGCCTGCCGCAGCGCGAGAACGGCACCCTCAACCCGCTGTGGAGCGCGAACGGCTCGGCGCCAGGCAATTTTGCGCAGCTCGCGTCGGCCTATCGCAACAAGCATGGCGTGTCGAAGGAAGACCTGAAGCGCGCCATCGCGCATGTTTCGGTGAAGAGCCACGCCAACGGCACGAAGAATCCGAAGGCGCATCTGCAGAAGGCCATCACCGAAGAGATGTGCCTGAACGCGCCGATGATCGCGGAGCCTCTCGGGCTGTTCGATTGCTGCGGCGTGTCGGACGGTGCCGCGTGTGCGATCGTCACGACGCCGGAGATCGCCGAAGCTCTCGGCAAGAAGGATCTCATCACTGTGAAGGCGCTGCAGCTCGCGTTGTCGAACGGGCTCGAGAGTCAGCACAATTCGTGGGACGGCTCGTACTTCCACACCGCGCGCATCGCCGCGAAGCGCGCTTATGACGAAGCCGGCATCCGCAATCCGCGCGACGAAGTGTCGATGATGGAAGTGCATGACTGTTTCTCCGTCACCGAACTCGTGACGATGGAAGACCTGCACATCTCCCGCGAAGGCGAGGGCTGGAGGGACGTGCTCAACGGCTTCTACGACGCCGACGGACAGGTGCCGTGCCAGATCGATGGCGGCCTGAAATGCTTCGGTCACCCGATCGGCGCGTCGGGCCTTCGCATGTTGTATGAGATGTATCTGCAGCTTCAGGGCCGCGCCGGTGCGCGTCAGCTGAAGAACCCGAGCATCGGCATGACGCACAATCTCGGCGGCGCGCCGTCGATGAATGTGTGCAGCGTCGCGATCATCGGCGCGCAAGGAGCGTAAGTTTTTCGCATGGCATTGTATCCGGTCATTCTCTCAGGCGGTTCGGGCACGCGCCTGTGGCCGCTATCGCGCGCGTCTTTGCCCAAGCAGCTTCTGGCCTTGCATGGCGAGCGCACGATGATCCAGGAAACCGTGATGCGCGCCGCGTTGCCGGATGCGAAGGCGCCGCTGCTTCTGTGCAGTGAGGCGCATCGCTTCCTCGTCGCCGAGCAGATGCAGGAGATCGGCGTTGCGCCGCGCGCCATCGTGCTGGAGCCGATGGGCCGCAACACCGCGCCGGCCGCCGCCGTGGCCGCGCTGATGGTGGCGGACGAAGACCCCGAAGGCACCATCGTCCTTCTGCCGTCAGACCATGTGGTGCGCGATGCGGTGAGCTTCGCGAAGGCCGTCAAGCTCGCAGCCAATGCGGCGCGCGAGAAGCACATTGTCACCTTCGGCATGGCGCCGACGGGGCCGGAGACGGGCTACGGCTATATCCAGCGCGGCGTGCATCTCGAAAAGGTCGATGGCGTGCATCGCGTGCAGCGCTTTGTCGAAAAGCCCGATGCGAAGACGGCACAGGGCTATCTCGACGATGGCGGCTATTTCTGGAACAGCGGCATGTTCGTGTTCCGCGCCGATGTGCTGATCGAGGATACGCGCACCCATGCGCCGGATGTCCTGGCGGCGGCGCGCGACGCGCTCGACAAGGCGAAGCGCGACACCGATTTCGTGCGTCTCGATGCCGATGCGTTCCGGAACGCGCCGAGCATCTCCATCGACTATGCGTTGATGGAGAAGACCGACCGCGCCGCCATCGTGCCGTGCGATTTCGGCTGGAGCGATGTGGGCGCGTGGTCGGCGCTGTGGGATATCCGCGAGCAGGACGCGCAGAAGAACGTGCTGCTCGGCGATGTTGTCGCGCATGACTCCACCGGCTCCTATGTCCACAGCGACAAGCGGCTCACCGCGCTGGTGGGCGTGAAGGATCTGGTCGTGATCGATACCGACGACGCCATCCTGATCGCGGACAAATCACGCGCGCAGGACGTGAAGGCGATTGTCGATCATCTCAAAAGCGCCAACCGCACCGAACATGCCGACCACAAGCGCGTGTCGCGCCCGTGGGGCACCTACGAGACGATCGATCTCGGCCCGCGCCATCAGGTGAAGCACATCATGGTCAAGCCCGGCGGCCGCCTGTCGCTGCAGATGCACCACAAGCGGGCGGAGCACTGGGTCGTGGTCGAAGGCGTGGCGCAGGTCACGGTGGGTGAAAAGGTCTCGACCTTGCGCGAAAACGAGTCCGTCTTCATTCCGCTGGGCGAGAAGCATCGCCTCGAGAATCTGGGCACCGTTCCCATGCGCCTCGTCGAGGTGCAGTGCGGCGGTTATCTCGGCGAAGACGATATCGTCCGCTTCGAGGACGTCTATGGCCGCGCGCCGGCCGGTTCCAAACCTCTATGAGCGTTCTGGTCACCGGCGGCGCCGGCTATATCGGCAGCCACATGACCTATGCGCTGCTCGACCGCGGCGAAGACGTGGTCGTGCTCGACAATCTCTCGACCGGCAACCGTTCGCTGGTGAGCGAAAAGGCAACGCTGGTCGAGGGCGAGGTCGCTGATCGTGAACTTGTCAAAAAGCTGATCCAGGACCGCGGCGTCGACGCCGTGATCCATTTCGCGGGCTCGATCGTCGTGCCGGACTCGGTGGCGGAGCCACTCGACTACTACAACAACAACACGGTCGCCTCGCGCGCGTTGATGGAAACCTGTGTGACGAGCGGCGTGAAGAACTTCATCTTCTCCTCCACCGCCACGGTTTATGCGGATGACGCCACGCAGCCGCTGAGCGAGACCGACCGCAAAGCGCCGATCAGCCCCTATGCCCGCTCCAAACTGATGACGGAGTGGATGCTGGAGGACGCGTCCAAGGCCTACGATTTCCGCCATATGGTGCTGCGCTATTTCAATGTCGCCGGCGCCGATCCGAAGGGCCGCACGGGACAGTCGTCGCCGCGCGCGACGCATCTCATCAAGCGCGCAGCGCAGGTGGCGCTTGGCCGCGTGCCGCATCTCGATATCTTCGGCACCGATTATCCGACGCCGGACGGCACCGGCGTGCGCGATTATATCCATGTGACCGATCTGGTGAGCGCGCATCTGCTCGCGCTCGACGCGCTGCGCGGCGGTGCGCAGTCCACAACGTTCAACTGCGGCTATGGCCACGGCGCCAGCGTGCGGCAGGTGATCACGACGGTGGAGAAGGTTCTCGACCGCAAGGTGCCGGTGAAGGAAAGCCCGCGCCGCCCCGGCGACCCGCCGACGCTCATCGCCGATCCGTCGAAGATCAAGGCGCAGTTGCACTGGACGCCGGTGCATGACGATCTGTCGGAGATCGTACGCTCCGCCTTCGACTGGGAACGCCGCTTCAACGCCTGACCAAACATCTGTTCGGCAACTTGACATTGTATCCGGTTGGTATTACTCTTACTTGTAAGAACAAGGTGCCGTATGCGTATCACCTCCAAGGGACAGGTCACGATTCCCGTCGCTATTCGCGACAGGGCAGGGCTTCTTCCCCACACCGATGTCACCTTCGTGCTGGAAGGGAAATCCGTGCGGCTTGTGCCGAGCGCGGTAAAGCGCGACGGCGCGCGCGGCACACGGCTGG
>DATJUS010000008.1:0-14427 GCA_035502175.1 Rhizomicrobium sp.
GAAGGTAACATCGCGCCCGATCCCAATGCCTCGACCGAACAGCAGAAGGTGACGATCTGGGCCGCCAATCTTCGCGGCGGTGCGCCGGCAAAGGTGGCCGAGGGCGACGAACCTGCGATCTCCTCGACCGGCAGGCTTGCTTATGTTCTCAACGATCAGGTCTGGACAGCGCCGCTCAACGGCAAGGGCAAACCCGAGTTGCTGTTCTTCGATCGCGGCAAGGATCATCAGCTGCAGTGGTCGCCGGACGGCAAGCAGCTGGCGTTCGATTCACAGCGGGGCGACCACGCGTTCATCACGCTCTTCAGCGACAAGACCAAAGCGCTCAATTTCCTTGTACCGACGACCAACCGTGATTTCTATCCGCGCTGGTCGCCGGACGGAAAGCGCATCGCGTTCGTGCGGATGCCGGGGCAGGGCGGTGCGCCGGAGCCGCTGCTGACGCAGACACCGAACCCGTGGGCGATCTGGGTGGCCGACGTCGCGAGCGGCACGGGGCATGCCGTGTGGAAGAGCCCTTATTCGCTCCTCGGTTCGTATCCAGAGACGGCAGGCGAAGCCAATCTGCACTGGGCGGCGGGAGACAGGCTTGTCTTTCTCGCCGATCTCGACAACTGGCCGCATCTCTATGCGGTGTCCGCCAGCGGTGGAAAGGCGACGCTGCTCACGCCGGGCAATTACATGGTCGAGCACGTTTCCGAGACGCGCGACGGCAGCGCGATGGTCTTCAGCGCGAATACGGGAACGACCGCAGGGGATTTCGATCGGCGTCACATCTTCCGCGTGGGCATCGATGGCGCGAAGCCGCAGGCGGTAACATCCGGCGATACGATCGAGTGGACGCCCTTCGCCGCCGACGACACGCATGTCGCGTTCGTCTCGACCGGTGTGCGCCGTCCGCCGGTCGCCGCTATCGCATCGCTTGACGGCAAGGACCGCCGCGAGTTGCTCGCGAACGACATCGCGCCGGACTATCCCATGGCGCAGTTCGTGACGCCCAAGCCGGTGACGTTCAAGGCTGCGGATGGATTGACCGTGCATGGTCAGATCTTCCAGCAACCCGGCAATGGCCCCACTAAGCCCGGGATCATCTTCGTGCATGGCGGTCCGCCGCGGCAGATGATGCTCGGCTGGCATTACATGGAATATTACAGCAACGCCTACGCGACGAACCAATACCTCGCGACGCATGGATTCGTGGTGCTGTCCGTGAACTATCGCCTCGGCATTGGTTACGGCCATGCCTATCACCACCCCGATCACGCGGGACCATTCGGCGCCTCCGAATACCAGGACGTCGTCGCGGGTGCGAAGTTCCTGCAGGGCGTGAAGGGTGTCGATGCCAATCGCATCGGCATCTGGGGCGGTTCGTATGGTGGGTATCTGACTGCCATGGGCCTCGCGCGCAATCCGGAGATTTTCAAGGCCGGCGTCGATCTGCACGGCGTGCACGACTGGTCGGCCGATCTCGAGAACTGGGTCGGCCCCGCGGGCAAGCGCTACGAAAAGGGCGATCGCGAACAAGCCATGAAGGTCGCGTTCGAATCGTCACCGATTGCCGACATGTCCAAGTGGAAGGCACCTGTCCTGCTCACCCAGGGCGATGACGACCGCAACGTCCAGTTCTCGCAGACGGTCGATCTCGCGCGCCGTCTTGATGCACATCACATTCCGTATGAGGAACTCGTGCTGCCGGATGAAATCCACGGCTTCCTGCGGCGCGGATCATGGCTCAAGGCAGACAATGCGACGGCGGAATTCCTGACACGCCAGCTCAAGGTGAAGTAGCGCTACCGGCGCGGTCTTAGCAGCACCATGTCCTGCATGTTGCCGACGAAGCCGGGCAGGATATCGAGGACATCGAAGTCCCGTGACCAGTTGCGGCGGATGTAATCGTGCGTGTGGTAGACATTGCGATAATAGGTGTCGTCGGCGGTCACGCCCTTCAGTGTTGCTTCCGCCCCCGTATCGCAGAAGCCGTGTGACTTGAGGATTTCCGCGACCGGCCCCTCATTTTCGGCATTGGCGAGCGACGTCGTGCCACACACGGAGACAGCGACGACGCCGGACGGCTTCACGACGCGGCTCAGTTCCGTGAGCCACGCAAACTGATCCTTTTCGCGCAGATGGGTGAAGATCGAGATGCCGATGGCGGCATCGAACGCGTCGGCCGGAAATCCGGTGTTCGGCTCCAGGCTCTGGAGCTGAAACGTTCCTCCCGGGATGTTCTCGGAGCACCAGCTGATCGCTTCCTGATCGATGTCGATGCCGGTGTATTGCCATTCGTGTACGAGATAGCGCGCCATGCGGCCCGCACCGCATCCCCAATCCAGCAATCGCAGTTCGGTCGTTGGTGCGGGCAGGTAGGGCTTCATCGCTTCTTCAAGCTTGCGCTTAAGTGCGTAACCCCATTTTTCGAACGTGCGCGGATCGGTCCAGATCGCGCGTTGTGTCAGTTTTGCCGGTGGCAGCGGCATATCAAGTTTGCCTCGCGGACGGGCGAGATGAAACTGATCCCATGCACGAACCGGTTTGCCCGTGTCCATGTGCACAAGGCGCAAAACAACCTCGTTCGCGTCGCCGAAGCTCGCCGCGACATTCAGCAGCCCACGAAATGTCACCGCATCGGGCTTCTGTGTCGCCATATAACCGGCGTTGCGGAAGGGTTGCCCATCGACCGTGATGCGATAGCGATCGGGCGACGTGCCGCCCGGGACGGTGATAAACCCATTCAGCAGGATCGCCGCGCCGCGATCCTCGATCTGCGGCATCCACCACGCGATCTGTGGCGTGTCGAGTGTGTATTCGGTCATGGAAGAAGAGTGGACGTGCTGTGATTGCCGGGCACAGTGTGGTTCGCGACTCACAGTGTCAACGTTCGCCGGCGAACCGCGCAGAGAACCCTCCATGCCTGCGAAGCGTTAGGGTGGGGGAGGTTGCCGGATGGACGCAAAAAATACCGAATTTATCCAGGAAAACAGGGCTTTATGGCCCCGGTTCCCGGTGTGGGCCTATGTGCTCGCGGCGGTAGCGGCTCTGCTCGTCATCTTCATCATGATCTTCGACTGGAACTGGTTCAAAGGCCCGCTGGCGCGTTACGCATCGCGCCAAACGGGCCGCGTCGTGCGCATCGACGGCAATCTCGATGTGCATGTCTTCTCGTTTCATCCGCGTGCGACGATCAATGGACTGAAGGTGTCCAATCCGGACTGGGCGCCACCGGGTGATACGGCGCAAATCCCGAAGCTGTCTGTGCAGGTGAGCCTGTGGCCCTTGCTGCGTGGCGATTTCGTCTGGGAGAAAGTGATCGCGCAGTCGCCCAACATTTCTTTTCTTCGCGACAAACAAGGCCGTGCGACGTGGGAGTTTGGGAAGACGGCCTCTGAGAACGCCAAACCGCTCGACATCCCCCCGATCCGCCAGTTCCTGATCTCCAATGGCACCGTCCATATCGAGGACGATCTGCGTCACATGGTGTTCGATGGTTCCCTCGCCGCCAATGAGAACGCGGACGTCAAAGGCAACGCGTTCCAGATGGTTGGCAAGGGCATGCTGAACAAGCACGCTTTCCAGATGAACGTCAGTGGCGGTCCGCTGATCAATGTTGACCGCGAGAAGCCATATCCTTTCAAGATGAGTCTAACTTCGGCGACAACACACATTACTGCCGATGCATCGATCCTTCATCCGTTCAATCTCGGTCAGATGAGCGCCAACGCGACCTTCTCGGGCGCCAACCTTGCCGATCTCTATTATCTGACTGGCGTCGTTTTCCCGCGCACGGGGCCTTACAAGCTTTCCGCGGCGTTCGCGCGCGACGGCACGACTTATCGCCTGATGGATATGAACGGCACGGTCGGCAACAGCGATCTCGAAGGCGATATGACCGTCGATGCGCGCACGGGCCGGCCCTATCTCACTGCGGATTTGCGCTCGCGCCGTCTGGACTTCGTCGATCTCGGTCCGCTGATCGGTGGGGCCCCGTCACGTGCGAAGATCGCGCAGGCGGCCGCCAAGGCTGGCATCCCGGCCGCGGATGCCCAAGCACAGGTGATTGTGCCGCAGAACCAGCACTATCTTCTTCCTGACGTTCCGCTCGATGTCGATCGTGTCAATCAGATGGATGCAAACATCCACTACAAGGCGCTGTCGGTGCAGAGTCAGGACTTCCCGCTGCGCAATTTCGAACTGGCGATGACCATCGATCACGGCCTCTTGAAGGCGAATCCGATTTCATTCGCGCTGACGCAAGGCAAGGTGGCCGGCTCCTTCACCATCGACGCTCGCAAGAAGGTTCCGGCCGTGACTGCGGATGTCCGGGTACGTGACATCAAGCTCGAGCAGTTTGTCGCCAAGGCGAAGGACAATACCTCGATGCTGTCAGGCACCGTCGATGCGCGCGCTGTTTTGAATGGCACCGGCAGTTCCATTCACAAGGCGATGTCGACCGCCAATGGGGATTTCCGGCTGATCGTGCCGGGCGGCACCATCCGCCAGCAATTCGCCGAACTGCTGGGCATATCCGTCGACCGCGCATTCCTTCTTTCCGGCGACGACCCGACCAACATTCGCTGCGTCGTGGCAGATTTCGGTGCGCAGAATGGTGTGTTCAGTGCCCGTAGTCTCGTCTTCGACACCGATGTCATGAATGTCACCGGCAACGGCATTGTCGACATGCGCAACGAGCATCTCGACATGCAGCTCAAGGGGCATCCCAAGAAGCTCACATTCTTCCGCCTGCGCGCACCTATTTCGGTGAGCGGGCCGCTGAACAGGCCGAACGTCGGCATCGTCAGCGGCGCGATCCCGGTGCAGGCCGGTGCAGCCGTGGCGCTGGGTCTCGTTGCAACGCCGTTTGCCGCGATCATCCCGTTTATCGACCCGGGTCTGTCGAAAGATGCGAATTGCTTGGAACTCGAACAGTCGACGCCGGTTAAGACCATGAAGCCGGGGAAGAAGACCCATAGATGATCGCGGAATGGTTCGCCGAGCACCGGCAGTCGCGGTGGCTGACAGTCGCGACCCACACCGCCAATGAGTTCATGGAAGACCGCATCCCGTCGGTCGCGGCAGGCGTGACGTTCTTCGCATTGCTGGCACTGTTCCCGGGCATCGGAGCCCTGGCTGCGATCTACGGCATGGTCGGCGATCGTGCCACGCTTGTGCGCGAGCTTTCGGGATTGACCGGACTGCTTCCGGGCGGGGCGCTCAAAGTGCTCGCTGCCGAACTGGCGCGCCTTGCCGCGATGAAGCCCGCGAAGATCGGTCTCACCTTTATTGTCAGCTTTGCAATCGCGCTATGGAGCGCCAGCGGTGGTGTGAGCTCGCTGATCGAGAGTCTCAATATAGCCTTTGAGGTCAGGGAGCGGCGAAGCTATTTTCGCGTGATCGCGACGGCGATGGGCTTCGTCGCGGTTGTTCTGGTTTTTGGGGCGATCCTCGCCAAGCTGATCTCTCTGTTTTCTCCGGTCGCCGGCTTCATCGATGCATCGTCGGATCTGTCGTGGCTGACGCCGGTGCTGCGGTGGTCTTCGATCTTCGTGCTCGCTGTCGTTTTCAACGGGCTTGTCTATCACTATGCGCCGGATCGCCGGCGGCGCGAACGGCATTGGCTGACGTGGGGCTGCGTGACGGCCGCGGCGCTATGGGTTCTCGGCTCTGCGTTGTTTAGCTGGTACGTCCAGAATTTTGGCAACTACGATCGCACATACGGCGCGCTGGGCGCTGTGGTGGGTTTTCTCACCTGGATCTGGCTGTCGCTGGTCGTGCTTTTGCTCGGTGCTGAACTCGACAGCGCGCTCGAAAACGCGCCGAAACATCCAACGGTTTGAAGTCCGCCGATTTCTAGGCGGACTTCAGAAGCCTGTTGTCGCGTCTAGTGTGGCAGAATCCCGAAATACCAGCTTGCCGCCGCGGAGCAGGCGAGCACAAAGGTCAACGTCCAAAGCAACGGATGACCGCGCTCTGACGGATGGCCTGCCTGAATGTCGAGGATCGTAGAGAGGTGCTTGCGAGGCGGAAACTTGTCGCGCACAAATGGTCCATACATCTTGGTTCTCCCTGGCGGCATTCCTTCGTGCCGCATCAAGGTAGGAGCCGTCGTCGCCCAAGGCGATGTACTCTGGGACCCCATTTGGCCCCTTTCACAAAAATGTCAAGAAGAAATCGCGCGCAGAGTCCGCGCGTCGTTCACCGCGTGAGAGCGAAAACTACTTCGGACGCGTCGCGCTCGGCACTTCGCCGCGCGCGAGGAAGCGCACTTCGTCGGCGATGTTCGTGGCGTGATCGCCGATACGTTCAAGGCTCTTGCCGACAAACAGCACCTGCACATCCATCGCCGCTTCCGACGGATCGGTCTGAAGCCGCGCGATGACGGCATGGAAGAGGTCGTCGTAGATTGCGTCAGGAATGCTGTCGCGCTGCGTAAGCTCGAACGCGAGGTTCGCATTGCGCGCCGTAAACGCCTTCAACGCATCGTCGAGCATCGCGCGCACCGCCTGATGAAGGCTGCGGATCAGTTTGTCGATCGTCGGATCGAGCTTGCCACTCGTGGTGACGGACAGCGCTCGCTTGGCGATGTTCTTGGCATGGTCGGCGCAACGCTCGAGATCGCCGGCGAGATGCTCGACCGCAAGCACGAGACGAAGGTCGGAGGCAACGGGCTGATGGCGCACGAGCACATCGATGGCCTGCGCGAGCAGGGCGTCCTTCTGTGCATCGACATTCAGGTCGGCCTGGATGAGTTCCTTGGCGCGCGAGGCATTGTGCTCGAGGAAGACCAGAGCAGACGCGTCCACCATCTTCAGCACGCTGTCGCCCATCTGACCGGCACGCTTGATAAGCCCGACAAGAGCTTCCTCAAATGCGGTCAGGGTATGCGGCGGTCCCCCGTCACCGGCGATGCGCGATTTGGGCGCGGGCGGAACAGGTATCGGCTTGGATTTGCGCGTAAACAGCCCCATCGAGGTCCCCATAATGTTCGATAGAGACGCGTCCCAAGCGCCTCCGCCGCATATCTTATGCGGGGGAAGGCCTTGTCTGCCCAATTATAGTTTTGTGACGGCTGGGCAGCCGTATGGAACTTTTTTGCGGCGGGCGCGTATTGAAGGGTGGGAAGGGGTGGCCGCCCGGATGTCTGCTGCAAAGAGTATTTTCCGCGCTCAGGGCGGAGAAATGGCTGGTCTCATCCAAGGTTGCGGCTGGAAAAGCTCCCCTTTGGGCCCAGTCGAGGGCTGGACGCCGGCCTTGGTGAACTCTGTGGGGCTGATGCTGCCTGCGCAGGCCCAGATCGTCCTGTTCTGGGGGCCGGAATACGTTGCGCTCTATAACGATGCCTATGCGCCGAGCATCGGCGACAAGCACCCTCGTGCACTGGGCAGGCCCGCGCGCGAAAACTGGTCCGAACTCTGGGCCGATCTCGAGCCACTGCTTCGCGGTGTCCGCGAAACCGGCGAAACGTTTTTCGCGAAGGATCGGCCTTTCTATATCGAGCGCAGCGGCGGCATTGGTGAAACCGTGTACTTCGACGTCTCCTACTCCCTCGTCCGGGAGGCAGACGGTTCGCCCGGCGGCATATTCTGTATTGTGTCTGAAACCACAGAACGCGTTCGCGCGCAGGAGGCCATGCGCCGCAGCGAAGAGCGCGTGCGCCTCGCCACGGAAAACGCCGGCGTCGGTCTCTGGGACATCGATGCCGAGGGCGGAATCGATTTCTCCTATTCCCGCACGAACTCATCGTTCCTGATGGAGCAGGATACGCGCGTGCCGATCGAGCATCTGCTCTCGCAACTGCATCCCGATGACGAGCCCATTATGCGGGCTGCTTACGAGGCTGCGCGTGATCCCGCACAGCGCACGATGCTGGACGTCGAATACCGCGTCCTTCCGGAACTGGACAGACCGCTTCGCTGGATTAAGGTTCGCGGGCGTGGTGTGTTCGATGACAACGGCAAATGTGTGCGTCTTAGTGGGACTGCACTCGATATAACCGGCGAGCGCGAAACGCGCGATGCGCTCAAACATAGCGAGGAGCTTCTGCGCCTTGCCACCGACAATGCCGATATCGGCACTTGGGACATGGATATCGCCAACGGCGTGAATTTCTCGCAATCGCGCGTGAAGGCGATGTTCGGCATACCTGTGGATGAAGATCCGGCGCCGGAAGAATTCTTCTCGTTGGTCCACAAGGATGACATCGAACACGTGAGCGCAGCTTATGCGGATGCGTTCAATCCGGCGAAGCGCTCGGCTTACGACGTCGAATACCGGGTCAACGGGAGGGACGGTGTTCAGCGCTGGGTACACGCGCGAGGACGCGGTGTTTTCGGCAAGGATGGCAGCTGTCTACGCGTTCTCGGCACAGCCATGGACATTACGGCGCGAAAGGCGATTGAGCGCGAGATCCGCGAACTGAATGAGACGTTGGAGAAACGGGTGGTTGAGCGCACGGCAGCGCTGGAAAGGAGTCAGGCCGCGCTCCAGCAGGCACAGAAGATGGAAGCAATCGGAAACCTGACCGGCGGCATCGCGCATGACTTCAACAATCTGTTGCAAGGGCTCACCGGAAGCCTCGATCTTATCCGCAAAAAGACTTCGGACATGCAGATACAGCGTTGGGCAGAGGCTGGACTTCAGGCAGCGGAACGCGGAACCAAACTGACCGCGCAGCTTCTCGCGTTTTCACGCCTGCAAAAGCTGGAGGTGAAACCAGTGGATATTTCTGCGCTGCTTGCGGGGATGGGCGATCTGCTCGATCGCACGCTCGGCAGATCGGTTGAGGTGATCCTTGATCTTTCGCCGGAGGTGCAGTGGGTTCTAGGCGACGAAACGCAGCTCGAAATGTCCGTGCTCAATCTCGCGATCAATGCGCGCGATGCAATGGATGGCAACGGTGCCCTTGTCATCCGGACCGCGCCATACGAGGTCACGCACGATGGCGACTTGGCTATGGGCAACTATGTCGAGTTGTCCATCAAGGATACGGGATGCGGCATGCCGCCAGACATCGTGGCGCGTGCGTTCGATCCTTTCTTTACGACGAAGGATGTCGGTAAGGGGACAGGGCTGGGCCTCAGCCAGGTCTATGGCATGGCACGCCAGGCTGGTGGCACGGTGAACATCCGGTCTGTCCCTGGCGAAGGTACGACCGTCAGCGTCCTGCTCCGCGCGACGCAGGCCGAAACTGGGCGTGATCGACGCGGCGTTCAGAGGGAAATTTCTGCGGCCGGACCCGCAACGATCCTCGTAGTCGACGACGACCTGGGCGTCCTCCAGTTTATGAAGGACGCGCTGGACACGTTCGGCTACGCAGTAATCGTTGCCGACGAAGGAAGTGCGGGTCTCGACATACTTGCGCGGATGCGCCCCGATCTTCTGATCGTCGATTATGCGATGCCCGGCATGACGGGCGCGCAAGTGGCAAGCCGCGCACGCGTGCACCATCCCGATCTGCCCATTCTCTTCGCCAGCGGCTATGCGGAAACGACCGAGCTGGAAGATGCGCTGGACGGAAATGCGCATATTCTGCGAAAGCCGTTTCGTCTGGAGGAACTGCAGTCCTCCATCGCCCGGGCACTCGGCCGCAATTGAACGCCGGTGGCGAAGGCGGCTTGACGGCCTTTGCACCAACACCTTATAGGGCGGGTCCGCCTCGGCGGGCGCGTAGCTCAGCGGGAGAGCACTCCCTTCACACGGGAGGGGTCACAGGTTCAATCCCTGTCGCGCCCACCATTTCTTTCCAAAATCGAACCTATTTCGACGCGGCGACGATGGCCGCTTCGATGGTCGGCCATGCGGCGGATTTCGGGTCGATCAACTCGAAATGGCCAGCGCCCTTGATCTCGATATCGTCCACGCGGTCGCCGGCGGCCCTGGCCTTCTTCGCATAGGCGTGGCCGAACGGCGCGGGCACGATATGGTCGAGATCGCCCGAAAAAATGACCTGGTGAACGCCCGACGGAACCAGCCGTGCCGGTGACGTGTCGGCGTAGGGATCGGGATGCCTGCCTGTGATCGCGTCGATGGTGGGCGGACCACCACAGGAGTCAGGACCGCTGCCGCGATAGGATTCAAGATCGAGAATTCCCGACAGGCTCACAGCCGCTTGGATCCGCAGCGGATCGCTTTCATAGAGAGCGCTTGTCTTCGCGATGCGTGAACGCGCGCTTGCCCAGATCGCGAGATGTCCACCCGCGGAATGTCCAACGGTCACGACATGGGTGAGGTCGAGATGGTAACGCGGCGCGAGGTTGCGCAATTCGTCGATAGCCCTGGCCGTGTCGAGAAACGTGCCGGGATAGCCGCCACCATCATGACCGATGCGGCGATATTCGATGTTCCAGATCGCGAAACCGTGTGCGCGGAGCGGCTCGATCATCGGTGCCATCATCTCGCGGCCCGGCAACTCGGCGAGCCAGCACCCGCCATGGATCAGCACGATCACGGGATGCGGGCCGTTGCCCTTCGGCAGATAGAGATCGCCGATCTGCAACGCGTCCCTGCCGTAGGCGATCTGCTGATCGGGCGTCGGGCGCGGGCGTGTGAGCAATTCCTGATAGGTCGAGCTCGCGGTCGCAGGCGCGACGGAGAGAGTGGCGGCGAGAACGGCTGCGGTCATGGGTTTCATCGGTTCTTTGCCACGTGGCCTTCATCCAGGTCACTGAGGATCATGATCTTCTGCCAAATCTTGCGGCCGAGATCGGACGTAAGTTCCTCGATTTCTGTCACGGCCAGCATCACGTCACGGTCGCGCGTGCGGCCGCCGTAAAGTGCCGCCAGCTTTGCGATCAGCGCCAGCATCTCGGCACAATAGTCGAGGTAGCGGGATAGCTCGAACTCCGTCATGCGCCGTTCCGGCGAGGATTCTGTGGGTTTGCTTTCGCTGAGAACGACGGTTGGGTCTTTGGTGAGTTGGTGCATGTCCACGACGTGCGCGAACGCGCGTAACTCGTAAAGCCGCGCGAGGATGCGGCGGCGCTTGAGACGCTGCTCCAGCGTCAGCACGAACCAGATCGCGCCGAAGGCGAGGATAAGAAGGTTGACGATAGCATCGAGGCCCTGCGTCAGGCCGACTGGATCCGCGTTCTTCAGCACGCGCGACCAATCTATGATCTCGGCAAAGTAGACTTGTGCGACCAAGCCGACGGCGATGGCAAGAAGGGCGAGTGCACGCAGTAGATAGTTCGGTTGTGACAGCTCTTCGATGCGCGCGGCTGTCGCGCGCGCGGTGTCGGCGAGATCTGCCGCGACGTCGGACAGGCCGGATTCTGGAAAACGTTCGCCGATGCGCGCCCGAAGCCGCTCCACCGTTTTCACGATGTATTCGGCTTTCAGGATGGGCGCCTGGTCGGTCATGTGGCGAGCAGCCGTCTGACGGCGGCGGGAATGTCGGCGAAGTGATCTACCACAATATCACCTCCCAGCGTATGCGCGGGTTCGGGCGTGTAGCCGAAGGAGACCAGCACCACAGGCACGTTCGCGGCGCGCGCGGTGGCGACGTCGGTCGCGCTGTCGCCGATCATCAATCCCGGGCCGCCGCCGAGTTCATCGACGACATGATGGAAGACGCGCGCGTCAGGCTTGTTGTAGCTGTAGCGGCCCGCGCCATGGATGGCGTCGAAATACTTCGCCATGTCGAGCGCAGGCAGAAGGAGATCGGTGAGCTCCTGCGGCTTGTTGGTGAGAACACCGAGCCGCGCGCCTCCGGCTTTCAGTTTGGTGAGCGTCTCTTCAACGCCGGGAAACGGACGGCTCGCGACAGCGATATGCTTTTTGTAATGCGCGATGAAGGCGTCGATCAGTGCGGGCATGCGCGCGTCATCCATCGGCGTGCCGGTCATCCTGAACGCTTCGGTCATCATGCTGCGCGCACCGAAGCCGACGAGGTGTCGCAAATCGGAATGATTCACCGGTGGGCGGCCTTCCTGGATCAGAACGGCGTTCAAAGCGCCCAAAAGATCGGGCGCAGTGTCGACGAGCGTGCCGTCGAGGTCGAAGATCAGGGCCGGGTGCATTAAGCTTCCATTCAGCCGCGCGGGCGGCAATATAGCGTCACGAATCGTCACTTTACCCTTTTTCTGTAACAGGTTACGGCAGGCTATGACACGTGCAGCGGTGATCCTTGCGGCAGGCATGGGCACGCGGATGAAATCCGCGAAGCCAAAGGTCATGCACGAGGTCGCGGGACTTCCGATTCTGGGTCACGTGATCGCAGCCGCGCGTGGCGCGGGCGTCGAGCGCATCGTGGTCGTGACATCGCCCGATGGTGCAATGGTGCGCGATTTCGCGCAGGCTAACGACGCGCAAACGGCGATCCAGGACAAGCAACTCGGCACCGGTCACGCCGCGGCTGCGGCCGCGTCAGCGCTCTCCGGTTTCGGCGGCGAAGTGGTGATCTGTTATGGCGACATGCCGCTGATGACCGCCAAGACCCTCGAAGCCTCGTTCGAGGCGCGTAAGAAAGCTGGCCTCGCCATCGTCGCATTTCATTCCAAAAGCACGGCCTATGGCCGCGTGATCGCGGACAAGGATGGCTTGCTCGATCGCATTGTCGAATATCGCGACACCAATGATGAAGAGAAGAAGGTCGATCTCTGCAACGCCGGCATCATGGCAGCGGACGCGAAGAGTTTCTTCCGCTGGGCTGCGAAACTCGAAAACAACAACGTGCAGAAAGAATACTACCTCACCGACGTTCCGAAATTCGCGAAGGCGGATGGGCATGGTTGCGCAATTGCGGTGGCAGACGAGGGCGAGATGATGGGCGTCAACTCGCGCGTAGAACTCGCCGAGGCCGAGGCGGCGATGCAGGCGCGGTTGCGCAGCGCGGCGCTCCTAGACGGCGTCGGCATGATAGCGCCGGAGACCGTGTTCCTCTCGCACGACACGATTCTGGAAGCTGACGTGCAGCTTGGGCCTTATGTCGTGTGCGGACTCGGCGTGACGGTGCGTAGCGGCGCGGAGATCAAAAGTCATTCCGTGCTTGAAGGCGCGGAAGTGAAATCTGGCGCGGTTGTCGGTCCGCACGCGCGGCTGCGGCCGGGCGCGGTGATCGGCGAGGGTGCGCATATCGGCAATTTCGTCGAAGTGAAGAACTCGACCATCGGCAAAGGCACGAAGGCCAACCATCTTGCCTATCTGGGTGATGCGACGGTCGGAGACGCCGCGAACATCGGCGCCGGCACGATCACCTGCAACTATGACGGCTTCGACAAGCATAGAACCACCATCGGTTCCGGCGCGTTTATCGGGTCGGACACGGCGTTGGTCGCGCCGGTCACGGTGGGCGATGGTGCTTATGTCGGTGCGGGTTCCGTCATCACCAAAGCCATCTCGAAAGATGCGCTCGCGGTGACGCGGGCGGAGCAGAAGGAAATTCCCGGCTGGGCGGATAAATTCCGTACACGGAAGAAGGCTGAAAAGGCCGCGAAAGGGAAGAAGTAATGTGCGGCATCGTCGGCATCGCAGGCACACAGGAAGTCGCTCCGATCATCCTGGAAGCGCTGAAGCGCCTGGAATATCGCGGCTATGACTCCGCGGGCATCGCCACTTTGGTCGACGGTACGATCGAGCGCCGCCGCTCGCCGGGCAAACTGTCGAAGCTCGATGCCGAATTGCACAGGCATCCGCTCGCCGGCCGCACCGGCATCGGCCATACGCGTTGGGCGACGCATGGCGCACCGACGGTCATCAATGCACACCCGCATGCCAATGCGCGTGTCGCCATCGTGCACAACGGCATCATTGAGAATTTCCGCGAGTTGCGGAACGAACTTGTCGCCAAAGGTCATAAATTCGAATCCGAAACCGACAGTGAAGTCGCTGTGCACCTGATCTCGGATTATCTCGACCAGGACATGAAGCCTGAGGACGCCGCGCAAGAAGCGGTGCGCCGTCTTACCGGCGCCTATTCGCTGGCGATGATTTTCCGTGGCGAGGAGTCCCTGCTCATCGGTGCGCGCAAGGGCAGTCCGCTGGCCGTGGGTTATGGCGAACACGAAGCCTATCTCGGCTCCGACGCGTTCGCGCTCGCACCCTTCACCAACCGCGTTGCCTATATGGAAGACGGCGACGTTGCCATCGTGCGCGGCAATCAGGTCTCGATCTACGATGCCAAAGGACGTCCTGCGAACCGCGAGGTGGTGATCACCAATGCGTCGTCGGCGCTGGTCGACAAGGCCGGGCATCGTCACTTCATGGCGAAAGAGATTCATGAGCAGCCCGAAGTCATCGGTCACACGCTCGCGCATTATCTCGATGCCGCCGGCCCGAACGTCCAGCTCGACAACGACAAACTCGCGAAGACGCTCGCGAAGGCCTCGCGCCTGACGATCTCGGCCTGCGGCACCGCGTATTATGCGGGCCTCGTCGGCAAATACTGGTTCGAAAAGCTGGCCCGGATGCCGGTGGAAATCGATTTCGCGTCCGAGC
>DATJUS010000009.1:0-62599 GCA_035502175.1 Rhizomicrobium sp.
CTCAAGCACAAGACGCAGGTCTTCGTGCAGCATGAGGGCGACTATTATCGTACGCGGCTCACGCACTCGCTGGAGGTGGCGCAGATCGCACGCGCTTTGGCGCGTGTGCTGGCGCTGGATGAAGATCTCGCGGAAACCGTCGCGCTATCGCATGATCTCGGACACACGCCGTTCGGACACGCCGGCGAGGACGCGCTAAGCGCCGCGACGGCCTCCATCGGCGGCTTCGATCACAATGCGCACGCGTTGCGCCTCGTGACAAAACTTGAGCATCGCTACGCCGAATTCGATGGATTGAACCTGACCTGGGAAACGCTTGAGGGCATCGTCAAGCACAACGGTCCGCTCAAGGCGCCGATTGCCCAGCCGATTGCGAGTTTCGACGCGCGCTGGCCACTCGATCTGAAGACGTGGCCAAGTCTGGAAGCGCAGATTGCGGCGCTCTCCGACGACATCGCCTATGTGAACCACGATATCGACGACGGGCTCAGGGCAGGGCTGTTCACGGTGCGCGATCTCGCAGAAGCACCGCTCGCCGGACCACAGGCTCGCGAAGTCGAGAAGCGATGGCCGGAAATTGAGCCAAGCCGCTTCATCGGCGAGCTCGTCCGTACACTGATTGGTTCTTTGGTGGACGATCTTCTGGCGGAGACGCGCCGCCGGATTGCTACCACCAAGCCTTCCTCCGCGGATATGGTCCGCCATCATCCCGGCGCCCTGGTGAGCTTCTCGCCGACGATGGACGCGCAGGTGAAGGCGCTCAAGAAATTCCTGTTCGAGCGGATGTATCGTCACCCGCGCGTGATGAGCACGATGAACCAGGCCAAGGATGTGGTCGCCGAACTGTTCGAGGCCCTCAGCCGCGATCCGTCACTGCTGCCGCAGGATTGGTCGGCGAATTGCGGCGCGCCGGGCGATCCGGTCACCGGCGGCGTGGTGCGCGACTATATCGCGGGCATGACGGACACTTTCGCCCTGACGGAATACGCGCGGATATTCCACAAGGAAATTGCCTTGGCCGCGCCATGATTTGCGCCCAAGAGATGCTAAATTGGTCCTGAGATTCGTGGAGCACGCCGATGCCGAGCGCCCGTGGCACCTATGAGCCGCCCGACGACATTCATGTCTTCGACGGCTCCGAAGAAGACGACGATGTTGAGGGCTCACGCCTTCCGCTCCTGATCGTCATTGCGCTGTTCGTGCTCGCTGCGTTCGGCGGCGTGGTTTGGATGGCGTACACACAGGGCGTCCAGCGCGGTCGTGTCGAAGCGCCGAAGACGATCGTGGCGCAGAACGGTCCGGCGAAGGTTGCGCCGACCGAAGATCAGGCCGGTGGCACGCCGTACAAGGGTCTCAAGATTTTCCAGCAACCGGCCCCCGCCGATGAAGCGTCGGATCATCAGAGTGCGCCGCCGCCGACCAATCCGGATGTGAACACGCAAGCGCCGAGCGAGCCGGAAACCGGTGTGGTTACGCCGCAATCCAGTGCGCCTGCCGAAACGCCACCGGCCCAGACAGCGACCGCGGACAAGGAGCCGCCGCTCGCGGTCGCCAAGTCGATCACGCCGCCGAAGACCGTGACACCGCCTCCGCCGAAAGCGACGCCTGCGCCGCAGAAGGTCGCAGCCGCTCCGAAGGTGACACCGCCGCTCGCGACCACGCAGGCCACATCAGCGCCCGCGCAACTCGGAACCAAGGTTGCGACGGATACAGCACCAGCGCCGGCCACGCACACAGCGCCTGCGGCTGGCGGCGCATACGTCCTCCAGATCGGCGCGTACAAATCGGAAGCCGAAGCCGACGCCGCCTGGAAGACCTATTCGGGCAAACACAGCGGAACGCTGGGCGGTTATTCGAAAGACGTGAAGCAGGTCGATCTCGGCGCGAAGGGCACGTGGTACCGCCTGCGCGTGGGATCGTTTGCAGACAAGAATGCCGCGGCGGCGCTGTGCGCCAAGCTGACGGCCGAAGGCGGGGCTTGCTTCCCGGCAAAATGATTTGCTGAGGGGCAGTGGGGAATGACGATGCGTACGCGTGCGATCTATGGCTGCGCGGGGCCGACGTTGAGCGCGGAGGAGGTTGCTTTCTTCCGCGAGCAGCAGCCTTGGGGCTTCATTGTCTTTGGTCGCAACACTGTCGACCGCGATCAACTGCGCGCGCTGGCCGATAGCCTTCGTGAAACCGTGAACGATCCGCGGGCGCCCATTTTGATCGATCAGGAAGGCGGCCGCGTCGCGCGCCTCAAGCCGCCGCAATGGAATGAGCGCCCGCCGATGGCGCGGTTCGGCGATCTCTATGCGACCAACCCGGAAGCAGCGCGCGAAGCCTGTTATCTGAATGCGCGCCTCATCGCGCACGACCTCTGCGAAGTCGGCATCAATGTCGATTGCCTGCCGGTGCTCGACGTGCCTGTCGATGGCGCGGACGCGATCATTGGCGATCGCGCGTTCTCCCGCGACCCGTCGCTGATCATCGAACTCGGCCGCGTGGTGATCGAGGGACTGATCGAAGGCGGGGTTCTGCCGGTGATGAAACACATCCCGGGACATGGCCGCGCGACCGCCGACAGTCATCTGGCGCTGCCACGTGTGACGACCGATGCGGAGGAACTTTCCGCCACCGATTTCGTCACCTTCCGCAGCCTCGACCAATGCCCGATGGCGATGACGGCGCATGTCGTTTACGACGCCATCGATCCGCAGCGCCCGGCCACGACCAGCCCGAAAGTGATTCGAGACGTGATTCGCGGGGAAATGGGATTTGACGGGCTTTTGATGAGCGACGACGTGTCGATGAATGCGCTTTCTGGGCCGCTTTCCGTGCGTGCAAAAGCCGCTCTGTTCGCGGGCTGCGATGTCGTGCTTCATTGCAACGGAAGCATGACGGAAATGCGTGAAGTGGCCGAAGAAGCAAAGCCCCTGGAAGGCGCCGCGTTGAAGCGCGCGGAGCATGCGCTTTCGCATCTGGTCACGCCGGAGGCCTTTGATCCGGCAGCGGCGGCGGCCCATATCGTGGAACTGATGAAAGCGGCGGCGTGAGCGAGATCGCAGAGCCGTTCGAGAATTTCGAAGCGATGGCCGCGCCGGACGACGCGCTGCTTGTCGCCGTCGACGGGTTCGAGGGTCCGCTTGATCTTCTGCTCACGCTCGCGCGCAACCAGAAGGTCGACATCGCGAAGATTTCGGTTCTCGACCTGGCGGACCAGTATCTGTCGTTCGTGGAATCCGCGCGTGGCCGGAACCTGGAACTCTCCGCCGACTATATGGTGATGGCGGCGTGGCTTGCGTTCCTGAAGTCGAAGCTGATCCTGCCACAGCCGCCGAGCGAGAATGGGGAACCGACCGCGGACGAGATGGCCGCGCGCCTGCGCTGGCGCCTGCAACGGCTGGAAGCCATGCGCCAGGCCTCCACGCGCCTCATGGGCCGGGAGCGACTAGGCCGCGACGTGTTCGGCCGCGGCATGCCGGAACCGGTGAAGGTCGTGAAGCTCCGCACCCACACCGACACGCTCTACGACTTGCTGACAGCCTACGCGACCGAGCGGGTGCGCAAGCTGGGCGGCAAGACCTATCGCCCGAAGGAAATCCTGGTCCTCCAGATCGAGGAGGCGCGGGAACGGCTGGAACGGATGCTCGGCCGTATCTCCGACTGGAGCGCGCTGACCCGCCTCATACCCTTTGAATGGTCCGCCGGAACCAGGCGGCGGTCCGCCCTTGCGAGCACCTTGCTCGCCTGCCTAGAAATGGCCCGCGACGGAAGGGTCGAGATAAGGCAGCTAGCGCCCTTCGACGAGATCTTCATCAAGGATCGAGTCCCAGCCCCAGAGGCCACAGCATGAGAAACGTCGCCCGCCTGATTGAAAGAATTGAAGACGAAATGACCGAGAATAGCGACGTGACGGCTGTAAACATGGAGCACCTGCGCATGGCAGAGGCCCTGCTGTTCGCGGCCGAGGAGCCGCTGGACGAGAAGGCGCTGGCGAGCCAGCTGCCGGACGGCGCGGACCTGACGAAGATTTTGACGGAACTTCAGTCCCAATATGAGAAGCGGGGCGTAAACCTCTTCTGTGTCGCAGAAAAATGGCAGTTCCGTACCGCGCCGGACCTCGCATTCCTCCTGCGCAAGGAAAAGCCGGAACAGAGGCGCCTGTCACGCGCCGCGCTCGAGACGCTGGCCATCGTCGCCTACCACCAACCGGTCACCCGCGCGGAGATCGAAGACATCCGTGGCGTGGCGCTCTCCAAGGGTACCATCGACGCGCTGATGGAGGTCGGCTGGGTGAAGATCCGCGGCCGCAAGCGCACGCCGGGGCGTCCTGTGACCTATGGCACCACGGAGGCGTTCCTCGTTCAGTTCGGGCTTGAGAGCGTGAGCCATCTGCCCGGCCAGGATGAACTCAAAGCTGCCGGCTTCCTCGAAGCCATGCCGCCCTCAGGTCTGGATATTCCGAGCCCGAGCGACCAGCTCGGCCCCGACGAGGACCCCTATATTGAGGGCGAAGAGGTCGAGGAGCTCGCGACCGGCGGGCCCGATCTTGACTGATTTCGGCCTAAGCGTGGTGCCGCGTGGCGCGTAGGTTCTGCCACGCGCTGGCGCAGGTGGATGACAGCTGCGCCTGGTGCGTCATCATGCACTGCTTTTCCTGACCGCAGCCTTTCGGGACATTGGCACAAAACCGCGCCTCGTCGGCGGCGCAGGCCTGCCGCATGGCGTGATGGGCAGCGATCAGCTCGGCTGAGCGATTGTGCTCGCCCATGTGCGGCGAACGGGAGCATGCCGACGATGCCGCCGGCGCTACTTGTGTCTGGGCGAGGGCTGGCCCCGACAGAGCGAGGAACACAGCCATGCAAATCACGCGAGAACGCATAAAGCCCTCCTGAGATCGTGTCGGAAGGAAACGCTACACCCCGGAAATGGGCCCGCGGATGAATTCGGGGACACGGTTCCGTGGGGAACTAGCCACCGAAGGCATTGCGCATCGCGGCCACGCCAGCGTCCATCTGAGCGCTGATATAGGGCGCCAGTTCGTTCGGAAGTACATCTACCGTCCATATGAACCGGGATGCCGCGCCATCGGCAGAGACGCTCGCTGAAGCGCTGTAGTGGCGAACGCGTTCATTCGGCGCGATGCCGTAGACAAGACGGCGTGCAGCATAGTCGGTACTCACAAGATACTCCTTCGCTACGGTCCCGTTTGCGAACGTCACTGTACGGACGTTGCCGTCCAGTTTGGTTTCCATCACAAAGCCGGGAACAAGCCTCGTATGCAGGGCACCGAAATCCTGAAGCGCGTCCCAGACCCGCGCAGCATCTGCATGCAGGGCGAATTCCTTGATGATCGAAGCCATGATGGTCCTTCCTGTTTTGTGAAGCGGACGCTAGCGCACCAATCACAGTCGGGCTGGCCATTTTCGGACGCGATCGATTTAGCTCAGCGCGAGCAGCCCGGAACGGAGTTGATCAGGCGTTTTGAGAAGCGCTTCCTGTGCTGCGTGCGTCGCTTCCCAGATGGGATAGGCGGATTTGAGAAGCGCACGCCCTTTCGCGGTGAGCGTGATCGTGCGATTGCGACGGTCGCGCCTGTCGCTGGATATCTTGAGCAGCCCGCGCCGCTCAAGCGGCTTGAGGTTTGCGGTCAACGTCGTACGGTCCACGGCGAGCAGCGATGCGACCGCGCTCATGCCGGCCGGTTGCGGTCGATTGAGGGAAACGATCAACGAAAACTGTCCATTCGTCAGACCGAAGGGCCGCAGGGCGTCGTCGAAGCGCCGCGCGATCACGCGCGCCGCGCGCTGCACATGAAGGCATATGCAGCTATCGCGAATGTGATGCGTTTGCTTGAGCGAAATGGACTCCGGCTTTGACATGAAAATATTATGTTGATATCAACATAATTGTCAATCGACCGGAGACTTCCTGCACGCTCTGTCGTTCTACAAGCCTGCCAAGCCGATGGATGGCCCCCCCGAAACTGAAACAGGAGAGAGCCGATGACCGACCACAAGATCGTATCCGAGAACGAATGGATCGAGGCCCGCAAACGGCTCCTCGCGCACGAGAAAGATCTTACGCATCTGCAGGAGAAAGTTGCCGAGGAACGCCGTGCGCTGCCCTGGGTGAAGGTCACGAAAAACTATGTCTTCGAGACGCCGCAGGGGAAGAAGACGCTCTCGGATCTGTTTGCCGGCAACAGCCAGCTTATCGTCTACCACTTCATGTTTTCGCCGGCCTGGAAGGAAGGCTGTGTCGGCTGCTCGTTCCTGTCCGACCACGTGGATGGCGCGAACCAGCACCTGAGGCATCACGACGTGACCTATGTGGCCGTGTCACGCGCGCCACTGGATAAGCTCATCGCTTACAAGAAGCGCATGGGCTGGAAATTCCCGTGGGTGTCGTCAGAGGGAAGCGACTTCAACTACGACTTCCACGTCTCCTTCCGGAAAGAGGAGCTCGCGAAGGGCGAAGCGTTCTACAATTTCGAAATGACCAAGAACACGATGGAAGATCTCCACGGCACAAGCGTGTTCATCAGGGACTCGGACGGCACGATCTATCACACCTATAGCGCCTATGCGCGCGGCGACGAACGCAGCCTCGGCACCTATATGTGGCTCGACATCACGCCGAACGGCCGCAACGAAAGCGGGGCGATGAGCTGGATCAAGCGCCACGACCAGTACGAGGACGCGCCAGAGGCGGCCGAATAGAGCAGTGAGCGTTCAGGGTCTGCGAACGAGACTGCGCGCTTCGAACCGCACCTCGGATGGGGAGGCGCCGTAGCGGCTTTTGAACCGGCGGTTGAAATAGGAAATATCGCCGAAGCCGCAATCCAGAGCGATGTCCGCGACGCTGAGCCCAAATTTCCTGGGATCGCTGAGTGCCGCATGTGCTTGCGCCACGCGCTCGCCGGCCACAAACACGGAAAACGTCGTTCCGTCGGTCTCGAAGAGACGCTGCAAGCTTCGCGGAGAGATGTTGAGGCAGCCGGCGATGTATTCCGCAGAGAGTTTAGGCTGCGAGAGATTGCGCCGGATAATCGCTTTCGCGGCGCGCAAGCGTGCCGCAGGCAGGCCACCGTCCTCTGCAGCCTCGCGCGCATCGTCGGTGGCGCCGAGTGCGAGTGCAAAGAGTTCCTGAACATGCCGTGTCGCGAGACGCCGTGTGGCCTGATCGGAGAGAGGTTCGGTTTCCCCGACGCTGCGCAGATAGGTGGAGAGCATATTAAGGCCCTCGTGATCGCGCCGGATGATGTTGCCGGTTTTTCCGTTGAGATCTCGGACGAGCGGCCGCATCGCTGCATTGGGGACCCGCAGTGTCAGAACGCGGCCGTCGGTCACGCTGGCATGCGCGCCGATCTCGGAGCAGTTCATGACATAACCCTCGCCGGGCGCCAGTTCGATCTCATGGCCCTTGCCACTCGCGACGAACGTCCCACCGAGATTCATGAACAGAAAAAGATCGTCGTTGTCCGTCACATCGCGCGTGCGGCTGTAGGAAGAGGCGCCAACAACACCCCAACCAAAACGCATTTCGGGAAGAACGCGTAACCGGACCGCGGCATGAAAGCGCCCGTCGCCCAGCGCGTTGCCATGCACGTTGAGAAGCCATTTGCTAAGGACACGGGACCAGAGCGCAAAGCTCTCCGAGGCAGGCACCTGGCTCGTCGAGAACGGTCCATCCTGGAATTGTTCGGAAGGCGCCAGCAAATCGTGTCCCTCCTTCCCGCAGCGGTGACGTTATAGTCCAAGTCTGGCGTTTGGGTCCAAGATTTCCCCGATAAACCCTGCCAAATCCCTTCCTGACACGGCCAACATTTCGGCCATTACAAGTCGGTAATTTTCCAAGGGGTGATTTGACGATCTCGCGCCGGCAACAGAAGGGACCCAGAACTCCTTCGTCGACGCTGGTGCCTTACATCGCTCCGAGGAGATTTATCCAGAAATAGTGCCTGCCCTGATATTGAGTCCCTTGGTATTTTTGACGGTAGCGCGGCGCCCCTCGCGGGGCGCCGCGTTTTTTCTCAGTCTTCCAGTTCAACGACCACGGCCTGGCCGCCTTCAAGCGCAATGGCCAGACTCCCCTTGCGTAGCGCGAGTGCGTCGTTGCCGAAGACTTCGGCGCGCCAGCCGTGGAGCGCTGCGACGCCGTCGTCTTCCAGCGCGGCGAGTTTCTCGATGTCTTCGGCATCGGCGATGAGGCGTGGTGCTACGCCGACCTGTTCGGCCTTGAGGCGCAGCAGCGTCTTGAGCAGATCGATCGTGGCGGGCGAGGGTTCGCGGCGGCGGAAATTGCGCTGCTGCGGTTCGACGCCGTCGGGCACCGGCGCGTGGCGGCCGGCCTCGATCGCATCGAGCAGGCCCTTGCCCATCTTCGATGCGGCAAAGCCTTTGGGGACAGCGCGAATACGCTCCAGCCCTTCCGCGCTCTCCGGCGGATGCGCGGCGATTTCGGTGAGCGCTTCGTCCTTCAGCACGCGGCCGCGCGGAATATCGCGCGCCTGCGCCTCGCGCTCGCGCCATTCCGCCAGCGACGACAGCATCGCGAGAAAGCGCTTGTTCGACGTGCGCGGCTTGAGGCGCTTCCACGCCTGCTTCGGATCGAGGCGATAGAGCGATGGATCGCGCAGCGCTTCGATCTCTTCCGCGACCCAGCTCATGCGGCCGGTGCGCGTCAGCTGCGCCGTCATCGTCTCGTAGATGGTGCGCAGATGCGTGACATCGGCCATCGCGTATTCGAGCTGGCGCTTGTTCAGCGGACGATGGCTCCAGTCGCTGTAACGCGCGGACTTGTCGATCTCGACCTTCGCCAGTTTGCGCGCCAGCGTTTCGTACGACGCCGCATCGCCGAAGCCGCAGACCATCGCCGCGATCTGGCTGTCGAACAGCGGCTCAGGGATCACGCCGCCCTGCTGCGCGAAGATCTCGATGTCCTGCCGCGCCGCGTGCAGCACCTTCACGACATGCGGCAGCTTGAGCAGATCGTAGAACGGCGTGAGGTCGATGCCTTCTGCCAGCGGATCGATGATCGCTTCCGCGCCCGGTATCGCGATCTGTATGAGGCAGAGCTTCGGCCAATAGGTCTGGTCGCGCATGAACTCGGTGTCGAGCGCGATGTAAGGCGCGTTCGCGAACTCCGCCGTCAGAGCCCGCAAATCCTCGGTGTTCTCAATAATCCGCATCCCAACGGCTATAGCGGGATTCGGCGGAATTCCGCAGGAAATTCAGTGCGCTGTCAGACCAACCGTCCGCCCCGGGAACCCGGCGGCATCGAAATAGCGCGTGTCGCCGACCCGCTGATATTCGAGCACCGTTTTCTGGCCGTTCGCTGCCGGCGCGGAAGCCATGGTGCTGTGGCTGAAGGAGGTCGATTTTCCACCCTTCAGCGCCTCAGCCGCCGAACGCCCGACCAGGCCACCCTTGGGTTGAATATGCAGGCCCATGACGCCCGCAAGAGTCGGATTGATGTCGGCGTTGCTGACCGGCGCCTTGTCGGCGAAGCGCGCTTTGAAGTCCGGCCCGATCGCCGCCATGAAGTTCCGCGTGTCGGCGCGGCTGAAGGTGCCGTGCATGCCCTGGCCGGTGGCGAGCGATGTGTCGGCGGTCTCCGCCGCGCACATCAGCTCCGGCTTGCAACCCTTCATAAGATGCGAGGCGAAACTGACCACGATGGCGGGATGCGGCGTGAGCGCCGTGCCGCGCCAGTTGATCGCGCTCATCGGCAGCGCGCCGGGGACGTCGCCCAGATCGTCGTTCACGAACACGCCGCTTACGTAGTCGAGCTTCGTAAGGCTATCCACGACCTGCGCCGCGTGCGCTTTCGTGTCCGCACCGAACAGATAGATCAGATCGGATCCACCGTTCGGGACGACCAGCACATCGGGATGCGCCGGATCTGTGCCGAGCGCCGCGCCTTTCGTGACCGGAAGGTTCAGTGCTTTGCCAAGATCGGTCGCGAGGAATTTGGAGTGGCGCGCTGTGCCAGATGCGTCGAGGTTGTCGATGGTCGAGAAACCGTGGTCGGCGGTGACGAACACATCCGTCGTCGTATCGAGCTTGTTCGCTTTCAGCCAGGCGAGCAGGGCCGCAAGCGTATCGTCCGCGTCCTTGATACCGGCCTGTCCGGTTGGACCGTTGATGCTGTTGTCCTTCTGGACATGCTGACTCATATCTGGATCGCGCGACCAATAGAGCATCGCGAACGGTTTGCCCGATGCCGCAAGCTTCGGCAGCACAACCTTTGTCGCCACCGAGATCATGTATTGCTGCTGCTTGTTGTTCGGCGCGTCCATCTTTGGCGCCGTCGAGTCCAGACCGGCAGCTTTGATCGCATCCAGAATCTTCGGCGCGACGGTGATGCCGGCATCTGTATTGAACGCATCGTCGATGACGATCGTGCCTTTGCCGTCGCGCTCCGTGACGTCCTGGATTGCCGTCGGTCCAACCTTGCCCATCACGGCCGTCGCAAATCCCGCCTCGCGCGCGCCGGCGATCAGCGATTTCTCATTGAGGTAGTTGCCGCCGAAGTGATCATTCATCTCGCCCAACGCCTTGTCGTCTTCAAAGCCAATAACGGGCGGATTGCCGAAACCGGAGAAGATCGCGTTGCCGAAATTGCCGGTGTCGCCGATGTAGTGTCCGGTCGCTATCGCGGACGCATTGACCGTGGTGATTGTCGGATAGAGCGAGTGGCTATTGGTGAAGTCGACACCCTGGCTCTTGATCCGCCACAAGGTCGGCGCCGATTTCGGCGTCACGCTCACATAGCGCAAACCGTCTGCTACAAAGATCAGCACATTGTGCGGTTTGTCGGCGGCGAACGCCGGATGAAAGCCCGTCGCGAGCAGAGCGGCGAGGGTGGTGGAACGGAGCAATTTCATCGCAGAATCCCGTGGTTTTGCTCCAGCTTACGCGGCTCCAACCTCAAGAAAAGCTGCCCTTGACTAAGCGGGGCCCGGTTAGCCACATACGCCCCGGATTCAGCCGGTTTTTTGAAGGTTTTTTCGTCATGCACGCCTATCGCACCCACACCTGCGGCGAATTGCGCAAGGCGCAGGTCGGCCAGACCGTCCGGTTGTCCGGCTGGGTGAATCGCCGGCGCGATCATGGTGGGCTGATCTTCATCGATCTTCGCGATCACTACGGCATCACGCAGTGCGTTGTGGAGCCGGACGAAGCCGCGTTCAAGGACGTCGACCATGCGCGCTCCGAATGGGTACTGACGGTCACGGGCAAAGTCGTGCCGCGCTCCGACGCAACGATCAATCCCGACATGCCGACGGGCGAAGTCGAAATCCGCATTCAGGACGTCGCGGTGCAAAGCCGCGCGCAGGAATTGCCTCTTCCAGTCTTCGGAGACCTCGAATATCCGGAAGAGACGCGACTGAAATACCGCTTTCTCGATCTGCGCCGCGAACGGCTGCACAAGAACATCGTCCTGCGCTCCAAGATCATCCAATCGCTCCGTGCACGGATGTTCTCACAAGGCTTCACGGAATTTCAGACGCCGATCCTGACCGCATCGTCGCCGGAAGGGGCGCGCGACTTTCTTGTCCCGAGCCGCCGCTATCCGGGCCAGTTCTATGCGCTCCCGCAAGCGCCGCAGCAGTTCAAGCAGCTCATCATGGTGGCGGGCTTCGACCGCTACTTCCAGATCGCGCCCTGTTTCCGCGACGAAGACGGCCGCGCGGACCGCTCGCCCGGCGAATTCTATCAGCTCGACATGGAGATGAGCTTCGTCACCCAGCAGGATGTTTTCGACGCGATCCAGCCTGTTCTCCTCGGCTGCTTTGAGGAGTTCGCCGAGGGCCGCAAGGTACACGCCGAAGTGCCGCACATCAGCTATGAGGACGCGGCGCTGAAATACGGCACCGACAAGCCCGATCTGCGCAACCCGCTCATCATCTCCGATGTCAGCGCCGTGTTCGCGCGGGACGATGTCGCGTTCAAGGCGTTCAAGAACAAGACCGTGCGTGCGATTCCGGCACCCGGCGCCGGCGCGCAGCCGCGTTCCTGGTTCGACAAGATGGATGGCTGGGCGAAGACCGAGATGGGAGCCGCCGGTCTTGGCTATATCGTTCTGGAAGAGGTGACAGCGGTTTCGAACCTCCCAGCAGATACGAAATTCTATGAACCTGCAGGCAAAAAGAAGGCTTATTTGAAGGGGCCAATTGCCAAATTCCTGTCGAATGATGCCCTTCGTGAATTGATCGAGAAGACAGGCATCCAACCCGGTGACGCTATATTCTTCTCAGCCGATGCCAAAAAGGACCGCGCCTCGACACTCGCAGGTCTTACGCGCACGCGCATCGGTCGCGATCTGGGGCTGATTGACGAAAAGCAATTCCGCTTCTGCTGGATCGTCGATATGCCGATGTACGAATGGAACGAGGACGAGAAGCATATCGACTTCGGCCACAACCCGTTCTCGATGCCGCAATACGATACGGCGAAGTTCATGGCGCTCGATACGGCGAAGGACAAGGACGAAATCCTCGATCTCAAGGTCTTCCAGTACGACATCGTCTGCAACGGCTATGAGATGCTGTCAGGCGCCATACGAAACCGCGATCCCGAAGTCATGCTGAAAGCCTTCGAGATCGTCGGTCATGGACGCGACTACACCGAGGAAAAGTTCGGCGGCATGCTGAACGCGTTCCGCTACGGCGCACCACCGCATGGCGGCTGCGCGGTCGGTCTCGAACGCGTCGTGATGCTACTGGCTGGCGAAGAGAACATCCGCGAGGTCACCATGTTCCCGATGAACCAGCAGGGCCAGGATCTCCTGATGAACGCGCCGACGGAGGTGCTACCGAAGCAGCTCAAGGAACTGCACATCCGCACGGTGATGCCGGAGACGAAATAGTCTACGGCACCACAGTCACTGCGGTCGTCGACGGCGCGCTGGAGGCGCGGTTGTAGAGCGCGAAGACCTGCTCCAGCAGTTCGAACGCCTGCATCGTCAGGTGACTGTCGCCACGCGGCACGCTGTAAGTCGTACCATGATAGGTCACGCGAACGGCAGGATCGGAAATATCGCCTTCGACCATATTCATCAGCGTATGCGGCTTTCCGTCGTCGCCGCGCAACGTCACCGTCTGCGAGGTTTCACCAGCGTCGATGGGCAACAATGCACGCGCCACTTCACCCATGTAGTACAGCATCCCGTCCGGCGAGCGCGTGGTGATGCCGATCTGCAGGCTGGTGCGGTGCTCACAGCCTTCCGGCACCCCATGCTTTGCGACATAGGCTTTGTCTTCATTGGCCTGCGCACGGATTTGCGAGCCAATTTCCGATGTCGCGGCCACGGCGATATTCGCGGCGCCGGGGCAGGGCATGTTGCTCAACGCAACGGCATAATCCTTTGAAACAGTCTTGAACTGATAGGTGCCACCGGAGCCGGTGATCTCGACATTGGAGCCTTTCAGGGCGAATGGCCACTGCGTGTCCTTGAACGCCGCCGCCCCCAACGCCGGGCCGACATCGGACTTCGATGTCTCTTCCGCGATATGGAATCCGAGGATCGTGAGCGATTGCGTGAAGGCATCGTATTGAAGCTGCGTGCAGCGATCGCCGGGATAGTTCATCAGCTTTAGAATCGGCTTGCCGTTCACGAGGAACGTGTCTGGCGTGCAAGCGCTAATGCGCGCGACATTCGCATTCACCTGCGCGAGATCGGAGCAGGATGTGGCCACGCTTCCGACGTCGGCATGCTCGCGGCACAGATCCGCCGTGGCGCGCACAACCGTGTCGTAGTCCTCGCGGCTAAGTTTGATGTCCTCGACGAACATGTGAAACAGAAGGTCGGGATTCCAGTTCTGGTCCTGATAGAGCGCCCAGGTTTCTGAACTCAGCGGCGTCAGGATACCGCGGTAGAAATCCTGATCGTCCTGCGGCTTCACATCCTGCGAGATACCGGGATTGACGCCCAACGCCGTGGCGAACGTGTTGGCAGAGAGCGAACTCACGCCAGGTCCGAACGGCAGGCCTACCGCCGCCGACGAACTGGCGCTGATGCCGCCACGCAGCACATCGAAATGGGAGTAGGCGAGAGGCTGCCGGTCGCGGGCGCGCAGCACGTTCAGCAGAACAAGCTGCGCCGTGCCCTTCTGTTGGGCCTCGTTGAAGGTCGTGAGCTCGTCGGCGATGGGACCTTGCGTGCCGCACCCCGCAAGCAGGCACGCGGCCAGCGCGATGAATACAAACCGCTTCATGGATGACCCCACGCGTTATCCGGCCCGAATTATGGCCCGAGTCGGTGCGGTCACACAGTCGGCTTAGTTCAGCTTGGCGCCGAGGTCTTTGATGCTGTTGTCGATCAGCGCGCCGGCCTGATTTTCATCGAGGCGCTTGGAGATGATCGTGGCCGCGGCAGAAGCGGCGGCATCGGCGGCCATGGAGCGGATTTCCGCCATCGCCTGCGCTTCGGCACGGGCGATGCGGTCTTGTGCCTGACGGGCGCGGCGCTCGATCAGCGCCTTGAGCTGCGCTTCGGATTCCTTCGCGAAGCGCTCGGCCTCCTGCTTGGCCTGCGTCAGGATCGTCTGTGCTTCAGCTTGGGCATGGCTGGCGCGCTCGGTGTAGCGCACGAGAACGGCTTCGGCTTCTTCGCGAAGCTGTTTTGCCTGGGTCAGTTCGTTCTGGATCGCGACGGCGCGCGCGTCGAGCATCTTGCCCAGCATCGCTGGCACGCGCTGCCACAGGATAAGGCCGATCACGATGGCAAGGCCGAGGCCTTCCCAGAAATCCGGCTCTTGCAGAAGTTCCATCATCACGAACCCTGCGTCGCGCGCACGGCGGCGGCGGCGTCCTCTGCGGAGATAGTCTGGCCAGTGAGACGCGAAACGATTTCCACCGTTGCATCCTGCGCGGCCTGTGCGATGTGACTTTTCGCTTCAGCGCGGATCTTGGCGAGACGCGCTTCCGCTTCGGCGGTCACTTTTTCGGCGTTTGCATCCGCCTCAGCTTCGGCTTTCTTCACGTCGGCCGCAGCCTTGTCACGATACTCGTTGTTCATCGCACGGGCACGCTCGCGCGCCTCGAACAGCGGCGTCTCATACGCGACGGTCGCCTGTTCGGCCTTGCGCTTGCTCTCTTGCGCCGTCTCCAGATCCTTGTGGATCATGGCGCGGCGGTTGGAGAGCGTCGCGTTGATGCGTGGACCGGCGAACCGCCAAAGAACGACAAACAGCACAGCCATCGTGATCACCAGCCAGAAAATCTGGGCCGGGAACGTTTCGAGCTTGAACGGTGGGAAACCGCCCGAGTCCTGCGCTGTGCCGCTGGTCGTTTCTTCGGCGAGCATCAATTAGCCCTTGGCGTACAGGATGATCAGCGCAACGACGAGGCCGAACAGACCGGTCGCCTCGCAGAGCGCGAAGCCGAGCAGCAAGTTGGTCGTCTGCGTGGCGGCCGCACCCGGATTGCGCAGCGCGCCCGAGAGGTAGCTGCCGAACACATTGCCGATGCCGATGCCGGCGCCGATCAGAGCGGTACAGGCAAGGCCGGCGCCGATCATCTGTGCTGCGTGAAGTTGATCCATTGTGATGTCCCTTTTCAGTGATGGTCGTGGAGGTGAAGAGCTTCGTTCAGGTAGATGCAGGTCAGAATGGCGAACACATAGGCTTGCAGCCCGGCCACCAGAAGTTCGAGGCCGGTGATGGCGACGATCAGGAAGAACGGCGCCACCGCCAGCGGCTTGAGAAGAATGCCAGCGCTGCCGAGGCCGATCACGAAGCTCGCGAACACTTTCAGCAGCGTGTGGCCGGCGAGCATGTTGGCGAACAGACGGACCGACAGGCTGATCGGCCGCGTCAGGAACGATATGAACTCGATCGGGATCAGCAGGATCAGCAGGTACCAGGGCGCGTGCGGCACGAAGAGTTTCAGAAAGCCGAAGCCGTGCTTGATGAAACCGGTGACAATCACCATCGCGATCACGAACGCGGCGAGCGTGAATGTCACTGCAATCTGACTGGTCACCGTGAACGAGCCGGGCAGCAAACCAAGGAAGTTCGACAGCAGCACGAACAGAAACAGCGTGAATACGAACGGAAAGAAGACGAGGCCGTCTTCGCCGGCCGCCGTGCCGATCATATTGGCGACGAACTCGTAGGAGATTTCCGCCATCGACTGCATGCGCGTGGGGACGAGGCTGCGCTTCGCGGTGGCGATCGCCATGAAGATCGAGATCGCGCCCACGACGATGCACATCCACATCGCCTGGTTGGTGAACGAGACGTCATAGCCGCCGAGGTGCAGCGGAATGAGCGGCTTCACCGCGAACTGCTCCATCGGATTAATAGCCAACGTCCCGTTCTCCTCAATTCCCGCCGTTCGCCATCTTGGCGTTCAGCTCGCGTGCCGCGCGGATGACGTTCAAAATGCCCGCCGCCGCACCCAGCACGAAAAACACAATCAGCCCCCAAGGCTTCGTATGGATCGGCGACCAGCGGTCCGTGATCCAGTCGATGGCCCACCCCATGCCGCCTCCCACCACGAGCGCCGCGACCATCTCTGTCGAGAACCGGAACGCGATGCCCATCGATGTGGGCGGCGGAGCTTTGGTTCTGTCCGCGTGCTGCTTCTGGAGCGCGTCGAGCCGGTCTCCCAACTCGCGCAGGTCCTTTGGTTCAGGAGCAGCCATGCGGGTACTCATTTCGCTCTCGAAAGCCCCTCGAAAGCGCCGGGACCATAGGGAGAGGGTAATATTATGTCAAGGACACAAAACTGCATTTAAGCCTTTGAAATAAAGGCATAAATCGCATGCGCGGCGAAATGCGCGCGCCACTTCTTTCCGCAACTGCGAATCTACTCTGCGGCGACCCGTTCGGCCTCGGCCAGTGTCACGGAAACGAGCTGGCTGACGCCGCGCTCCGCCATGGTCACG
Source organism: Rhizomicrobium sp. (assembly GCA_035502175.1). Lineage (GTDB taxonomy): Bacteria > Pseudomonadota > Alphaproteobacteria > Micropepsales > Micropepsaceae > Rhizomicrobium. Next base: position 16,885 of record DATJUS010000009.1, read on the forward strand.
CCGAACAGGCGGTGCATGCGGGACATAGTCTGCGCGTGGTGGGTGATGACCAGGAAGCGCGTGTTCGCAAGCTCGGTCATCTGATCGAGCAGGTTGCAGAAGCGCTCGACATTGGAGTCGTCGAGCGGCGCGTCCACTTCGTCCAGCACGCAGACCGGCGCCGGGTTCACGAGGAACACGGCGAAGATCAGCGCCATTGCGGTCAATGCCTGCTCGCCGCCCGAAAGCAGAGCGAGCGACTGGAGGCGCTTGCCTGGTGGGCGCGCGAAGATTTCGAGACCGGCTTCCAGCGGGTCTTCCGATTCCGTGAAGGTGAGGCGCGCTTCGCCGCCTTCGAAGAGCTTCGTGAACAGCTCCTGGAAATTCTTGTTCACCTTCTCGAAGGACTCGAGCAGCCGCTCGCGGCCTTCGCGGTTCAGCGTCTGGATGCCGCGGCGCAGGCGATCAATCGCCCCGACGAGATCGTCGCGATCGGTCGTGAGCGTTGTCAGGCGCGCTTCCTGTTCTGCCGCTTCTTCTTCGGCACGCAGGTTCACGCCGCCAAGCTGCTCGCGCTCCTGCTTGAGCTTCTCGACACGCTTTTCCGCCTGATCAAGCGGCGGCAATTCCTGTTCATCCTTGAGCTCAGCACGCTCGGGGAGATCGGCCGGTGTGCAATCCAGCTCGTCCTGAATGCGCGTGCGCAGTTCATTCATGCGCGACGTTTCGGATTCGAGCACCGCTTCGGCACGGGCGCGCTCTTCGCGGGCACCGGAAAGCTGCGCATCGGCAGCCTTCGCAGCCTTATCAGCTTCGGCGAGAACATTCTCCGCCTGCGAACGCGCGTCTGCCGCTTCATTGCGAGCGGCTTCGGCAGCGCCGATCATGTCGAGCAGGGCGTTGCGCTTCTCCGCGATCGCCTGCGGCACGGCCTCCGCGGCTTCCAGCGACACGTTTAACTCGTCGCGGCGGCGATGCAGTTCTTCGATGTGCTGGCTGGCCGCGTCGCGACGCGATTTCCAGCGGGAGCGCTCTTCGCCGATCGCTGTGAGACGGCGCTCGCGGCTTTCGCGGTCACGCTTCAGGCCATCGACGGCCGCACGCGCTTCGCTGCTGGCGATACGCGCATCGCCGGCTGACTGGCGCGCGTTGATCACGGACTGCGAAAGCATCTGACCATCGCCGAGTTCGGTGAGCGCACTCGACGCCTGTGCTTCCGCTTCCAGCGCCGCATCGCGCGAGCCGGTGAGGCGGCGGATTTCCGCTTCCAAAGATGCCAGACGCGATGCGCGTTCGGCAGCCGCACGCGCGGTGCGCGCGGCGTCATCCTGTGCTTCGATCAGGCTGCGCTCGTTCTTGCGGTCTTCCTGTTCGGCGAGAAGTTCTGCTTCGCGCGCGGCGTCGGCATTCGCTTTTGCAGCGGAATAATTCTCAAACGCCCCCGCGCGGCGCTCTTTGGATTCGACGATCTGGATTTCCAGCTCGGCGAGACGATTGCGCTGCGTCAGGCGCGCGGCGGCCGGCGAGGGCGCATCGGCGGACGCCGCATACCCATCCCAGCGCCACAGATCGCCACGCGGCGACACCAGACGTTGACCCGGTTTCAGATGAATCTGAAGCGTTGCGCCCTGATCCGGGAACACGACACCCGTCATATTCAGACGGCGATCGAGCGCGCCCGGTGCCTTCACGAATTCCTTGAGCGGCTTCGCGCCTTCCGGAAGATCGAAGCTGGTTTCGAAATCGCCCAGATCGCGCCAGTGATGCGGCGCGGCTTCATCGAGCGGCGCCTGAAGATCGTCGCCCAACGCAGCCGCAAGCGCAGCCTCGTAACCGGGCTGCACCGTCACAGCATCGACCATCGGCGGCCACAGGCCCTGACCTTCAGGCTGCAGCAGATCGGCGAGCGCCTTCGCTTCGGCCGACAGCACCTGCGTTTCTCGTTCGGCCGCTTCCAGGGGCGTGCGCGCATCGGCTTCGGCACGTTCCGCATCTTCAAGCGCCATACGCGCATTCGTCAGCGCAAGACGGGCCGCTTCCGCTAGCGAACGCGCCTGCTCAGTAGCGCTCTGCGCCAACTGCACATCCGGTGTTTCAAGCGCACCTTCCATGGCGAGATCGAGGCGCGACGTCGCTTCGCCGAGCTGATGCGTACTGGTTTCGACCAGTGCGGATGCGACTTCGCGCGCGCGTTCTTGGCTCGCCTTGGCGGCGTTCCACTCCGCGAGTTCGGCGGTCAGCTTCTCGAGCAGGCGTTCCGCATCGGCCAGCGTTTCGTTGAGACGCGCGGCGGCCTCGTCGGCGGACGAGAGTTCTTCTTCAGCGCGCGCGGATGCGGCGTCGAGTTCTTCTGTTTCCTGCGATAGCGCCGACAAAGCGTTCTGCGCATCGGTATCCAGCGCCTGTTCGCGCTCGGCGTCCTGCACGGTCTGCACGATCCGCAGACGAAGACCTTCAGCAGTTTCCTTCGCGCGCGCCTCTTCGGCATCCAGCGCCTCGCGCTGCACGATCAGGCGATGCAGCGCGGCGTTCTTCTCCGCTTCGGTCTGGCGCAGCGGCGGCAGCGTCGCAGCGGCATCCGCCTGAACAGTCGAAGCCTGCGCAGCGCGCTCGGTACATTCACCGACAGCGGCGGCGGCGACCGCCAATGCTTCTTCGGCCGCACGGGAACGTAATTCGCCGGCGGTCCAGCGCAGGTAATGCGCCAGCGCCTCGGCCTTGCGGATGTGGCCGGAAAGGTTGCGATAACGCACGGCCTGTCGCGCCTGGCGCTTCAGGCTGGCAAGCTGGCCTTCGACCTCGCGGATGATGTCTTCCAAACGACCGAGATTGGTTTCGGCGGCCTTGAGGCGAAGCTCGGCCTCGTGGCGGCGCTGATGCAGGCCGGAAATGCCGGCAGCCTCTTCTAGGATCGCGCGGCGGGCGAGGGGCTTCTGGCTGACCAGCATGCCGATCTGGCCCTGACGCACGAACGCCGTGGACGTTGAACCCGACGAGGCGTCGGCAAAAAACAGCTGCACGTCACGCTGGCGCACGTCGCGGCCGTTGATGCGATAGACGGATCCCGCTTCGCGTTCGATGCGACGCGATATCTCGATCTGGTCGTATTCGTTGTATGGCGCGTTGGCGGAGCGGTCGGAGTTATCCACAAAAATCGTGACTTCCGCGACGTTGCGCGAGGGACGCCCCGCGCTGCCGGCGAAGATCACGTCGTCCATTTCCGAGCCGCGCACGGAGGTCGGACGCGTCTCGCCCATCACCCAGCGCAACGCATCGAACAGGTTCGACTTGCCGCAACCGTTCGGGCCGACGACCGCCGTCAGTCCCGGCTCAATATACAGCTCCGTCGGTTCGACGAAGGACTTGAAGCCGGAAAGTCTAAGCCGGGTGAATTTCAACGAACACGCGCCGCCTTGCGCTGAATACGAGTGCTATTTCTTGGCGAGGAGCGTGTCCAATGCCTTCTGCATGTCAGGCCAGGTGGCAACATCGGTCCGCGGATAGCCATTGATAACGAAAGTTGGCGTCTGCGAGATGTTGTACTTGGTCTGCGCATCCTGAGCGACCTTGTTAACGTGATCCTGTACCGCTTTGTCGGCAATGCATTTGTCGACCTGATCAGGAGTCATTCCGGCGATTCGGCCCATCTTTACAAGGCCGCCATGGATGTCGAATGGCGTCGCATCTGTCGTGTGGTATTCCCAGTCCCAGTCCTGCTGGTTGCGGAAGAGCAGATCCGTGAACTGGAAATACTGGTCCTTGGGCAGGCATTCCGCCATCGCTTCAGCCGCGCCGTCCGAAGGGTGCAGGGGGAAGACGCGGAAGACATAATAGATCTTGCCGGTGTCGATGTACTGCTGCTTCAGCTGCGGAAACACGGTCTCGTTGAAGTGCGCGCAGTGCGGGCAGGTGAGCGCCGCGTATTCGATGACCGTGACCTTGGCCTTTGGCGAGCCCATCGTGTGGTCGTCCGCCGTAACGGTGAAGCTGGCGCCGGCAGCCGTTGCGTCTGCCGGAATGGCATCGGAAGAAGAGCTGGTCGGGAAGAAAAGATAATATCCCGCAGCCGCCAGAAGGATGACCACGACGGCGACGACGGCAATAATCGTTTGATTCCGCGACACAGGACTCTCCCAAGGAATTGGACGCCTGCTTGTGGCAGAGCCGCCGGATTCCTTCAATGGCGGCGGCGTTAAGGATCGCTGCGGCGGGTTCGCGCAAGATTTAAGAGGGCGCCGCGAAGCCCTTCTGGTCCTTGATATTTTTGTGCCGGGTCGAAGGGGGGCACGGTGGCGGCGGCGCGCTTTCCCGGGGCCGGCTTGGCCCGGGGTGTCAGCGACCCCTGCACGAACCGGAGACGGGCGACAGCCGGGCGCCCGAGATAGGCGTTGATCCTGTCGCAGAGCGCGCGGCTGTCGTGCTGCAGGAAGACCGCAGCCCCCGGTTCGGCCCGCAGGGTCAGCACGCCACCATGCGGCCCTTCCTTCAAGCTCACGGGCTGCGTCAGGGCAGCAGTTTCCGCGCCCGCGATCTCGGACCAGCGCAAGATCAGCGTCGGATCGGTGAACCCGGCGCGCTGAAATGCGCTCTGGGCCGCGAGATTGGCCTCCGCGCCGACCGCCGTCGTGCGACCGCGCCGCACAGGCGGCGGTTCAGGGTGTTTGTCTTTGCGCGTTTCGGCCATTCTCCGATTATGCCGCCAAGACGAACCTCGACGCAAAGCACCGCCGCGCATTTGCTTGCCTGGTACGACGTGCACCGCCGCGTGCTGCCATGGCGCGCGCTGAAGGGACAACGCGCCGATCCGTACCGCGTGTGGCTGAGCGAAATCATGCTGCAGCAGACAACCGTGCAAGCGGTTGCCGGCTACTACCGGAAATTCCTGGATCAATGGCCCACCGTCGACGCACTCGCCGCCGCACCTCTGGATGAGGTGCTCACCGCGTGGGCAGGCCTCGGCTATTACGCCCGCGCGCGCAATCTCCATAAAGCAGCGAAGGTCGTTGCAGCGAGCGGCGGCAAATTTCCCGATGCCTATCATGCGTTGCGAGAACTGCCGGGTGTAGGCGACTACACAGCCGGTGCGATCGCAGCGATCGCGTTCGATCTTCCCTTCGCCGCGATGGATGCAAATGCCGAACGTGTGATCGCGCGCCTTGCGGCTATTGATGAACCGTTGCCGAAGTCGAAGTCAGCCATGCGCGAAGCGTTGCAAGCACTCGTGCCGGAAAAGCGCGCGGGCGATTTCGCGCAGGCGCTGATGGATCTGGGTTCCGCCATCTGCACGCCAAAACGTCCCGCGTGCATGAATTGCCCGCTGTTCGACGACTGTGAAGCACGGAAGAAAGGCATTCAGGAGTCGCTGCCAGTTAAAGGCGAGAAGACAGCACGGCCGCTTAGACGTGGAGCGGCATTCGTCGTGCGGGACAAGAGCGGTGCTATCCTGCTTCAGAAGCGCCCGGAGTCAGGTTTGCTCGGCGGCATGATGCAGCCACCGCTCGGGCCGTGGACGGCAGAGTTTCCATCAAGGGAGCAGGCGGTGAAGCAGGCGCCGTTCAAGGCCGATTGGAAGAAGCGCATCGAAATCGTGCGCCACGGCTTCACGCATTTCGAGCTTGAGATCGAGGTCTACGAAACGACGGTCGACAAGAGGCCGAAAGTTGACGGGCAGTGGTTCAGCGATCTGTCGAAGACCGCGCTGCCGACCGTGATGCGCAAGATCGTGGCTAATGCCCCGGATCGTCCACCTCGCACGCGTCGAACGTCCCATCGCTCTTCCTGACTTTCGCATAGATCGAGTTCTGACCGACGTTCCAGCGCACGACCCAAACGTCGCCGGCGCGGTTGGCATACCAGTGATCGACATCGGCGGCTTCGTTGCCGCAGCTGCGGCGGCCGATCTCAACCGCCTCTTTTTCCGTCTTCACCTTATCCGTCGGGTAAATCGGATTGCCGATGTTCTTGTCGTTCGACAAGGGGAAGAACTGATAGCGGTTGTCGTCATTGCTGAAGAGAGGCTTGCCGATCTCGGTCACGCCGCAGGAACTCAGAAGGGGACTGAGTGCGGCGAGAGCGAGACCGGCAAGTTTTCCGTTGTTCATACAAGATCGGCGCGCAGGCGCTGACGCAGATAATCGATGGGGATGAGTTTTCCCTTGTCCTCATATTGCCAGAACGTCCAGCCGTTGCAGGCATCGAGACCCTGCACATGCGCACCGATCTGATGGATCGAGCCGGTGGCGTCGGCGCAGGTGAGCGTGCCGTCGGCGCGAACCTTCGCGGTGTGGCGCTTCTGGGTTCCTTGCAACACGGTGCCGGGGGGGAGCAATCCGCGTTCGACAACCCAGCCAAACGGAATGCGCGGCTCGGCGCGTTTTGATTTCGTGACTTCGATCGCTTCGTTGTCGGCAGGAACGACCGAAGCGATGCGTTTGCGCGCGACTTTCACATAGTCGCTTTCGCGTTCGATGCCGATGAAATGACGTCCCAGACGCTTCGCAACCGCGCCGGTCGTGCCGGAGCCGAAGAAAGGATCGAGGACCACATCGCCGGGCTTCGTCGACGACACGATCACGCGATGCAGAAGGCTTTCGGGCTTCTGCGTTGAGTGCGCTTTATCGCCAGCATCGTCTTTCAAACGCTCGTGGCCGGAGCAGATCGGCAGCGTCCAGTCGGAGCGCATCTGAAGGTCGTCGTTCATGGCCTTCATGGCTTCATAGTTGAAGGTGTAGGCCGTCTTCTCCGTCTTCGCGGCCCAGATCATCGTTTCGTGCGCGTTGGTGAAACGGCGGCCGCGAAAATTGGGCATCGGGTTGGTCTTGCGCCACACGACATCGTTCAAAATCCAGAAGCCCAGGTCCTGCAGGATCGCGCCGACGCGGAAGATGTTGTGATAGGAGCCAATCACCCACAGCGCGCCGCTGTCCTTCAGCGCGCGGCGCGCAGCGGAGAGCCACTCACGGGTAAAACGATCGTACTCATTGAAGCTCGAGAACTGGTCCCAGCCATCGTTGACGGCGTCGACACGGGAGTTGTCGGGGCGGCGGAGTTCGTTCTTGAGCTGAAGATTGTAGGGCGGATCGGCGAACACCAGATCGGCGCAGCCTTCAGGCAGGTCGCGCATCGCCTGGATGCAGTCACCCTGAATCACAACGTCCAGCTTCAAATCGCTCATGGCCCGCCCGTTTTATCCACAGAAGGGCGCACAGTGATTCGAGACGAATCACAGGTCAAGAGTCTTGATGAGTCAAAGCGTTATGCTGGAATCCACAATCGGCTCACCACACAAAATCGAGTCATCCGATTTTTTTGCCCACAAGATGTTGTGAACCGGCGCGAAGCTTCTGCGGTGATGTTTCGTCACGCCATGGCGTCCAAGGGCCGAAAGATGCTCTGCGGTGCCGTACCCCTTGTTGGTGATCCAGCCGTAGTGCGGGTGTTCGTCGTGCAGCGCGTTCATCATCCGGTCGCGCGTGACCTTAGCAATGATCGACGCGGCCGCGATGGAGACCGAGCGCGCATCGCCGTCGACGAGCGTATCGCAAGGGCAGGGCAGCGCCGGCGCGTCGTTGCCGTCCACCAATGCGAATGCCGCAGCGATGCTCAGCGCCCGCACCGCCCGCGCCATCGCTATATGCGTTGCCTGGCGGATATTGATGAGGTCGATCTCGTCGACACTCGCTTCGCCGACGCCCACAGCAATGGCGTGCTGCATGATCTGCGGGAACAGCGCCTCGCGCGCTTCATGGGTCAGCTGTTTGGAGTCGTTCAATCCCTTGGGCATCCGCTTGCGGTCGAGAATGACCGCCGCCGCAACGACCGGTCCGGCAAGCGGCCCGCGACCGGCTTCGTCGACGCCGGCGATCGGGCCTGGCATCGTCTTCAACAGCCGGGATTCATAGATGTAATGCGGCATGACCTGACATTAGCAGAACGATTCGACGCGGAACGCCAGCGTTCGCGTTACCCACACTAGGCGGCGTCGAACCACAGCGGGATGTCGTAGTCTATCGTGAGTTCCTCGCCGGGCGCGATGTCGCGCAGGGCGCGGATGCTCATTTCGTTGTCGGCGTAGTGGCGCTCGAGCCTGACATTTGAAGGTTTCGAATGGTTGTAGAGTCCCAAGTAGCCGAGGCCGATGGCGCATTCTTTTCCGGCCTCGAACCCGGGAACATCTTCGCCCCACGCAAACGCATAATCGCTCAATCCGGGTTTCTCGGAATCGTCGTGAGCACAGGGGATGACGGGAGAGCGCTCCACCAGTTCGCCCGCGGCGATGGCTTCTGCCGCGACAACGCCGCGGCCTTTGCCGGGAATATTCTGGTAGACGATCTTGCGCACAGGAAACTCACGGCGAAATGCGGCGGCGCGTTATAGCGCGGATTGGGATTCCCGAAAGCGTTGTTCCAGAGAAAGCGTGAGGATGATCGCGCCGGCGGCGAGCGACAGCGCCGTGGAACCTGCGAGCGCCGGTCCCAGATGCACGACGGTTCCGGCAAATTCGCGAAGCGGAAGGAACGGCGCAGCCAGACACGCCACAAGCGCCGGCAATCCCCATGTCAGGCGTTCGTTCCACACTTCGCGCGCCTCGATCTTTTCGACAACGCGCATCGAGAAACCGTGGTCCGCCACGTCGGGCAGAGGCGCTGAAAGCAGAATGTCGAGATCGTCAGTCATGGTTTGTCTCAAGCATGGCCTGCAGCTTTTCGCGGCCGCGCAGCACGTGTGACTTTACGGTGCCAAGCGGCAATTTCAAAATCTCCGCCGCCTCGCCGTGCGAATGGCCGAGTGCATAGCACAATGTGAGCGCCGCGCTTTCCGCCGGTGCAAGCCGCGCCATGGCGCGTTCCAGGTCTAGTTTCGCCGCACTCCCGTCCTGTGGATCGAAGGCTGCCGTCTGGTCGATGTCCTCCGTCGGTTCTTCCTTGCGCTTGCGCCGCTCCATCAGGAAACGCGACCACGCGATGCCGCAGAGCCAGCCGCCGAATGATCCTTCTCCGCGATATTGCGCGATCTTCCGCCAAGCTTCGAAGAACGTTTCCTGCGCCAGATCGTCCGCCAGCGCCGCATCGCCGCGCGTCAGCCGCCTCAGGAATCCGCGCACCTTGGATTGATGCTCGCGCACAAGCGCGCCGAAGGCTCCCGCATCCCCCGCCGCGGCGTCGCGCAACAATCCTTCCGCGCTCATGGCCACGCAGCATCATGCCTCACCGGTCGCGCGGCCTGTCGAACAATCCACCGAGAAACCGCGCGAGCCCTACCATGAAGGGGAAGATACCGATGACAGGCAGCCAGTTCGGGATATGGTCCTTGCTGTCCATAAAATCGCCGCCGCCCGACATCGCCCAGAAGAACACGGCGAGCGCCACGCCGATGCACATCAGGAAAATCCCGGACTGGATCGGGTTGTGATAGCGGTAGCTACGGTCGCGGCTGGAGCTCAGAAGTTCGGGCGGGATTGGCTGCCCCTTCTCGGCAAGCGTCTCGATCATCCGATGGCGGCTCGCCATGTTCCGGTGCGAGAAGAAGTTCACGATCACGATAATCAGGACGATCGCGCCCCAGAAAATGAGGGTCGAATCCATCCCGTGAAATACCAGCATTGTTAATTCCTCTCCCCGCCATCCTGCGCGCCTCTGCCACGATGCCGTGGCAGATCGATCTGGATGCAGCTATCGAAAAAAAAGTAGCGGACCGTTGTGTAGGTCAGCACCGCCGCGCCCCACAGCGCCAGCATCGCGTCCAAGCCAGGATAATGGAACATGATTTTTGACCCTTTCGCGGATTGGATGCCGCGAAGGGGCGCATTGGATGCACCACATCCGCCATTTTTGAAGCTTTGACCGGGTGCTCCTTACAGAAGCGCCAGTTGCTCTCCCGACCGGGGCGGTTTGCGGAATTTCGCGATGTCGAGCGGCCGCGATCCCTGGTTAAGACCGAGCCGCTTCACCGCCAGATGGAAGCGCCGCGCCATCATTTCGGCGTAGGGCCCGGTGCCACGCATCCGGGTGCTCCACTGGCTGTCGTAATCCTTGCCGCCGCGCATCGAACGCACGAGCGACATCACATGCTTGGCGCGGTCGGGGACATTCCCCTCCAGCCACTCGCGAAACAGATCCTTGATCTCCAGCGGCAGGCGCAGCAGGACATAGCCTGCCGTTTTTGCGCCCGCTTCCGCCGCGGCGCTCAACACCGCTTCCATCTCACCATCGTTCAGCGCCGGAATTGCCGGGGCGAACATGACGCCGGTGGGTATGCCGGCATCGCTGAGCGCCTTGATCGCCTGCAGGCGCCGCGACGGCGTTCCCGCACGAGGCTCCATCATGCGCGCGAGCTTGCGATCCAGCGTCGTCACCGACACTGCGACCTTGGCCAGTCCCATCTCGGCCATTTCGCCCAGGATATCCATGTCGCGCAGGATCAGCGGCGACTTCGTCACGATGCCGACGGGATGACGAAATTCCCGCAGCACTTCGAGGATCGACCGCGTGATGCGCATCTTCTTCTCGATCGGCTGATAGGGGTCGGTGTTGGTGCCCATGGCCATCGTCTTCACGACATAGCCCGGCGCCGAGAGCTCCTTTGCGAGCAGTTCCGCCGCGTTCGGCTTCGCGAACAGGCGGGACTCGAAATCGATCCCTGGCGACATGCCGAGATAGGCATGCGTCGGCCGCGCGAAACAGTAGATGCACCCATGCTCGCACCCCCGATACGGATTGATCGAGCGATCGAAGGAAATATCCGGTGACTTGTTGCGCGCGATGATCGTGCGCGTCGCGTCACGGATCACCTCCGTGCGCAGGGGAGGCGGCGAAAGATCGTCGTCGCGCCAGCCATCGTCCCAGCCGTCGTCGACCAGGGTGCGCGTCTGGCGCTCATAGCGCCCGACGACGTTGGAAAGTGCTCCCCGCCCGCGGGCGAGAGATGGATCAACTGTACGTTCTAGGACAACAGTCATAAATAGGAATATAGGACGATAAAGAGAACAAATCAAGTACGATTATCTATTCGGGGCAGAAAAGCTCCAAACCGCGTGATTTCCGGGGCCTACGACCAATACCGACCGGCCGATGTGCTCCACATGAGCATCCAAAGAGGGCCTGTTCAGGGAGAACACGATCCGCCGCCAGCCCGCCTGAACCTGCGGAACAGCGTCGAGGATCACGGTCGTGGTGCCGTCCGAAGCCTCCAGACTGTTGGGTGTTCGGCGAATATCGAAGCCGGCCGCAACGAACAGACTTTCCGCCATTCGGATATCCGCCGCGGGCGCGGCGATCTCAACGGCCACAACATCGCGCATCAGACGGTCGGCATAGGCGTTGGATTGATAGCGCTCCCGGCTGATATCGCCGGGGTAGCGCGCGGGCTTCTTGCCGGTGCGCAGATCGTCGAAAAAGCTCGGCAGACATTCCATCGCCCAGGTGGAAAGCGACAATGGCTCGTCTGGCGTCGATACGAGATCGAACTAGGGGACTTGTTCCGCGCCGTATTGGCGGGTGCGTCGCGCGCTATCGGGATGCGCGATACCTTGATGAATGAGCGCGGCCTTGACCGCGGCGACACCGCCCGCCCTGTCGGGTGAGATCGCAATACCCGTGGCGCCGACAACGGAGTCCTTCAAATCGTCGGGGCCGAATAACTCAAGATAGGGTTGCCTGCCGGCGAGGTAGCGGCCTTTCCATGTCTCGCCGCCATTTGCGGTCGTCGTCCGCACGTCGAAGACGCCGAATGTCTTGAGATATTCCGAATGCTCAATGGCATTCGCAGTGTCTGCATCGAGTACAGCGAAGCTGTGATTGAAAAACACGAGATGCACGTGATGCGCGTGCCCGGCGAACGCGGTGCCGGAAATCGTCGACAACAGAAGAAATGCAATTGCGCACGCGACCGCAAAGCTATGCTTCATGGCCGCGTGCGCGTATCGCACGTCAGTCCGTCAGACCGAATACCGCCACCGTCTTGTATGCCGGCGAATAGACACGGCCATTGGCGACGAGGGGGCTGGAGAAGTCGCCCCGGTCACCGGACCACTTGCCCGAGTTGGCGGCAAAGATCGGGGCGCCGAGGGTTTCCGCGTTGTAGGCCTCAAGCTGCATATTCGTGTCGCGGTGCAGGACCCACACGACACCGGTATGCGCGGTGCTGCCGTTGCTCGAGACAACCGGGAACGAGCCGCCGAAGCCCGAACCCACCGTGCCGGAGTTCGTCTTCGTCAGAGACGGCGTGCTGCCGGTCGCGACGGCATAGCTCTTCAGCACATCCCAGCCCTGGTAGAAGACAACGCCACCGCTCGGCCCGACATAATAGGCCGGACCGCACCAGCAGCTCGAGTCACCGATCTGCTGCAGCGGCTGCGGCGCCGTCGTGCCGTCGCCCTGCAAGCCGCCGAGATGCGTCGAGTCCAGCAGGTAGATCTGCGAGGCCTTGCCTTCCGCGACCAGAAGCGGCGGCGCCGTCTGACCACTCACCGTCGGGAGCAGCATCGCGCCGCCGGAACCGAAATCGGTGTCGCCGTTGTTGAGATCCGCATAGTTGTTCGGCGTGAAGTAGTCGACCGTTTTCTTGTTCAGGTCATTGTCCAGCCCGATGACGCTCTCGCCGTAATTGGTCTTCTTCTTGGTGAGATTGAAGGCGCCGTTACCCGTCACTGCATAGATCTTGCTGCCATCCGGGCTGATCGCCGGCGAATAGCCGCTCATCCAGATGCTCGACAGCTCATAGTCTTCCGGCGTCTCGATCGTGTTGAACGCATTGAGAAGCTTCAGCGTCGATGCGTCGTAACGCAGCATCCATCCGGAGATGTTGCCGGCGTTGTTGTCGCAATGCGATCCGACGCCGACATAGATGGAGCCGTTGGAGTAGGCGAGGCTCGCCCGGTTCCACTGGTTTTGCGGATTGAAATGCAGGATTGCGCCACCGGGCAGCTTGGCCTGAGGGTCGATCTCGCGCGGCTTCATGACGTTCTTGCCGGTCTTCAGATCGATCGCGAAGATCTGGGTGTGGAACGAAAGATGGGCCGGCTCAGTCGCGGCAACCAGGTAGATCGTCGCCGTGTTGGCATCCGAGCGGATGATGACCGGTGTGCTCGAAATTCCATATTCTGGATTGATATCGCCGCAGCCGACATCGCCGGTCGATTGCGAAGTGCCCAGACTGCGATGCCAGAGGCGCTTATAGGTCTGCGCGTCGAAGGCGTAGACGGTATCGTGTCCCGTCACGACGATCAGGACGTTGTGCTGCGCCCCGTCACCCATCGTGAAGTTCGAGACCATCAACGGCTGCGCGTGGACGTTTCCATCCACCTTCAAGGTCTTGAGCAGACCGAAGCTGCCCGAATGCACCGTTGTCGGGTTGAGGTCCGTCTCGCTCTGGTTCCAGCCTGTCGGATAGTTGTCGTTGTGATAGCGCAGCACGTCGATCGGCGTTCCGGAATAGCGACGCGCGAGTCCGGCCGCAGCATGCGGATGCAGGCCGGTGTCCGGCAGTGGATTGGCATGAGGGACTTTCACGACGACATGCGAAGTCTTGCTCTGAACCACACCATTCACTTCGGTGCTGCCGTCGGGCAGCGGCCATCCGATTTGCGCGGCCTGCGATAACTGTATGGTCGCGGCCAAAGCCAGCGGCGCGACAAGCAGGGACCAACGAAACGCCATGAACACTCTCCTCTGGGGCGGGATTCGGAGCGTGCTTCACTGCGCATGCAAAGTCGATGGCTTTTGCAGGCTCGGTTTACAGCGGGTCAAAGCCCGGGCCAAAATTTCACCAAAAGCCCTCTCGCCCCGGGAACCCCGAGCTTGTAGCGTTGGCTGCCGCGCGGGATGCGGCGATAACCGGGCGGGCTCTCTGTGACAGTTGTACGTACCCTGTGCCTCGGCGGGCTGTTGTTGGCTGCACTGATGTCCCCATCGGACACCGCTTCGGCCGCGGACCAGCCCGAGACCGTCGTCGTCACCGCGGCCCCGCCCGATCCGGTCGGCAACGAAGCCTTTTCGACCGTGAAGGTCACGGCATCCAAATTGCGCGAGGAGCCACAACTCGACGCGGCGTTGAAGCAGGTACCCGGACTGTCGCTGTTTCGTCGCGACAGCAGCGTCTCCGCAAATCCGACGACGCAGGGCGTGACCCTGCGGTCGATCGCGCCATCAGGCGCGGGCAGGGCGCTCGTCACACTCGATGGCGTGCCGCAAAACGATCCGTTCGGAAACTGGGTGATCTGGACCTCGATACCGGCGGAGGATCTGCGCGGCGCGACGGTCGTGCGCGGCGCGGGATCGGGGCCTTATGGTGCCGGCGCGCTGACCGGCGTCATCGCGCTCGACGAAGCAACGGGAAACGGTCTCGTCGCCGCCGACGTGGAAGGCGGATCGAGCGGAGAGCGCCGCGCCGCCGCGTCCGGCGGCGTCGATGTCGATCGTTTCTCGATCTTCGCGAGCGCGTCGGCAGAAGCGTCGGATGGGTTCATCCCCGTGAGCCGCCAGCAGCGCGGCCCGGCGGACGATGCGCTCACCCTCGACGCGAACAACGCCTCGCTGCGCGTCGAGACCACCGCGATGGACGACACGCTGATCTCCGCGCGCGTCGGCGCGTATGAAGAGCATCGCAACTCCGGCCTCATCGACGCGGAGTCGTCCGCAAACGGCCGGACCGCGAGCCTGACGATTGCGCATCCGGAAGATCACGGCGGTCTCGGCTGGCGCGTGCAGGCATGGCTGCGTGATGTCGATCTGACGAACACATCCGTGTCGATCAACGCCCTGCGTGCTTCCACGACCGAGACCAACGACCAATATGCGGTTCCTGCGACCGGGTGGGGAACGAACGCGGCATTGCGCGGCCAATGGGCGTGGCTGAATTGGGAAATGGGCGCGGACGCACGTTTTGCAGAAGGCGAATCCCGTGAGCTTTACGGCACCGGCCTGACGTCGACGCGTGTTTCCGGTGGCCGCAGCTCTGTTGCGGGCGTCTACGTGGAAGGCGCGAGCCGCTTCAATGGCTGGCTCCTGACAGCAGGATTGCGCGCCGACGAATGGGAAACAGCCAACGGTCATCTCGTGCAGACCGGGATGTCACCAACGGATCAGGTCTTCCCGTCGCGAAGTGGAACGCTTCCCACCGCGCGCTTCGGCGCGCGCTATGACGTCAGTGACGCGTTTTACGTGCGGGGCGCTGCCTATGAGGGATTCCGTGCGCCCTCGTTGAACGAGCTCTATCGGCCTTTCCGCGTCGGCAACATCACGACCAACGCCAACCCGGCCCTCACGCCCGAGCAGCTTTACGGGATCGAAGGCGGCATCGGCGGCGAGTCCGGCGCGTTAAGCTGGGACGCGACCGTGTTCTGGAACCAACTTCACAACGCAATCGCCAATGTCACAACCGGAACCAACATCCAGACGCGCGAAAATGCCGGCGACATCAACGCGCCGGGTATCGAAGCCGACGCGCGCTATGCACTGTCAGACAACGTCTCGCTCACGGGGGCGTTCGATTACGTCGCCGCACATACCCGTGTGGTCGACGCGACGTCGCCGACCGGCGCCCTGAAGAATGCACGGCCAGCACAAGCACCGCGCTGGACCGTGACCGGCGGCTTCGAGTACCGGCCGATCGCACCACTCACGCTGACCGCCGATCTTCGCTATGAGAGCCGGCGCTTCGCCGACGACCAGAATTCGATACCGCTGAACGCTGCGACGACCATCGACGCGCGCGCGTCGTACGCCGTCAGGGATTCCGTTTCGGTCTACGTCTACTGCGACAATCTCTTCAATGCGCGGGTCGCATCGACAGCGGCGACGCAACCTCTGACCTCGGGCGATCCCACGGGACTGGTGACAAACTATGCGGCGCCGCGTGTCGTGGGCGGCGGCGTGTCGTTCACGCAATAGCTATTCGAGCGTACCGTCCAGGAAGTCGAACACGCTCGCCTTGAACAGCGCGTGTGGAATTGCGGAGAAATGATCGCAGCCGGGCAACGCCACGGCTTTCGCACCCGAAATAAGCGCCGCGAGTTCGCGCGGGTCGCCCGCAAGATCGTCCCGCGCACCGGTGACTACCAGCGTTTCGACTGCAAGATTCGACACATCGCTCTTCTGGAACGGTGCGTCGGCGCCACGGTTTAGCGCGGCCAGAGCAAACCGGTCTTCGCCCTGTTCATCGGCGAAACGCCGAAAGCTGCGCAGGATCGGATCGGAGATCGTCCCGGGATCGTCCGCCTCCATCGCCTCGGCCATGGGATGACCGGGCGGAGGAGGATCGAACAGTTTGCCGCCGATGCCGCCGAGCATCAGAAGCGGAAACCGCTTGGGCATCGCGAGCGCGGCGGCGAGAGAGAGGCGCGCGCCCATCGAATAGCCGAGCAGGTCGGCGCGCTCGACGCCGAGATGATCGAGCAGGGCGGTGATGTCGGCGACCATCGCGTCGCGCGAATAGGCGGCCGGATCGTGCGGCTTGCCGCTTTCGCCATGACCGCGACAGTCGAACGCGACGCACCGGATATTCTTTCGCTCGAAGGCGCCATACCAGCCAAGACGTTGCCAGTTCTCCTTGCGGTTCGACGTGAAGCCGTGGACGAGCACGACCGGGCGGCCTTCGCGCGGCCCGACCTCATCAAATGCAATCGTCACACCGCCGGAGTCGAACTGCGCCATCAGCGATCAACCATCTTCATCACGTCGCTGCTTGAACCTTTCGGCGCTGCAACTTCGACCATGCGTTCCGGCACATCGTCATATTCGAGGCGCAGCGCTTTCGAGATCACAGCATGGAAATCGTACAGCGCCGTTACATAGGTGAATTCCAGGATTTCCTCATCCGAGAAATGCTTCTTCAGCGCCTCGAACACGCCATCGGCGGTTCGGCCGCCATCCAGAACGAGGGCATCGGTGTAGGCGAGCAACGCGCGCTCCGCCGGCGTGTAACAATCCGCCGTCTGCCAATGCGCGATGTTTGCAATTTTCTCTTCCGGCAATCCGACGCTGCGGCCGGCCTTGCAGTGCTGGGAATAGACAAACTGGCTCCCCCGTGCCCAGCCCGCGCGCAACTGACCGAGCTCGCGATATTTCGGATCGAGCTTGCGGTTCGGGCTGCGATAGAGCTGGAAACCTGCGACCGCATGATCGAAGACATCGGGGACCAACGCGAAGACGGTCCACCAGTTTCCCGGCGTCCCGGTTTCCGTGCCCGGCTCCTTCACCGGATCGCGTTCGCCGAACAGCATCTTGTAGACAGTCTGCGCGAGCGGATGCGCCGCGTCTTTTCCCACCTGTCGCAGTCTTGGCATCAGTCTCTCTCAGTTTTGGTTTTCCGAATAGGTCCTGGCTTTCACCAGATAGTCCGGCAGGCCGACGATGTCGTTATATTCACCGAACCGCACCCGCGATGCGTCGACGCCCGACCTGTCGTTTGACAGCAGCGCCGCATAAACATCCTGAAGGCGTCGCGTCACCGCGAGCAGGGCGCTGATCGGATAGAGGATGATCTTGTAGCCCAGTGCGCCGAGGTCTTCCGGCGCCAGCATCGGCGTCTTGCCGTCCTCGACCAGATTGGCGACCAGTGGCACGCCTTTGAAAGTCCGCGCCACGGTTTCCAGTTCCTTCTCGTCGCGCGGCGCCTCGATGAACAGAATGTCGGCCCCGGCTTTCAGGAACGCGTCGCCGCGATGAAGCGCTTCATCGAGATCGTGCGTCGCGCGCGCGTCGGTGCGCGCCATGATCTTGAAGGCCGTATCGCTGCGCGCATCGGCGGCAGCGCGGATCTTCGCCACCGCATCGGTGCGCGCGATGACCTCCTTGCCTTCCATGTGGCCGCAGCGCTTGGGGAACACCTGGTCTTCCAGTTGGATGCATGCCGCGCCCGCCGCTTCGTACGCGCGTGTGAGCTGGGCGGCGTTCAACGGTCCGCCATGACCGTTGTCGCCGTCCGCAATCAGCGGCACAGGCGCGCAGGCCGCCGCAAGCGAACGCACGCGCTCGACCATTTCGCCGGCACTGACCAATCCTATGTCGGGGACACCGAAGCTCGCGCCGGCAACGCCAAAGCCCGTCATGTAGACGATCTCGGCGCCCGCCTGTGCTGCCAGTCGCGCCGACAGTGCATCGAACGCACCCGGCACAACGACATGCCCGGCGCGTTTCAGAATTGTATCGAAAGTCGCCTTGCGCATTTCACCAGAGTAGGGGTTTTCAGGTCACGGTCAAAAGCTTGTGTATTCAACGTGTTACAAGTTTCCGCTACGAAGCGATTTGGCCGGGTGCGCGCTCGGTTGGCCTTCCTTAATGTCCATCCCATATTACAAGCACCGCGGGCATCGGCCGCCCTTCGCCATCGAGAGGATTCTGCAAAATGATCGCCTTCCTGCGTTGGGCCCGCTCCATTGCCCTCGGCACGCTCAACGGCATCGTGAAGTTCGTGTTCTTCCTGATCCTCCTGTTCTTCGGCCTGTTCCTGATCGGCCTGGCCGAAGGCGATGGGCTTCCGAACAAGATGGTTTTGGCGATGGATCTACGCGGACCTATCGCGGACTCTTCGCCTTACGATTTTACGCTCGGCGCGCGCCCCATCACGGTGATGGACATCGTGCTCGGTCTCGACGCCGCGCAGCGCGACGATCGCGTCAAGGGCGTGATCATGCGTCTGGGAAGCGCAAACATCTCCGTGGCGCAGGCCGAAGAGATCGGTGCCGCGATCAAGCGCTTCCGCGAGTCCGGCAAATTCGTCATCGCGCATGCCCAGGGCTTCGATGCGCCGGGCCTCGGCGACTACCTGACGGCCGCGGCCGCCAACGAAATCTGGATGCAGCCGAAATCCGTGTTCGGCGCAGCCGGCGAGGGCGGCGGCGAACTGTTCCTGAAGGGGCTGCTCGACAAGATCAATGCCGTGCCGCAAATCGCGAAGCGCTCCGACTATAAGAGCGCTGCCGACATGTACATGGAAAAGAACATGACGCCGGCAGACCGCGAGCAGCTCACGGCGCTGATGCAGTCCTGGTACAACACAGCGTCTTCGGAAGGCGCGCGTGATCGCAAACTGGACGCGAAGGCGCTGGCCGCCGTGTTCGAGAAGAGCCCGCAATTTGCAGAGGACGCGAAGAAGGCGGGACTGGTCGATCGTCTCGGGTATGACGACGACGCCCAGGGCGCCGCCTATGGCCGCGCGGGCAACGGCACGAAGTTCATCAAGATCAGCGAGTTCGTGCGCGCCAAGGAAGAATCCGCCGAATTCAACAAGGGCACGCGCATCGCACTCATCGAAGGCGCCGGCGAAATCGTCGAAGGCACGGCCGGCGGCGGCATCTTCGGCGGTCGCGACTCCGTGATGGCCGGCGACGACATCGCGCATGCGATCCGCCAGGCGACGGAAGACAAGACCGTGAAGGCCATCCTGTTCCGCGTCGACTCTCCTGGCGGATCGGTGACGGCGTCGGATCAGATCCTAGACGCGGTCAAGAAGGCACAGGCCAAGGGCATCCCCGTCGTCGTCAGCATGGGCGGCGTTGCGGCATCTGGCGGCTATTACGTCTCGACGTCGGCGGACAAGATCGTCGCCGAGCCCGGAACGATTACCGGATCGATCGGCGTTCTGACTGGCAAGGTTTCGTTCGGCGACTCCGCCAAGCTTCTCGGCATCGGCGTCGATACGGTCGGTGTCGGCAAGAATGCGCTCATGGATTCCGACGTGACGCCCTACACGCCGGAGCAATGGGCGGCGCTGAACGCGCAGGCCGACGACATCTATCTCGACTTCAAGCAGAAGGTTGCGGCCGGCCGCAAACTCCCGCTCGACAAGGTGCAGGAGATCGCACGCGGCCGCGTGTGGAGCGGTGCGGACGCAAGCTCGCGCGGTCTGGTCGACGAGCTTGGTGGATTCTGGACCGCGGCAGCGGCGACGGAAAAGCTCGCCAAAATCGGCCCCGATGACCATGTCGTGTTCAAGCGCTTCCCGCGCTCCAAAACGTTCTTCGAGGCGCTCGATGAAGCGTTCGGCCAGACAACGGCAACAGCCCGCGCGTTCCAAGGCATGGTGACGTTGATGAACAGCCCCGCGGCGCGTGCCGTGATCGGCGCGAGCGACGAGCTTCCGCGCGGCGGCGTCGAACTCAGAGCCACGAACCTGCCGCGCTGACGCCGACATGACGACAGCGGCCGAACACCTGGCGCGCGATCCGGCGCTGTATCCGATGGCGTTCGATCTGGCGCGCGATGCGATCCTTTTCTTGCGCATGGACGAAGCGGGCTATCGCGCGTCGAGCTTTCTCGACGAACGAGCGGTGACGCAAGGTGGCGAGCAATGGATTCCCCACGCCGACGTCGCGCGCGCGATGGCAGAGCCGCTGGCGTCGAAGCCTCTGCATTTCATCTTCCACATGGGTCATGTCGGCTCGACATTGCTGAGCCGGTTGCTGGATGAAGCCGGTAGTTTGCTTTCGCTGCGCGAGCCGCTTCCGCTGCGCGCGCTGGCGGAAGCCGTCGATAGCGGCTTGCCGGGCACGGATAATCGGCTGGAGACGATGTTGCGTCTCTGGGAGCGCGGGTTCGCCGATACGAGGGCTGTCGTTCTCAAAGCGACAAGCGCAACCGAGCGCCTGGGGCCAACGCTTCTGTCGATGCGTCCGCAGGCGAGGGCGATCCTGCTCAACGTCAGCGCGGAATGTTTCCTGGCGACGATCCTCGCCGCGTCAAACTCCGCCGTCGATCTGAACGCGCATGGCCCGGAGCGCATGCACCGTTTGGGCAAGCTCGGCATCGAGGTGCCGCGGCCCACGACGCTCGGCGAACTTGCGGCGATGAGCTGGCTTTCCGAGCGCATGACGCAAGGCGCTCTTCTACGCGACTTCGGCGATCGCATCCTGTCGGTCGATTTCGACGCGCTGCTGCAGTGGACCGAACGCGTTCTCGGCCTGATCTTGTCGCATTTCGCCGTGCCGCAGACGCCGGAGCAGATCGCCCGGATCGCGCGCAGTCCGGCACTGACGCGCTACTCCAAAGCGCCGGAACACGAATATTCGCCGGCCCGGCGCAAGGCGTTGCTGGACCAGGCGCGTGCCGCCTATGCCGGCGAAATCGGCGCGGCGCTGGATTGGCTGCGCAAAATCGCGCTCGCTTCTCCCGCTGCCACCGCGATTTTGTGACGCATTTCTGGTTGGGCTGGCAAAGCCGCCACAGTGGAAATCTCCCGCGCGGACTTCGGGATACAGGTTCTCAAATCCAAGCAGTTACAGATACTTAACAGGGAAACTTCGACCAGGTTCTACCCACCGTCACAGCCGGAGCGGCCGGAAGGGAACAGTGAGCCGGCCGAATTGGCGATTCGAGGTTTGGTTTCAGACACTTGGAACCCGCTGAACCGAAAATCCCGCTTTCAAAATTTCAAGCCCCCAAGTTAATATGCGGGCGGAGAGGCGTGACCCGAGTCCCGCTCGCTGGCTGTCGAAAAATAAGGAGCTTTCCTGTGCGCAAGTTTGCTTTGCTGTTGGTTTCCACCGTTGGTTTGACCGTTGCGGCGACCGCAGCGATGGCCGATGCCGCTCCGGCTGCTCCGGCTCCGGTTGCAACGCCCGCACCCGCGGCGAACAACGCCGATCTCGACAAGATGGTCTGCCGCAACATGGCGCCGGCCACGGGTACGCGCATCGGTGCGCGCCGCGAATGCCGCACGCAGCGCGAATGGGATGACATCCGTATCCAGTCTCAGAAAGAGACGAGCCATATGGAAGGCACCGCAATGGCGCCGCGCGGCAACTAAGAAGCGATTTCTCGCCTGACTGTCAGGCGATTGCTGCCGCCGTTTCTGTTGCTTACAGTGCGTGAATCCATTTGGGGATGGATTCACGCAAATGCCTGGTGAAGCGCCGACGGGCGCGAAGTCTGTACATCTGGCCGAGCTCGCAAATTCGGCCATGCTGCTCATGCGGGATCGCCGGCTCGACGATGCGTCGCGCGTCTGGAGCCAAATCCTTTCCCTTTCTCCTGATCATGCGCAGGCCCTGTTCTATCTCGGCCAGCACGCGCTGTTTCGCAAGGATACGTCCGATGCGCGCCAGCTTTTCCAGCGCGCGGCACGCGCGGACCCGGACAATCCCGCCATTCCGCTGAATATGTCGTTTGTCTTTCGCGCAGAAAACGATGCGCGAAGCGAACTTGCAGCGCTCACACGCGCGCTGACGATAGACCCGTATTTCTTTCCGGCGCTGCTTGCGCGGGGGCGCCTGGAAGAGCGGCAAGGGGAAACCCGCAAGGCTGCAAGGACCTATAAGGATCTGCTCACGATCGCGCCCCCGGACGATCAGCTGACTGCGGACATGCAGCAGGCGATGGCCCACGCACGCGACATAATCAAACAGAATGCCGATGCGCTGGATGCGTTCCTGCGTGTGCGGCTGAGCGGCATCAAGGCACGCAACGCGGGTGCCGATCTCGACAGGTTCGCGGAATGCGAAGGGATCGCGACGGGGCGGCGGCAGATTTTTTCGAGCAAGGCCAGCCTTCTGACGTTCCCGTGGCTGCCGGCAATCCCGTTCTACAGCCGCGCCGAGTTTCCGTGGCTGACGGAGCTGGAGGCCGCGACTTCGACGATCCGGGAAGAACTTCTTGGCGCTCTGCAAAACGAAGGCGAGGAGTTCAAGCCCTATATCAATCATCCCGACGGAGCGCCGCTCAACCAGTGGGCGGACCTGAATCGCTCAATGGACTGGAACACATTCTTTCTGTGGAAAGACGGCGAGCGCGTCGAGAAGCATTGCCGTCGCTGCCCGAAGACCGCGGCGCTCATGGAAACACTGCCGATGATCGACATCCCGACGCTTGGTCCGACGGTCCTGTTCTCCGCGCTGGAGCCGCGGGCGCATATTCCCGCACACACCGGATCGACCAATGTCAGGCTGATCGTGCACCTTCCGCTGATCGTGCCACCGGGATGCCGTTTCCGCGTTGGAAACGTGACGCGCGAATGGCGGGAGGGCGAGGCGTGGGTCTTCGACGATACGATCGATCACGAAGCCTGGAACGGCAGCGACCGGAAGCGCGTCATCCTGATGATCGACGTCTGGAATCCCTATCTGCAGGCCGCGGAGCGCGAGCTGGTGTCCGGCCTGCTGAGCGGCATGCAGGAATACTATTCCTGACGGCGCCGGCGCACAGCGGGCCTATTCGGCCGAATAGCCGAAGCGTTCCACCCAGGGACGAAGGACCGGCATCATCGGTTGCAGCTGCTCGGCATATTTGCGCCATTGCCCGATGCCTTCGCCATAGAGTGGGCGGCGTATCTGCGTGGCGCTTGGCGAGTCGATGCTTGCGACCGACGCTCTCTTGTTGAAGTCGCGCATCGAATCCGACCACTCGAGCCCCACGAAATCGCAGACCGCACGCACGCGCGGCTCGAAATTCGTGACCATGTCTTCGTAGTAGTGGTCGAAGATGTTCAGCGTCAGTTTCTCGCGATAGATTTCCGAGAGCGCCATGATCGAGGCGTACATCTTCGCGCCGTCGACGAGATCGAGAAACTCGACCATTGTCGTGTTCACGGCGAAGGGGCGACGATAGCAGCTGAACACCACGTCGCGCGGATCGCGGATCGCGAACAGAATCTTCGCATCGGGAAACAGCTTGGCGATCAGCGGGATGCGGACAGTGTTGAAAGGCTGCTTATCGACCAGAACCTTGCCGCGCACGTCCGGTGCATGCTCCCGCACACGATCCCAGTAGGTCTGGCGCGCCGCATCGAGATCCGCGCCCGCGATGTCGCGCAGCTGGTCAAGGCCGTCGTTGCTGCGCATGTATTTCTCGCTTAGCGGCGACAGGCTGCCGACTTCCTCCAGCGCCACGACTTTCGGGTTGCTGGCCATGACCTGTTCCAGCAGCGTGGTTCCGGAGCGCATGAAGCCCAGCAGGAACACGTGCTGGTCCGGGACATCGCCCGGGGGCTTTCCGCCCGGAGCAGGCTGCTTCCAGCGCTCGACCGAGGTCGCCTCGAAATACCTGGTGATGTGGGAAATTGTGTCGATGCCGGTGCCGGCTTCGAAGCGGCGCGCGTTATTGCTTTTCAGGGAGTCGTTGCCCCGCGTGTAGATCTCGAAGGCTTCCCCATGGCGTCCCTGGGCCTCGACGGCGTCGCCCAGGAGGCTGTGCATCCCGCCCCGCGTGTTCGGATCGACATCGTGATGGAGCGTGAGATAGCGCATGCGCTGTTCCACGTCGGCATATTTCTTGTCGTGCATCTCGACCAGCGACAGCGCGTGATGCGCCGTGGCGTCGGCAGGCGCCAGGGCAAGCGTCCGGTTGGCGAACAGCGAAGCCTTCTCGTAATCGCCGCTGCGCGCCGCGATGGAGGCGATGTTCGACAGCGCGTCGACGTGCTTGGGATTCAGCTCCACGGCGCGCTCGAAGGCGGCCATGGCGCCCTTGTTGTCGTCGACGCCAACGAGCGCACGGCCGCGGCGGTAATGGACGATCGGGTCGTCGTTTTTCAGGGCGAGCGACGCGTCGAAGGCTTCTATCGCCTTAAGCCAGCGTCCCTGCGAGGACAGGCTGGTCCCAAGCGCGTTGTGAATGGCGGGATCGTTCGGCGCGAATTCGAGGGCATGACGGAAATCGAGGATTGCCTCGTCGATGCGGCCGGAGGCCTGAAGGGCAAGCGCACGGGCGTTATAGATCACGCGTCCCTTCATGCCCCGGCCGATGGCCCAGTCAGCCACTTCGTAGGCGCGGCGCAGGTCGCCCCGCGCAATGGCAGCGCTGATGGCCGAAACCGTGCGCACATACTCGTCGTCGTTGCGGGGGGAAGAATCCGTGAAGGTCATCGGCGTCGATTGCCTTTGTTGTTATGCGTCTCGCGTCCGGCGCAAGGCGGGTGATGCGCCGGTCAGCCTAGGCGCTGCTGATTAGCATAGCGTTCCCAAAAAGAAAGCGGCGGCCCTTTCGAGCCGCCGCCTGCTTTAAGCACTGCTTGGTATCTTAGTACTTCGCGGTGACGCCGATGAAGATCGTGCGACCGAGAGAGTCGTAGACGCCAGGGTAGGTGTTGCCGTTGCCGAACGCCGGAGCCGAAACACCGAAGCTGTTGCTGTCGTAGATCGGCGGCGACTTGTCGAGAACGTTGTCCACGCCAGCGCGCAGCTCGATACCCGTGTGCAGGGTCCAGGTGCCGGACAGATCGAAGTAATCGAACGCCGGGGTATGCTGGTCCTGACCAGGCTGGCCGTTCGCCTGCTTGGGCTCCGTGAAGTCCAGATCGACGGAACCGATGTGGCGCCAGTCGAGCGAGATCGCGAAGTCCCACGGCGACGTCCAGGTGAAGCGCATCTTGTGACGCCACTTCGGGCTGGGCGTACCGCACGTCGGACCGTAGAGGCCAGCGCACTCCTGAGTCGGGAGCACGGAGGACGCCGTGGTCGTCAGTGTGTCGAGGTACGTGCCGACGAGGTTGATCGACAGCGAGCCGGTGTCCGACATGCCCCAATCGGCGAGGTCGGTGTTGTAGTTGGCTTCGAAGTCGACACCGCGCGTCTTCAGGCTGACCAAGTTGATCGTCTGAAGGGTCACGAAGCCGCCACCAAAGATCTGGTTGACCGCGTTACGATGGATCAGCGGGCAGAACTGAGCCTGCGTCGCAGCCGTCGCGTCGTCACCATAACAAGCATCCATCACCTGGCCGAGGCCGTAGGCGCCGATGAACTTGTTCACTTTGATGTCGAAGTAGTCGACCGTTGCGGTGAAGCCGTCCAGGAAGGTCGGCGTGAACACGCCACCGAACGACCACGTGTCGGAGTCTTCCGGAACGAGGTTCAGGTTGCCACCGAACTGGCCGTTACACTGCGAGGCCGGGCAGTCCAGCGTGCCGCTGCCGGCGTTCGCCACGCCCTGCGCATGGCAGTTCGCGATGATCGTCGTGTCAACGAGACCGTTTGCACCGCGGTCACCAGCATCCGAGCACTCGTCGGCGCCGCCCACGAGGCCAACACCGAACGGCGTGAACGACTCAAGCACGCTCGGTGCGCGGGTCGCATGCTGCTCGCTGCCGCGGAAGCGGAAGTCGTCGATGATCTGCCAGTCCACACCGTACTTGTAGGACGACACCGCACCGGCAGAGCTATACGAAGAATAGCGATAGCCGGCGTTGAAGGTGATGTCTTTGGCAAACGGAGCGTCCTGAACCAGCGGAACGCGAACTTCGCCGAAGCCTTCTTCAACGTCGAAGCCAGCCTTCGGAACCGGAAGCGTTGCGCCACCCTGGCCATACAGGTCGCCAATCGCGAAGTCGCGGCTGACGTTGAGGACCAAGGACTCAGAACGGTATTCCGCACCGAGAGAGACCTGCACCGGGGATTTCGCCCACGGAGACTGCACGCCCCACTCGCCGAGATCGCCCGTCACGTCACCGCTGACGATGCGCTCTTCGGTGTTACCTTCCTTGAAGCCCTGACCGGTGATGTACTGCTCCATCGCCGGCGTGACCGAACCGATACCGTTGAAGATATCGAGCGGCACGCACTTCGGATCGACACCTTCCACGGCGACGCGGCACTGCGGGCCGTTCGCGGTGGACACAACGTCCAACGCGTTCTGCACGCGCGAGACCGACCACTCGTTCGAATAGTTTTCGGCGAGGATCGTCGTGCCGTACTGACCGTAGATGTCGTATGCCCAACCATGACCGATATCGCCACGCATACCGATCTTCATGCGGTACGAGGTATGACGGAGATCGTCGATACGGTTGCCGCCTTCGATGTCGCGACGCGCGATTTCGAGAGTGGCGAAGCCGGGGTTGAGGTTACAGTTACCTGTCGAGCCGATCGGCGTACAATTGTGCGAAACGCGCAGATTGCCGAAGCTGCCATCCGCATTGTGCGTGATGTGCGTGTCCTGCGGGTCGAAGCCGCAGAGGGTCGCCGCTTCCTGCGCCGTCATCAACGGGTTGTCGCAGTTCACGTAGTTCGTGCCGGCGTTCACGCCCGTGCCGAGGAACGCGCCCGAAGGAGCGATCTGAGCAAGCGTGTGATCGTCGGTGAACATGAAGTCGGAGTAGACTTCAACCGCCGGGTTGATCTGGTAGTGCGCGAAGAAGCCGCCCGTGTAACGCGTGTCGGGACGCTGCAGGTAGTTCAACGGACCGTAGTTGAACTTCTGGCTCGGAGCGCCAGTGTACGGGCCGAACGTGCCGCTGCCAGGCGCGCCGGTGCCGAACTGATGCCACAGATAGGCCGGGGCAGTGCCACCCGGGAGGCGCGAGCCGTAGTGTTTGTGCTTGTAGTTGTAGAACTGAGCCAGGTACGGGCCGTAGTCGTCGAGCGACAGCCAGTTGTTCTGGTTGATCGAGCCGGCGCAGACATGCTGGCCGACCGCCGAGCCGCGCGTGGCGGTCGAAATCGAACAGGCCGAGAAATCGCGAGCGGATTCGAGAACCGGCTGGATGTTACGGTAACCGAGATACGCCGTGATGTTGCCCTTGCCATCGGCGGTGTTGGTACCGACGATCAGGGTCGTGTCGGTCGTGCCGCCGCCCCACCAGTCATGCGGTGCGATCGGGAAGTTGTGCGCGGTCTGCTGGCTCTCGAGGTACTTGTTGCCGTTGGCCGCGTTGTTCACGCTGTACTGACCATCGACTTCAACGCCTTCGAAGTCCTTGCGCATGATGAAGTTCACGACGCCGCCTTCAGCGTCCGAACCGTACACGGCCGATGCACCACCGGTCTGTACTTCGACGTGGTCGACGAGCGCTGCCGGGATCTGGTTCAAGTCCGCGACAGGGTTCGCCGGATCGGACGGCATCAAGCGCGTTCCGTCGACGAGGACGAGGGTACGCTGTGCACCCAGGCCGCGAAGGTCGACGGTCGCCTGACCGGTCGCACCGTTCGATGCCGTTTCGGTGAAGTCCGCGAACACACCCGGGAGGTTGTTCAGGAGGGTTTCGACACCGGTCGTACCCTCATACTTGATTTCCTGCTGGCTGACCGCAGTCACCGGGCTGGAGCTGTACAGTCCAACCTGCGGAATGCGCGAACCGGTCACGACGACCGTTTCGACCTGCTCCTGCGCTTTCGCCATTGTCGTCAGGCTCATCGCCGACGCAGTCGCTGCTCCGAGGAGCAGTGCAGTCTTCAAACTGCTCTTGCTTTGTATTTGAAACACTTTGGAACCCCCTTGGTTCTGTCGTAACGACGTTCGCTCGCGGGCTTTAATTGGGGCCACATGACACCAACAATTCCGGCCGGGACGTCTCCGGCACGAAATTCACCCGTTCAAGCGGAGGTTACGAGCGTGTGAGCTTGGGGTCAAAACGGAATCGCCATTGCGAGAGATTCAAGGCCCGACTGTGGTATTTTGGTGTCGAATCCATCGAAATCTATCCATTTATTCCGTACGCAAGAAATTTTATGAAATTAAAATATCAGGAACATTTGTTTCGGGATTAATTATTACGGCAAAAACACTTTCGGCACATGGAATTTAATCCCTCGAAATTGCCAATATCGCTGGGAAATCGGCCCAGTAGTGACATTTGAAACGCAACGACTGGAGTCTTTGCCGTTTCTTGGTGCTATTCGTCGCTCATGAGCACGCAAATCCAGCCTGATTCCACCCAGCGAGTCGCAAAATCGCTCGCAGAAGCCGACCAATTCCGCCGCGTGGGCAAAATGGCCGACGCAGAGCGCGTCTGCCGGGCCGCTTTGGCCATCGACCCGGACTCACCGCAGCTATTGAATTACCTGGGACTTTTGGTTCGCGGACGCGGCCAGCTGGACGAGGCTGCGGCTCTTCTCGGCCGCGCGGTCAACCTGGCGCCGCGCGAAGCTGCGCTTCACAACAATTACGGCACCACGCAACGCCGCCTGGGAAATCTCGCGGGCGCCGAGTTGGCGCTCCGCACGGCGATCGCGCTGCAGGGCACTTATCCCGAAGCGTATTTCAATCTTGGAATTGTCATGCGCGAACTTGGAATCTTCCAGGAAGCGCTCGCGGCGCAGCGTCGCGCCGTTCTGCAAAAGCCCGACTATGCGGAGGCGCTGATCGAGATATGCATGCTTCTGCATCGCGAAGACAAAGATGTTGAGGCGCTGAAGACGATCGACACTGCGCTCACCTTCGCGCCGAAATCTTTCGACGCGCACTACTATCGCGGTACGGTCCTGACCGCGCTCGATCGCTTTGATGAAGCCGTCGAAGAGACGAACATCGCACTGTCGCTCCGTCCGAACGACGCGCGTGCGCTTCATGCGCTGGGCAATACGCTGGCGCGCATGCGCCGCGACGAGGACGCGATCGCGCAGTACCGCAAGGCGCTCGACGTGAATCCGTCGTTCATGGAAGCGCATCGCGATTACAGCGCGCTTATCTGGCAGATGGGCCGCCGCGACGAGAGCCTCAAATCCTACACCGACGCGCGCACGCGCATCGGCGACACACCCGACCTGCTGCTGGCGGAAGCAGACCGGCGGATTCTGTTCGGAGAAAATGAGACGGCCGAAAAACTGTTGCGGAACGGGCATCAGAAAGCGCCCGAGAGAACCGATATTGCGAACTCCCTCGCGCGCGCGCTGACCGCGCAAAAGAAATATGACGAGGCCGTCGCGCTGCTTGGCGAATTGGTGAAGCGCGCGCCGCGCGAAATCTACAATCATCGCGACATGGCGATCGCTCTGTTGCAGATGGGCGAACCGCGTGAGGCGGCGCGTGTGCTGGAAGAGGCGCTCACGATCGCGCCTCATGACCAGGTCAATCTCGCTTATCTCACGCTCGCCTATCGCGAGCTCGGCGACAGCCGGCTGAACGATCTCGTCGATCTGGAGAAGTTCGTGCGCGTCTACGATATCGCCGCACCCTCGGGCTTCTCGGATGTGGCGGCGTTCAACAACGCGCTCGGCGAAGATCTTATGAACCTGCACACGCGCAACGTCGAGCCGTTCGACCAGACGCTCCGCGGTGGCACGCAGACACCCGGTTATCTTTTCCACCGTCCGACGCGCACGATTGGCGGTGTGCGCGATCAAATTCGCGCAGCTGTCGCCGACTATGTGAAAAATCTGCCGGACGATCCCAACCATCCCCTGCTCGGCCGCAAGGAAGAGACGTTCGACTACGCGACCGCGTGGTCGTGCCGTCTGCGTTCGAGCGGGTATCACACCAATCATGTTCATGCGCGGGGCTGGATCAGTTCGGCCTATTACGTCTCGTTGCCGGATGTCGTTTCCGAAGGTTCGGGCGAGCAGGGCTGGATCAAGTTCGGCGAATCCAACATCGGGCTGGGGGAGCGTGACCGCGCGGAACGCATCGTCAAGCCGGGGGTCGGCAAGCTTGTGCTGTTCCCGTCCTACTTCTGGCATGGCACGGTGCCGTTCACATCGGACGACATGCGGCTGACGATTGCGTTCGATGTGACGCCCGGAACAGCGCAGGACCGCAAGGCGTCGTCGAGCTACTGACTTCATCCGAGATCGCAGGAAGAATATCGAACCCTATGACTGACAAGCCAAAGTCAAAACCCGCTGACGTTGATACGCTGAGCTTCGAAGCCGCGCTGAAAGAGCTCGAAGGCATCGTCTCGCGGCTGGAGCAGGGCGAAGTCGACCTTGAAGACTCAATCGCGCTCTACGAACGCGGGCAATCGCTGAAGGCGCACTGCGAGAAAAAGCTCAAAGCCGCCGAGGGCCGGTTGGAGAAGATCGTGCTCGGCGCCGGCGGACCTTCGGGAACCGAGCCCATGGATGCCGGCTAGAAAAAGCCAGGCATTGCCTTAAATCCGGCTCATAGAGTCCGCTTATTCTTGATTTATCGGGCAAAAGGGCCGACCTTTTGCGCAGTGCAGCACAAAACGGGGGAGACGCGGCGTTTCATACAGCCGCGCGAACACGGGTATTCATGACGAGTTCTTCCAAAACGCCATTGCTTGACGGAATTCAGGAACCGAGCGCGCTCCGCAAGCTCCCCAAGAGCGATCTGCGCCAGTTCGCGGATGAACTGCGCACGGAACTGATCGATATCGTATCCGTCACGGGCGGCCATCTGGGCGCGGGCCTCGGTGTTGTCGAACTCACCACGGCGCTGCACTACGTCTTCGACACACCGAACGACAAGATCATCTGGGACGTTGGCCATCAGGCCTATCCGCACAAGATCATCACCGGCCGCCGCGATCGCATGCGCACGCTGCGCCAGGGTGGCGGTCTCTCCGGTTTCACCAAGCGGGCAGAAAGCCAATACGATCCGTTCGGTGCGGCGCATTCCTCAACCTCGATCTCCGCCGGCCTCGGCTATGCCGTCGCGCGCGACATGAAGGGGGAGAAGCGCAATGTGATCGCCGTCATCGGTGACGGTTCCATGAGCGCGGGCATGGCTTATGAGGCGATGAACAATGCCGGCGCAATGGACGCGCGCCTGATCGTGATCCTGAACGACAACGACATGTCGATCGCGCCGCCGGTCGGCGCGATGAGCGCCTATCTCGCCCGTCTGGTGTCGAGCCAGACCTATCGCGGCTTAAGGAAGATTGGGAAGAAGATCGCACATCTCCTTCCAAAGCCAATGGAAAAAGGCGCGAAGCGTGCGGAAGAATATGCGCGCGGCATGGTCACCGGCGGTACGCTCTTCGAAGAGCTGGGCTTCTACTATGTCGGCCCGATCGACGGCCACAATCTCGAGCATCTGATCCCGGTTCTGGAGAATGTCCGCGACGCGGAGAACGGCCCAATCCTGGTCCATGTCGTGACCAAGAAGGGCAAGGGCTACGCCCCCGCCGAAGCCAGCGCCGACAAGTATCACGGCGTCGTCAAATTCGACGTCATCACCGGCGAACAGAAGAAATCGAACTCCAAGGCGCCGAGCTATCAGAAGGTGTTCGGCGAATCCCTGATCGCGGAGGCGAAGAAGGACAAGCGCATCGTCGCGATCACCGCGGCGATGCCGTCCGGCACCGGCGTCGATTTGTTCGAAAAGGTCTTCCCCGAGCGCACCTTCGATGTCGGCATCGCGGAACAGCATGCGGTGACGTTCGCGGCCGGTCTCGCGGCCGACGGCATGAAGCCGTTCTGCGCGATCTATTCGACGTTCCTGCAGCGCGCCTATGACCAGGTCGTGCACGACGTCGCGATCCAGAATTTGCCGGTGCGCTTCGCGATGGACCGCGCAGGTCTTGTCGGCGCTGATGGTCCAACGCATGCGGGTTCGTTTGACATTGCCTATCTCGGCACGCTCCCGAATTTCGTGCTGATGGCGGCCGGCGACGAAGCCGATCTCGTGCACATGGTCGCGACACAAGTTGCGCTCGACGATTGCCCGAGTGCGCTGCGTTATCCGCGCGGCGAAGGCATCGGCATCGAGCGTCCGCTCGAAGGCAAGCCGCTGGAAATCGGCAAGGGCCGTGTCCTGCGTGAAGGCACCAAGATCGCGATCCTGAGCTACGGCACGCGCCTGCAAGAGGCGATGAACGCGGCCGACAAACTTGCGGGTTATGGTCTCTCGGCGACTGTCGCCGATGCCCGTTTCGCCAAGCCGCTCGATATCGATCTGGTCAATCGTCTCGCACGTGAGCACGAAGTGCTCATCACCATCGAGGAAGGCGCCGTCGGCGGTTTCGCCGCGCAGGTGCTACAGCACCTCGCGATGGCCGGCGCGCTCGACAAGGGTCTCAAGATCCGCCCGATGATCCTGCCGGACATTTTCCTCGACCACGACACGCCGGAGAAGATGTACGAAGCCGCCGGTCTCGATGCCGCCAGCATCGTGGCAACCGCGCTGGGCGCTCTCGGCCGCGAGCAGGAAGCCATCGCCGCGCGGTCGCGCGCTTAAGTTCCATGTCGCTTCCATCGATGCGTGCTGACATTTTCCTTGTCGAGCACGGCTATGCCCGCACGCGTGCGGAGGCGCAGGAAGCGATTGAAGCCGGAAAGGTGTTCGATGGCGGCAGGCGGATCATCAAGCCGTCGCAGCATCTGAACGAAACCTCGCGGATCAAATATGAGCGCGCGCATCCTTTCGTGTCGCGTGGTGCACTGAAGCTCACCGCAGCGCTCAAGCATTTCGACCTGCCGCCCCATAAGCGTGTGTGCCTCGATCTCGGCGCCTCGACCGGCGGCTTCAGCGAGGTGCTGCTGCTGCACGGCGCAACCAAAATATTCGCCGTCGATGTCGGCCACGGCCAGCTCGATCCAAAGATCGCGAAAGACCCGCGCGTGGTGAATATCGAACGCACCAATGCCCGCGATCTGAAACCGTTGCCTGAAGCGCCGCACGCTATTGTCGCGGATCTCAGCTTCATCGGCCTTAAGCTCGCGCTCCCGCCTGCGCTCGCGATGGCAGCGTCCGGTGCGTGGCTGATCGCGCTGGTTAAACCGCAATTCGAGGCGGGCAAGGAAAACATCGGCAAGGGTGGCATCGTGCGCGACGCAGCGATTCAGGACGCTGTGCTCGCGGATGTCATCGCGTGGCTTCCCACCAACACTGGCTGGAGCGTGACCGGTTCGATGGAGAGCCCTGTCAAAGGCGGCGACGGCAATCGCGAATTCCTGATCGCGGCGCGCAAATCGTGAGCACGCTTTGCCAGCATTTCGGAACCTGCGGCGGGTGCACCTATCAGGATTTGCCCGATGCCGAATATTGCGCGCTGAAGCGCGATCTCGTCATTCGCGCATTGAACAAGAACGGTCTGTCGGACGCCACCGTCACCGACATTATCGAAGTCGCGCCCGGAACGCGCCGCCGTTGCGTGTTCAAGATCGCCAAGCGCACCGGCGAGGTGCAGATCGGTTTCCACGCGCGCGGTTCGCACAGCATCGTCGATATGCGCGAGTGCCGCGTGCTCACGCCCGGACTGTTCGGCCTGGCGGCGAAGCTGCGAACCGTGATGGGCGAAATCCTGAACGACGGTGAGAATGCCGAAGCGCATGTCACCGAAGCTGACAACGGCTTTGACATCGCGCTGCGCTGGCCACGCAAGACATCGACGGCGCTGGTGGCGCAGTTCGCGCAATGGGCAGGGCGCAACAACATCGCGCGCGTCACGTCCGGAAAGGACATTCTCGTCGAGCTCGCAGCGCCGACGCTGCGTGTAGCATCCGCCGATATCCGTCTTCCTATGGACGCCTTTCTCCAGCCGTCGCGTGATGGCGAGATCGCGCTTCAGACAAAGGTGGTCGAAGCGCTGTCAGGCGCGAAGTCCATCGCCGATCTGTTCGCCGGGTGCGGAACGTTCACCTTTGCACTTGCCGCAAAAGCAAAGGTTCACGCGGTCGAGTTCGAAGCGGCCATGTTGAACGCACTGAACGCGGCCGCGAAAATGGCAAAGGGTCTGAAGCCCATCACCACGGAAAAGCGCGACCTGTTCAAGGTTCCGCTCACCGCGAAGGAACTTAACCAATTCGATGCGGTGGTTCTCGATCCGCCACGGGCAGGGGCCGCGGCGCAGGTCGCACAACTCGCCCAATCGAAAGTGCGTCGCATCGCCTATGTGTCCTGCAGCGCTGAAACCTTCGCGCGGGATGCGCGCGTGCTTGTGGACGCAGGCTTTCAGATGGGTAACGTCACCCCCGTGGACCAATTTCTCTGGTCGGAGCATATTGAGCTTGTGTCGTCTTTCACGCGGCGTTGAGCGGGGACTTATGCGTCTGAGATTCATTTTCGCGGCGCTTGCCGCTTTCCTGTTCGTATCGCCGGCGTGTGCCGCCGGACAATATGGCGATTGGGCGGCGATCGTCGTCGCGGCCGATTATCGTGCGCATTCGGGTGCGGATAGCGAAGTGTTCGACAATGCGCGACGCGATATTTCCGCCGACCTTGTCGCGATCGGATTCACGCCGACGAACATCCTGCAGTTCTCCGTGCGTCCGGAGCGGTATCCGTCGCAACAACCGAGGCAGACCAATCCCAACACCATCGGCGCGTCGCTGTGGGACCTGTCGAACCGCACCGGCGGCGGCTGCTTTGCGTACTTCACATCGCACGGCAACACCGACGGAATTTCAATGGGCGACGAAATCCTCCCGCCACAGAAGATGAACCAGATGATCACGAACGCCTGCGGCGACCGGCCGACGGTCGTGATCGTATCCGCCTGCTTCTCCGGCGTGTTCGTGCCGGTGCTGCAGGCTCCCAATCGTTTCGTGATGACCGCGGCTCGGCCGGATCGCACTTCTTTCGGCTGCGGCGAGCAGGAGCGCTATACCTTCTTCGACAATTGCGTGGTGCAGAATTTTCTCGGCGCCGGCGATTTTCCCGACCTCGCGACCAAGGTCAAAGCTTGCGTCGCCGCGCGCGAAAAGCAGGACAAGATCGCGTATCCGTCCGAGCCACAGATTTCGATCGGCGCCACCGTGGCTGCGCAGCTTCCGCGCTGGAAGTAAGCAGCGCGACTACTTCTGCGTCGCTTCGTTGCCGGTGATGATGGCGGCACGGAGCTGTTCGATCAGATCGGTCATGCCAGAGGGCGAGTGCGGCGACAGGATCACCTTGCTGCCTGATGACACACCGATTTCCTTCATCGTGTCGAAGTACTGCGTCATCAGGACGAGGTTGAGCACCTCGTGCTCATTCACGCCGCCGACCTTGTCGGTGAACGCGGCGATGCTCTCGCGCAGGCCGTCGATGATCGCGCGGCGTTGCTTGGCGATGCCTTCGCCCTGAAGGTGTTTCGACTCCGCCTCGGCTTCCGCGTTCTTCACGACGAGAATCTTGTTCGCTTCGCCCTTCGCGGCGGCGGCGACCTGGAGGCGTTGCTGCGTCTGGATTTCGTTCATCGCCGCTTTCACGTTGTCGGCGGGATTCACGTCGGTGACGAGGGCGTTGGGAATCTCGAAGCCATACTGCTTCATCGAGACGTCGAGTTCGGTCTTCACCGCGGCGCCGACGTCGTCCTTCTTTTCGAACACTTCATCGAGGCTCATCTTCGGGACCTTCGCGCGCACGACGTCGAGCACATAGGATTTGATCTGCTCGATGTGGTCCTGGAGCTTGTAATAAGAATCCGCTTCGCTGCCTTCGACAACGCGGAACTGGACCGCGACGAACAGCTTCACGAACACGTTGTCGAGCGTCTTGGTCTCGACCTCGACGATGAGCTGCTGCACGCGCAGCGACACGCGCTGCACGATGCTTTCGATATAGGGAATCTTGAAATTCAGGCCCGGCTTCGCGGTGCGGACATATTTTCCGAAACGCTCGATGATCGCGCGGCTTTGCTGCTGTACGGTGAAGAAGCTGCCGAAGAACAGGCCGAGCAAAAAAATGAAAAGGATAAAGAACAGAATGCTCGCAAAGATTTCCATATCTCTTCTCTCCTATTTCTTTCCGCCCATTTGCCCGATGTGACGGAGGGCGTGGTCGGCGAGAACAATCGCCATCATCGCTTCCCCAACTGGCACCGCGCGGATGCCCACACAGGGGTCGTGACGACCTTTCGTCATTATGTCGGTATTGTTGCCCGCAATATCAATCGTGCGGCGCGGCGATAAAATCGAGGACGTGGGCTTGACGGCGAAGCGCGCCACGATTGGCTGCCCTGTGGAAATGCCGCCCAGAATCCCACCAGCATGGTTGGAGAGGAATTTCGGCTTTCCGCGCGCACCTTTGCGCATCTCGTCGGCGTTCTCCTCGCCGCTCAGTTCCGCCGCGCCGAACCCGTCGCCGATCTCAACACCCTTGACGGCGTTTATGCTCATCATGGCTGAGGCGAGGTCTGCGTCGAGCTTGCCGTAGAGCGGCGAACCGAGCCCGGCGGGCAGGTCTTCGGCAACAACTTCGATCACCGCGCCGATGGAGGAACCGCTCTTGCGCACGCTTTCAAGATATTCCGTCCACGGATCAACAGACTTCGCATCGGGACAGAAGAACGGGTTCTTCGCGACCTGATCCCATTTCCAGTTCCTGCGCGCGATCCTATGCGCGCCGATCTGCACCAGCGCGCCGCGCACGGTGACGTTCTTGTAGAGCGAGGCAAGCACTTTGCGCGCCACGGCGCCGGCGGCAACACGGCTCGCCGTTTCGCGCGCGCTCTGCCGGCCGCCGCCGCGATAGTCACGCACGCCATATTTTGCCCAATAGGTGTAATCGGCGTGACCGGGACGAAACTTGTCGCGGATGTCGCCGTAGTCTTTGGAGCGCGCATCGACATTCTCGATCAGCAGCGCAATCGGCGTCCCGGTCGTGACCTGCTTCTTCATCCGGTCGTCCTGAAAGACGCCGGAGAGGATGCGCACGGTGTCGGGCTCGCGGCGCTGCGTGACGAATTTGGACTGGCCCGGTCGCCGGCGATCCAGATCGGCCTGGATATCGGCTTCGGTCAGTGGAATGCCCGGCGGGCATCCGTCGATCACGCACCCAATCGCCGGCCCGTGGCTCTCGCCAAAAGTCGTGAACCGGAACATGTGACCGAACGTGTTGAAGGACATTATTGAAGCGGCTCCAAACAGCGCTCATGCCAAACACCCGGAGCACCGATCAGTTCATATATCACGTCGCCACCATGATACATGCTTGACCGTAGCACCGTGGAAACCTCTCCCGCGTAGCTGAGTTGCTCTCGCGTCAGGGGATGATGAAGCGTCCAGCTCTCGAAGAACTGTTCCAATGCCTGCCGATCTACAATGCGAACCTCTGTGCCGTCACGGTACTTCGCTGGATCGTACATATTATTATTCGCCGAAAAACGTTTCCACGCCGCCCGACAATCGCATGATTCCGGCATGCGGCGGACGCCACTGTGCCGCACTGCCGGGAGGAATACCAAGGGCGTGGGTATGGATCATCCACGCCGGGCCATAATGGGTCACAATGACGGAATCCCGGGTCAGTGTTTTCAGAAACCGGCCCACGCGATCATAGACATCGCGCAGGCTCTCGCCGCCGGGGCGCACGAAATCCCAATCGTTGTTTTCCGGGTTCGGCACCGGATGGCGCATGATCTCTTCGCGCGTCATCCAGGTGTGGTCGCCGAAATCGATCTCCATCAGGCGGCGGTCGGCGATGTAGCCGGTGGGCGGAAGACCGGCGGCCTCGCGCACCAGCTCCATCGTGTTACAGGTCCGGTGCAGCGGACTGGCATAGAAATCGAACTGCGAAAGATCTCCGGCGACGCGCTTCAACAATGCGCCGTTCGCGGTCGCCTGCGCACGGCCGTTCGCCGTCAGCGGGGAGTCGTTCTGTGCTGCGGCCCGGCCCGCGACGTTGTGCTCACACTCGCCATGACGAATGACGTAGAGCGTCGTCACGGCTTTTCGAACTCTTTCACCTTGCTGCCGCGGACGCGGAAGACGACGCCCTGCGGTTCGTCGAGTGCGGACATTTCGGCCGCGCTCAGGCCTTCGAACAAGCCGCGCAGAATGCGCGTGAACGCGCCATGGCTGATCGCGAAGGTGTCGGCCTTCAGGCTTTTGACCCAGCGCTCCGCGCGATCCGCGACGTCGGCATAACTCTCGCCGCCGGGGACGCGCACGTTCCATTTGTCGGCTTCGCGCTTGTCGAACAGCTTAGGATCGAGCTTGCGCGCTTCCTTGTGCGTGAGGCCGTCCCATTTGCCGAGATCGATCTCGCTGAGGCGCGCGTCGGTTTTGAAATCATCAATGGAGAGACCCAGATGATCGCGCACCAGCATCATCGTCAGGCGCGTGCGTGGAAGGGGGCTCGCGACATATTTCAGCGCCGCCGGATCGTCCACGCGCGCCTTCAGGATTTTCGCAATCGCCTTGGTCTGCTTCAGGCCCTTGTCCGTCAGCGGCGTGTCGATGGTATGGCCCTGGAAACGCTTGGCGATATTGGCTTCGGTCTCGCCGTGGCGCGAGAAGTAGAGCGTCAGACCTTCGGGAAGCTTGAGAACGCGCTTGGCGGCCGCGGCCATCTTATTCCGCAGCTTTGCCGACGGCCATGTCTGGCGCGTCTTCGGCCTTCATGCCGACGATGTGATAGCCGGCATCGACATGCATGTTCTCGCCGGTGACCGCGGAGCCCATGTCGGAAAGCAGGAACAGCGCTGAGTTGCCGACTTCTTCGATGGTCACGTTGCGGCGGAGCGGCGAGTTGTATTCATTCCAGCGCAGGATGTAGCGGAAGTCACCGACGCCCGATGCGGCGAGCGTCTTGATCGGACCGGCGCTGATCGAGTTCACGCGAATTTTCTTCTTGCCGAGATCTTCGGCCATGTAGCGGACGCTCGCTTCAAGCGCCGCCTTCGCCACGCCCATCACGTTATAATGCGGCATGACCTTCTCGGCGCCGAAATAGGACAGCGTCAGCATCGAGCCACCATTCGGCATCATCTTCTCGGCATGCTGCGCGACCGCGGTGAACGAGTAGCAGGAGATGTTCATCGTCTGCGCGAAATTGTCCGCGGTTGTGTCGACGTAACGGCCCTTGAGCTGATCCTTGTCCGAGAACGCAATGCAGTGGACAACGAAATCGATCGAGTCCCATTTCTTCTTGAGTTCGGTGAACGTCGCCTCGAGCGAACCCTGGCTCGTCACGTCGCAATCCAGAACGGCCGTCGGGTTTAGCTTGGCGACGAGGGGCACGACGCGCTTCTTGAACACATCGCCCTGATAGGTGAACGCCAGCTCCGCACCCGCCTTGTGCAGCGCGTCCGCGATGCCCCAGGCGATGGAGCGGTCGTTCGCAACGCCCATGATGAGGCCGCGTTTGCCCTTCATCAGGCCGCTAATGGACATAGGGGAGCTCCAGGAAATCGATGCGCGAATAGCTATGCCTCGGCTAAGGGTGTTTGGCCTAGAAATCAAGCAAAAGGGCTATAAATGACGTATGCGTCATAATCAGATTGACGGGACAGCGCGGCAAACCGCACTGTTCCGCAACGGGGATGGCGCGGGGCAGGTGGCGATGGGACGAGCCGTGCTGAGAGCGGTGTACGCAATCGTACTCGTGGCGATTGTCGCGGTGGCCGTGTTCCTGTTGTACCGCGGCTGGCGCCAGTACCAGAACGCGGAAGCGCTCGCGATCCGCACACCGAACGGAATCCAGGAGACCATGTTCGTGCCGATCGGCGGGATCGAGCAGTGGATCCAGATTCGTGGCGACGATCGCAGCAATCCGGTTCTTCTCTTCATGCATGGCGGGCCGGGCAATTCGGAGTCTGCGCTCTCGGCACTGTTCCGGCCGTGGGAGAAATATTTCACCGTCGTGATGTGGGACCAGCGCTGTGCGTCGAAGACCTTCGAGCGCAACGGCGCGGCAAGCTGCAACGGCATGAGCGTGAACAGCGTGGCAAAGGAAGGCGTCCAGCTTTCGCAATTCCTGGAGAAGCATCTGCACCACCGGAAGATCATCATCCTTGGCCACAGTTGGGGCACGATGATCGGCGTGCAGATGATCCATGATCGCCCCGACCTGTTCTCCGCCTATGTCGGGACGGGGCAGGCGGCCTCGGTCGCGGAGAAGGAGCCGATCATCTACGCGCGCACGATGGCGCGGCTTCAGGCGGCGCACGCCGACAGCGACATCGCCAGGCTCAAGACGGTTCATCCGCCGTATCATTCACTCGACGAAATCAGGGTCGAACGCGATCTGTCCGATGAATACGACATCCCGTCCGAGCGCGATCTTCGGACCAATTTGACGACCACCGTGCTGTTTGCGCCGGACTGGTCGCCACTCGATATTTACTGGTTCCTCAACAGCGGTGCCTACGCGGAAAACGCGACCATCAACGACATCAATCGCTTCAACGCGCACGATCTGGGGCCGGAGATAAAAGTTCCGTTCTTCATCTTCAACGGCGCTGAAGACAACATCACGCCGACTGTTCTCGCGCGGCACTACTTCGATTTCGTGCGCGCGCCGCACAAGAAATTCGTCGCGTTTCCCGGTGCAGGGCACTCCGCCGTGTTGACGGAGCCCGATGTGTTCCTGCACGAACTCGTGACGCGCGTCCGACCCATCGCCATTCAAAACGAAACAGGAGCAGCACTTCATGGATAAGGTTCAGGCATCGGGATTCGACAAGGACAAGCTCGCCGCGGTCGCGCCGATGCTGCAAGGCGTGGTGGACGCGGGCGATCTCTCCGGCATGGTCACGATGGTCTGGCGCAACGGCGAGATCGTGCAGTTCAACACCATCGGCAAGCGCGATATCGTAACGAACAAACCGATGGAGCGCGACACGCTGTTCCACATCATGTCGATGACCAAGCCGGTGACATCGGTGGCAGCGCTGATGCTGATGGAAGAGGGCAAGCTCAAACTCGACGATCCGATCACGAAATGGATTCCGGAGTTCGCCAACATGCGCGTGCTGCGCCGGCCCGATGGCCCGGTCGACGAAACTGAGCCGAGCCCGCGCGACATCACCGTCGAAGATTTGTTCACGCACCGCAGCGGTCTGGCCTACGGCTTCTCGTCCACCGGCCCGGTCGGCAAAGCTCATGACGACGCGCTGGGTTCGCCGTTCGAGAATATCTATTCGCCGGATGAATGGCTGAGGCGCCTGGCGAGCGTTCCGCTGACGCACGCGCCGGGAAAGCAATTCCACTACAGCCATTCGACCGATGTGCTCGGCTTCCTCGTGGGCCGCGTCGCCGGCACCGGCTTCCGCGAATTCCTGATGCAGCGCATCCTCGGTCCGCTCGGCATGAAGGACACCGATTTCTACATTCCGCCGTCAAAGCGCGACCGCGAATGCAGCGTCTATCAGCAGGATCAGGCCACGGGCACGCTCAAGCGCTTTGTGATGCGTGAATATGACGAGCCGCCGGCGTATTGCAGCGGTGGCGGCGGATTGATCTCGACCGTTGATGATTATCTGCAGTTCGCGCGCATGCTGCTGAACGGAGGCGAACTCAGCGGCACGCGCTTCCTGAAGCGCGAGACGATCGACCTGATGCGCGCCAACCGTCTGACGGATGCACAGCGCCAGATTACTTTCCTCGGCCTCCCGTACTGGATGAGCATGGGCTTCGGGCTTGGCCTTTCGACGGTGCTGAATGCGCAGGCGCATGACTGGATCGGTGCGGCATCGAACGGCACCTTCAGCTGGCCCGGCGCGTTCGGCACCTGGTGGCAGGCGGATCCGGAAAGGAACATGATCATGCTCTTCCTGATTCAGAACTATACGCCGCTGACCGCCGACATGGCCGGACAGGCCGTCACCGGCGCCCGCATGGGCGCGCGGCTGGCCTGTCCGATGTTCCAAAAGGCCGTGTACGGAGCATTGAACGACTAGACGTTCAGCACATCACCTGGATATTGAAGCGGAAATCCGCCGGCAGCAGCGTCGCAGTCAGGAAGGTGTTGACCTTGATCTCGGCATCACCCTTAGGGTGGCTGACGACGATGTAACCGGGGATGATGGATCTCTTGCCGGCGCCGGCGATCGTCGCGGTCGTCGAGCAGGCCGTGACGTCCTGATTGAACTTCACCAGATAGATGCCGGTGCCCTTGTGATCGACGCTTTTGACGTTGAGATTGTGGCCGAGCGTTCCATCCTGGGCGACAACAGCCCAGCCTCCCGCCGTCTGTGCGATCGCTTCGCCCGAAAAAGCGAAACCAGCGATGATTGCCCCAGCCACGAAGGCCAACTTGCTACGCATGAAATTCTCCATCCTCAGCCATGACTTGAAGACTGATTTCTTCCCGTCATCGGCGAAATGGAGAACGGCGCGCGTAAAAGGCCGTTTCCGGAAAAGGAAAAACGTCGCTAATCGCAGCTTAACGGAGCGCATAAAACTGCGCTGGACGGCGCGAACTATTTCAGTTTCGCGCGGGGATCGTAGTCGGCTTTCCAACCCTCAGCGAAGCTGCGCAACGCGTCGTCCGCTTTCTCGGGCAGCGTGACGATGAGCTTCACGTAGAGGTCTCCGGCCTGTTCGCTACCATGCGCTGGGATGCCCTTGCCCTTGAGGCGGAGCGTGTTGCCGGTGTTGGAGTTTGCCGGGATCGACAGTGACACCGTGCCCGTCAATGTTGGCACGGGCACCTTGCCGCCGAGCACCGCTTCCTGAAGCGTGATGGGAAGCTCCATGCGCAAGTCATTGCCATCGCGCGTGTAATAGGGATGCGCCGCGACCGAAATCTGGATCAGAACATCGCCCGCGG
Organism: Rhizomicrobium sp.; assembly: GCA_035502175.1. Lineage (GTDB taxonomy): Bacteria > Pseudomonadota > Alphaproteobacteria > Micropepsales > Micropepsaceae > Rhizomicrobium. The sequence goes on from DATJUS010000009.1 coordinate 59,880, forward strand.
GACCGCCGCGTCGTCCTGCACCGCCGCGGCCTTTCAGACGAATCTGCTGACCGTCTTTCAGACCGGCGGGAATCTTCACATCGATCTGCTCGCCGTTGGGCAGCATCACGCGCCGCGATCCGCCGCGCGCCGCTTCCTCGAAGCTCACGGTCATCGTGACCGAGAAATCCTGTCCCTGACGCGGCTGCTGGCGTCCGCCGCGGCCGCCCAATCCGCCGAGCAGATCGCTGAAAAGGTCCTCGGCGCTGAAACCCTGTCCACCGCCCTGATCGTTCCAGCTGAAATTGAAATCGCGCGGGCCCTGGCCGCCGCCGCCGAACGGGTTGCCGCCGCCATGCGCGCGCGGATCGAAGCCACGCGGATTGCCGACTTCGTCGATCTCGCCCGCGTCGTATTTCGCGCGCTTGTCCTTGTCGCCGACGATGTCGTAGGCGCCGCTGATCTCCTGGAACTTCTTCTGCGCGGATGCGTCGCCCGAATGCTTGTCGGGATGATATTTCTTGGCGAGCGTGCGGAAGGCCTTTTTGATATCGGCCTCGCTCGCGGTTTTGGAAACGCCCAGGATGTCGTACGGATCGCGCATTGTGTCTCTTGATAGGCCGCTGAATCGGCCGTTCCCAATATAGGGATTGTCTCCGCGGATCGCTAAGGATGCTTCGCCGGTCCGGGTTCCGCGGGCAGGGCGGAGAGACGCTTCCTGGCTTCCTCCATGCCGGCGTCGGCGGCGATCTGGTAAAGCTTGCGCGCCGTCGCGATGTCCTTCGGACCGGCTGTGCCGGCTTCCACGATCTCACCGGCTTCGAGCGCCGCCACCGGATGGCCAGCCTCCGCCGCGCCCATCAGCCAGGGAAGTGCCGCCTTCGGGTCAGGCTCGCCGGCTTCGCCTTTCAGCAGCATCTCACCCAGATCGGCGGCGGCGGTGGCCAATCCGCCGGTCGCCGCGCGCGCATACATGTCCTCGGCCGCCTTGGGGTCTTTCGGCGTTCCCTGACCTTTGCGCAGCATCAGCGCGACATTGCGCATCGCCGCCACGTCACGGTCGTCGATCGACTCAAAAATCTTGAACGCCTCTTCGTAGTTCTTCGCATCATAAGCGGCGACGCCCTTGTCGAAGATGGCCTTGGTCACCTGCGGATCGTCGGCGGGCGAGGAGGCGCAACCGGTCGCGAACGCAACGCAGATACAAAGGGCAGCCGCACGAAAATACATAGCCTGCATGGTCAAATCCGAACAATTTGCGACAGTCTAACCAGCGCGCTTCCGCGTGCAAAACGAAGGTGCTAAGCCCAGCCCATGAGCGATATCGGCGGACCGGTCGACGACGGCGGCATTGGCGAGAAAGACGATCCTTTCACGCTGTTCGGCGCATGGATGGAAGACGCAAAAAAGTCGGAGCCAAACGACGCGAATGCGATGGCGCTTGCAACCGCCGACGCCGAAGGTCGTCCCGATGTGCGCATGGTGCTGCTCAAGGGCTTCGACGCGAACGGCTTCGTATTCTACACGAACACCGAAAGCGCCAAGGGCAGGGAACTGGCCGCCAACACCAACGCAGCGATCTGCCTGCACTGGAAATCGCTGCGCAAGCAGGTGCGCGCGCGCGGTGCGGTGACGCCGGTGAGCGACGCGGAAGCCGATGCCTATTTCGCCACGCGTGCGAAGGACAGCCAGATCGGCGCATGGGCCTCGGCGCAGTCGCGGCCGATGGAAGGCCGCTTCGCGTTCGAGAAAGAGATCGCGAAATATGCGGCGAAGTACGCGCTGCAGACGGTGCCGCGTCCACCGCACTGGTCGGGCTATCGCATCGCGCCGCTGGAGATCGAATTCTGGCGCGACCGTCCGTTCCGGCTGCACGACCGCCTGGTCTATCGCCGCGACACGCCATCTGCGCCATGGCGTACCGGGAGACTCTTCCCGTGACGCCATTGGGAGAAGACGACATCGCGCGCCTGATGCGTCGCGCCGCGATCGCGTCGCTGTCGGTGTCGGCGTTCCTGGTTGCGATCAAGGCGTTCGCGTATTTCACCAGCGACTCCGTTTCCGTCATGGCGGCACTGGCCGATTCCGCGCTAGATCTCTTCACCTCGACATTGAACCTGATCGCCATCCGCTCTGCGCTGACGCCGGCCGATAACGAGCACCGCTTCGGACACGGCAAGGCGGAGCCGCTGGCGGGACTTGCGCAGGGTGCGTTCATCGCCGGTTCGGCGACGTTCCTGATCGTGCAGGCCGTCAACCGCCTGATCGATCCCGATCCCGTGCAGCAGAGCGGCTCCGCGCTGATCGTCATGATCGTTTCCATCATCATGGCGACCGGGCTCGTGGTCTATCAGCGGTTCGTCGTGGCGCGCACCGGCTCCGTGGCCATCGGCGCCGACAAGGTGCACTACCTTGGCGACGTCGCGACCAATGCCGGCGTCATCGTGGCGCTGGTTCTCGTGCGGTTCTGGGGCTGGGAGCAGGCCGACCCGATCATCGCGATCTTCGTCGCCTGCGTGCTGATCTGGAGCGCGTGGAGCGTCTTCCGCCAGAGCTACGATCAGCTCATGGACCGCGAGCTTCCCGACGCAGAGCGCGACAGGATCATGGCGATCATTCGCCGCCATCCGGAGGTGCGCAACCTTCACGATCTGCGCACCCGCGCCGCCGGCGTGCACACATTCATCCAGTGCCATATCGAGCTCGACCCCGCGACCAGCCTGATGCGCGCGCATCAGGTG
>DATJUS010000010.1:0-30211 GCA_035502175.1 Rhizomicrobium sp.
GGTAGAATTGGGAGTTTAGGTACGGCGTCGCTTTGATTGCGATAAACTCCTCTTTGCAGCGCCAGCTTTCTTCGCCTGCTTTTTCTTTGTGGTCTCGGAATTCGCAGCGACGTTCAACGCCGTGCGCGCCCACTGTGCCAGTTCTTCCGGGTCGTCGTAGAGACGGTCCGGCATCGCGTACCAGTGTGTTTCGATCATCTCGCCGGTGCTGCGCTTCTCGAACGTGAACGGCTTGCATTTCTCGGCGAGGAACGCGCCGCGCGTCTCCGGATTGGTCGTGAGATAGATGATGTCGTCGAAGATCGCGGCGATCATGATCTCGCCGACGTAAATGCCTTCACCGCCGAAAAACCGCTTGAGCGCGATCGGGCCGAATTCGGAAAACAGATCGTCGAGACGATGCGGGTCGTTCATCGCAGTGCCGGAAATATTCCGGCTTACGCTTGCCCCATCCGGTTCCACGCGTCCAGTCCCGCGACCTTGTAGGCCTCGGCGAGCGTGGGATAGTTGAACGTGTTCTCAACAAAGAAATCCACGGTGCCATGCAGGTTGATAACCGCCTGGCCGATATGGATCAGCTCCGTCGCGCCCTCGCCGACGATATGGGCGCCGAGAAGGCGGCGGCTACCCAACGCGAAGATCAGCTTCAGGAAGCCGGAATTTACGCCCATGATGTGGCCGCGCGACGTCTCGCGGAATCGCGCGATGCCGCATTCATAGGCAACGCCGCTGGCGCGCACCTGCTCTTCGGATTGGCCGACGGTCGAAATCTCCGGCACGGCATAGATGCCATAGGGAAACGTCTCCGGCGACGGCGGCAGCTTCATGTTGAACGCATGGCACGCGGCCACGCGGCCCTGCTCCATCGATGTCGAGGCGAGACTCGGGAAGCCGATGATGTCGCCGGCGGCGTAGATATGCGGAACGCTGGTCTGATAGGTGTGCGGATCGACCTTGATCCGGCCGCGATTGTCCGCCTCGATGCCGAGCGCGTCCAATCCCAGGCCTTCGACATTGCCCGAACGGCCCGCCGCGTAGAGCAGCATGTCGGAGCGGACATGGCGGCCATCCGTCAAAGTCACTGTGACACAATCCGGTCCGGAGACGATCTCCTTAACCGCGCTGCCCAGCCGGATCGTCATGCCGCGGTCGCGCATCTGGTGGATGAAATCGTCCACGATCTCGCGGTCGACGAATTCCAGAATGTTTTCGCGGGACTCGATCAGCGTCACAGGCACGTCGAGCGCCGAGAAGATGGTCGCGTATTCCACACCGATCACGCCACCACCGATCACTGTGAGCGTACGTGGCAGATGCTCAAGATTGAGAATCTCGTCGCTATCGAAGACGCGCTTGCCGTCGAACGGCACATTGTGCGGCCGGTGCGGATGTGTACCCGTCGCGATCAGCGCGTAGTCGAACGCCGCCTCGCTCACTGCGCCGGCATCGTTCGTGAGCTGCACGCGGTTCGGACCCAGGAACTTCGCCGCGGCAAACATGCTGCGCACCGTGTTGCGCATGAACTGGTGCTGCAGCACTTCGACCTCGTGATCGAGCGTCTTCTGCAGGCGCTCGACAAGATCCTCCGAAGAGATGCTTTGTTTCACGCGATAGCCGCGGCCATAGAATCCGCGCTCGCGCCAGCCACTGAGGTTCAGTACCGTCTCACGCAGCGTCTTGGACGGAATGGTGCCCGTGTGAACCGACACGCCACCGAGCCGCTTGCCGCGATCCACGACCAGCACCGACTTGCCGAGCTTCGCCGACTGCACAGCCGCGCGCCGCCCCGCAGGCCCGCTGCCGACCACCAGCATGTCGATTGCTTCCATAAGCCCGCCTCTCAGCGCATTCCGCGCGATAGCGACAGAGATACCGGCAAAGTGTTTAGGATCCGCGAAATGACAAATTGTCAGGAATAATTTCTCCAAAGCCCCTTGAAATAGGATTTTAAGTTCACCATCTGTTCCGGATGATTGGAAGGAGTCCGCCGTGAAACTCTAGAGATAGCGCAAGACCAGACAGGCAAGAGGGCCAGCTTGCGGGCACCTCGCGCGAAGTTCGGATCGCCTGCCCCACGCGCGCCGGGGCCAGCGCCCGCGCAACGCATGGAAGCCGGGGAGGTTGAAGCGAAGGTGCTCTGTGATTGGCCGGTGACCCGGCCGTCCGCGGGCCTGCCGCGTAGCCATGGACCGAAAAGCTCCAGCGCCGATATCCGCCGGGGCTTTTCTTTTAAGGAGATTGTTTGGTGAGACTCTTTTTCCAACAAACCACTTCGTCATGGCCGGGCTTGTCCCGGCCATCCATGAACTCAGGCTATGGGCCTCTGGAAAATGGATGGCCGCCACAAGGGCGGCCATGACGAAAGAAAAGGAACGGAAATCAATCCGCCTTCGCCGGCGTGATCGACACGCTTTCGCCGCAGCCGCAGGCCGCGGTCTGGTTCGGGTTGTTGAACACGAAACGCGCGCCCATCTTCTCGCGCACGAAATCCATCTCGGTGCCGATCAGGAACAGGATCGCCTTGGGATCGATGAAGATCTTCACGCCCTTGTCCTCGACAACTTCATCGAGCGGCTTGATATCTTCGGCGTAGTCCATCGTGTAACTCATGCCGGCGCAGCCGCCATTGGTCACGCCGACGCGCACGCCCTGATACTGGCCTTCGGCGTTGTCCATGATCTCGCGGATGCGCGTCGCCGCGGCATCGGTCAGGCGCACCGCTTTCGGGCGCTCGCGTTTCGGCCTGGAGGTGGTTGCTGTCGTTTCCATCAGAACATGTTCAGTTCGAGTTTGGCTTCTTCGCTCATCCGTTCCGGCGTCCAGGGCGGATCGAAGGTCATCTCCACCGTGACCTTGCCGATGCCTTCGACGCCTTCGAGAGCTTCCTGCACCATGCGCGGCATCTCGCCCGCGACCGGGCAGTTCGGCGCGGTCAGCGTCATATCGACGGCCACATCCTTATGATCCGAAACATCGACCTTGTAGATAAGACCGAGCTCGTAGATGTCGACCGGGATTTCCGGATCGTACACGGTCTTCAGCGCGGCGATGAGTTTCTGCGTGAACTCCGCCAGCTCTTGCGGCGGAATGGCCGATACGCCTTCCTGTTTGAGCGCTTCCGTACTCATTCGCTTTTGGCGGCTTCACCGCCCTCCAATGCCAACTTCATCGTATGCCACGCCAATGTCGCGCATTTGACGCGCATCGGAAACGCCGAAACACCCGCCATGACTTCCAGCCGGTCGCGATCGTCGCCTGTGAGCTCGGTATCCTCGCCCTTCACCAGATGCAGAAAGCCGCCCATCAGCGTCTCGGCCTCATCGACCGTGCGCCCGATGATCATATCTGTCATCAACGAGGCAGAAGCCTGGCTGATCGCACAGCCCTTGCCCTCGAACTTGATATCCGCAATGCGGTTGGCCTTGTCGAGCAGTAGATAGATCTTCACCCGATCGCCACAGAGCGGATTGTGCCCCTCCCCCACATGCGACGCTTCGGGCAGCGGCCCAAAGTGGCGCGGGTGGCGCGAATGATCGAGGATCACGTCCTGGTAAAGCTCGCGCAGTGAATCGTCCATCGCCTAACCCAGTATCTTCCGCGCCCTGGCGAGTGCATCGATCAGCACATCGACCTCGCCGCGTGTGTTGTACAGCCCAAACGAGGCGCGCGTCGTCGATGCCGTGCCGAAGCGCTCCATCAAGGGCTGCGCACAATGATGTCCTGCGCGAACCGCGACGCCTTCGCAGTCTAGGATCGTTGCAAGGTCATGCGCATGCATGCCTTCCGCCTCGAAAGAAAGGATCGCTCCTTTCCCCGGCGCGTCGCCCACAACCCGCAGCCAATTAAAGGCCCGCACGCGCTCGCGCGCATAGACGTAGAGATCGTGTTCATGAGCCCTGATGGCTGCACGATCGAACGCGCTCAGATAGTCGATGGCCGCCGCCAGGCCGACGCTCTCGACAATCGGCGGCGTGCCTGCCTCGAACCGCGCCGGCGGATCGGCATAGGTGACGTTCTCCCGGCTTACTTCGCGGATCATCTCGCCGCCGCCATTGAAGGGCCGCATGCCTTTCAGAAGTGCATGTTTCGCGTAGAGCGCACCGATGCCGGTGGGGCCGTACAGCTTGTGACCAGTGATGCAATAGAAATCGACGTCCATGTCCCGCACATCCACGACCTCATGCACGGCGCCCTGACACCCGTCGGCGAAGACCGGAACACCCTTGGCGTGCGCGCGCGCGACGATCTCCCTGAGCGGCGAGACAGTCCCCAGCACATTGGACATGTGCGATACGGCAACAAGCTTCGTGTTCGGCCCGATAGCCGCATCGACGGCATCCGCGTTCAACGATCCGTCATCATCGACATCGACCCAGCGCAATACCGCACCTTGACGTTCCCGCAGGAAATGCCACGGCACGATGTTGGAGTGATGCTCCATGATCGACAGCACGATCTCATCGCCGGGCTGGACGCGCGGCGCAAGATAAGAATAGGAAACGAGGTTGATCGCCTCGGTCCCCCCCTTGGTGAAGACAATCTCTTCCACTTTCGCGGCGTTCAAGAAACGCCGCACTGCCCCACGCGCCGCTTCATAGCGCTCGGTCGCAGCGGCGGAAAGAAAATGCACGCCACGGTGAACGTTTGCATACTCGTTCGATGCGAAGTCGCGCATCGCGTCGAGCACCTGGCGCGGCTTCTGCGCCGACGCCGCATTGTCGAGATAGACAAGCGGCTTACCGTGGACCTCGCGCGACAGAATCTCAAAGTCTCTGCGCGCTACGGCAGGGTCGAACAGGGTCTTTGCGGGAGCGTTCACAACGCCTCCTCGACCGCCGTCCACAGCGCATCGCGCAGATCGTCACGCACGCGATCGAATGCTTCGTGCAGGAAGGCGCGGATGAGCAGCCCTCGCGCTTCGTCTTCCGGAATGCCGCGGGCGCGAAGGTAGAACAGCGAGTCCGCTTCCAGATCTCCGACCGCTGCGCCGTGGGCGCATTTCACATCGTCGGCAAAAATCTCAAGTTCCGGCTTCAGATCCGCCTCGGCACGTTCATCCAGCAACAGCGCTTTGGCCGTCTGGCGGCTGTCGGAGCCGTCAGCGCCTTCAGCCACGGTTATCTTACCCTGGTATACCGCGCGCGCCTTGCCAGCCGCGACATACTTGAAGAGCTGCGTGCTCTGCGTACCGCCTTTGGCGTGAATGACATGCGTCGTGACGTCCGCGTGCATGGCATCCAGGACGCCAACGCCCGACAAATGCGCCGATGCATTTTTTCCGTTGAGCGCGATCTTGAGTTCCAGCCGCGAAAGTTCGCCACCAAAGTGCGCGGCATGCAGATGATAGATACCGTCTTCCGCGACATTCGCGTTGACGTCCTCGATGCGCACGCCACTGCCCTTGCGCGCAATGCGCACATGCGTGAACACCGCGCCTTTGCCGACGCTCACATCCATGCCGATATTCTGGAACCCGTCGCCTTCCGCGATCTCGATGTAGTCGAGCGTCGCGCCCGGCTCGAGCACAATGCGCACCCGGGCCTGCCCCGGTGTCGCGAAGGCTACTTTTGCCTTTCCGGCTTTCGCGACACGCAGTCCAAATCCGGCCGTCGCAAATGCCACAGATGCCTCGCCCATCGCACCTGCAGAGCCTCCATCGCCAGCGCCAATCATTTCGACGCCCTCTGCCTCGATGGTCCACTGCACCGCGCCGGCAGAAACGACCTGGTCGGCGTCGATCACCGATTTCAGGTCCGAATACTTCCATGCCTCGACGCGCCGATGCGGTACGCCCCGTGCGCGAAAATCTTCGGCAGCCTTGGCGCGCAATGCCGTCATGCCGCGTCCTTGATGATCTGCTCGTAGCCTTTGGCTTCAAGCTCCAGCGCCAATTCCTTGCCGCCTTCCTTAATGATGCGCCCGCCCGACAGAACGTGAATCCTGTCCGGCACGATGTATTCGAGCAGGCGCTGATAATGCGTGATGACCAACATCGCACGATCCGGCGAGCGAAGCGCGTTTACGCCCTCCGCAACCAGACGCAAGGCATCGATGTCGAGTCCAGAATCGGTTTCGTCGAGAATTGCAAGAGACGGCTCAAACAGAGACATCTGAAGGATTTCGAGACGCTTCTTCTCGCCGCCGGAAAAGCCGACATTCAACGCGCGCTTGAGCATATCTTCGGATACGCGCAACTCGGCAGCCTTGCCGCGCACAAGCTTAAGCACGGTCATCGCATCCAGGTCTTTTTCGCCGCGCGCGCGCCGCTGGGCATTCAATGCGGTCTTGAGAAAGGTAAGCGTGGTCACGCCCGGGATTTCCACCGGATACTGCATCGCCAGGAACACGCCTTTCGCCGCGCGTGCTTCGGGCGGCAAAGCATTGATATCTTCACCCTTGTAGGCAATCGATCCACCGGTGATCTCGTAGCCGGCGCGGCCTGCCAGCACATAAGACAGTGTCGACTTGCCCGAGCCATTCGGGCCCATGATCGCGTGCACCTCGCCCGCGTTAACAGTGAGACTCAACCCTTTGAGGATCTCCTTGCCATCGACAGCGGCGTGAAGGTTCTTGATCTCAAGCATTCTATCCAACGCTGCCTTCCAAGCTAATTCCGACGAGCTTCTGCGCCTCGACCGCGAACTCCATAGGCAATTGCTGGAGCACTTCCTTGCAGAAGCCATTGACAATCAGCGCCACGGCTTCCTCCTGCCCTATACCGCGCTGGAGGCAATAGAAAAGCTGATCGTCCGCAATCTTCGACGTGGTCGCTTCATGCTCGATGCGCGCCGTCGGGTTACGACTTTCGATATAGGGCACCGTATGTGCGCCGCAGCTTCCACCAATGAGCAGCGAGTCACACTGCGTGTAGTTGCGCGCACTCGCGGCTTTGGGATGCACGCTGACGAGACCGCGATACGTATTCTGTGCCTTGCCCGCCGAAATGCCCTTCGAGATGATCCGCGAGCGCGTGTTCTTGCCCAGATGGATCATCTTGGTGCCGGTATCAGCCTGCTGGTAGTTGTTGGCGATTGCGATGGAATAGAACTCGCCCACGGAGTTGTCGCCGCGCAATATGCAACTGGGATACTTCCAAGTAATCGCCGAACCGGTCTCAACCTGCGTCCAGGAAATTTTAGAACCGTGACCGCGGCAATCGCCACGCTTGGTGACGAAGTTGTAGATGCCGCCCTTGCCCCCTTCGTCGCCGGGGTACCAGTTCTGCACCGTCGAATATTTGATCTCTGCGCCGTCCAGCGCGATCAGTTCGACAACTGCGGCATGAAGCTGGTTCTCGTCACGCTTTGGCGCCGTGCAGCCCTCGAGATAACTCACATAGGCGCCCTCGTCGGCAACGATCAGAGTGCGTTCGAACTGGCCGGTCTCCGACGCGTTGATGCGGAAGTACGTCGACAATTCCATCGGGCAACGCACGCCCTTTGGCACGTAGACGAAAGTGCCGTCCGAGAAGACCGCGGAGTTCAACGTCGCAAAGAAATTGTCCGTGACCGGCACGACGGTGCCGAGATATTTTTTCACGAGGTCGGGATAATCGCGGATTGCTTCCGAGATCGGGCAGAAGATCACGCCCGCTTCGTTGAGTTTTTCCTTGAACGTTGTCGCGACCGAAACAGAATCGAATACCGCATCAACCGCCACACCGGCGAGCATCATCTGCTCACTGAGCGGAATGCCGAGTTTGTTGTAAGTCTCGAGCAGCTTCGGATCGACTTCGTCCAGGCTCTGCTTCTGGGGTGTGTTCTTCGGCGCCGCATAATAGTAAGCGTTCTGGTAGTCGATTTCTGGATAATGCACGCGCGCCCAGTCAGGCTCGTGCATCTCAACCCAGCGGCGAAAGGCCCCAAGGCGCCACTCCAGCATCCATTCCGGCTCGGCTTTCTTCGCCGAAATGTAGCGCACCGTGTCCTCAGACAGGCCTTTCGGCGCACGTTCCATCTCGATGTCGGTCACGAAGCCGTATTTGTACTTCTCGCCGAGCTGAGAGACTTTCTCGCGGGTTTCAACAGCCGCCATCACGCAGCCTCCCGACGAACGACAAGACGCCCGATAGACGCCAGCGCCGCGTCGACATCCGCTTCCGTCGAATTCCAGCCAAAGGAAACGCGCAGCGCGCAGCGCGCAATTTCATCGCTCGTCCCCATGGCTTTGAGAACGTGAGAAGGTTTCACTTTGCCCGACGAACAAGCAGATCCGGAACTGACCATCACGCCATCCAGATCAAGTGCCATCACAGACGTTTCCGCCGATACATCCGGCAACGCAAAATTCGAAGTGTGAGGCACACGCAACGAGTTCCTGCCGAATATCACCGCAGATGCAGGAAGACCGGCTTCGAAGCGGTCCCGAAGATTGGTGCTCATTATCGTCCATGCGGCAGCGGCAGCGCCGAACCCGGCGATACCGGCAACGTTTTCCGTGCCGGCACGAAGTCCGCGTTCCTGACCTCCGCCAAGAAGCTGCGCTGAAAACGGTGCGTCGTCACGTACTATCAGGGCGCCGACACCTTGCGGACCGCCAATCTTGTGCGCGGACAGCGAGACATAGCTCGCATTGTCATACGCATCCGGCCTTTGCACGGCGTCGACAAAGAGCAAGCCTTCGACGCTCTCCACTGGCTGAACCACGCCCGTTTCGTTGTTCGCCGCCATCATTGCGATCAGCGCGCGGCCCTTGCCCTCTCTCAGCGTTGTCGCCGAAAGATCTGCGACACCGGTTGCCGCCGCCGGAATAATTTCAAGCCGTAAGCCGGGAATCCGCTCCACCAGAGCGGAGACGGTCTTCAGTACACTTTCATGCTCGATCGCAGAAACGAACAGCCGCGTTATGCGCTCGCCGGATTCGAGTGAACCCTCGACTGCACCGCGCAAGGCCAGCGCATTGGATTCCGTGCCGCCGCTTGTAAAGATCACATTCCTGGCTTTCACACCCGCCAGCGCCGCGATTTGTTCGCGCGCATCTTCGATCACATGTCGTGCAGCTCGCCCTGCTCTGTGCACAGAAGACGGGTTTCCGACTGTCGACAAAGCACGCTCCATCGCGGCCCGTGCTTCCGGCCTCAACGGTGACGACGCGTTGTGATCGAGATAATGCATTGCCAAACTCACGCCGCCGCGCGGCTGGTATCCGTTTGATCGTTGCAGGGGCGCGTGCGTCCGAGCACACGCTTTTCCACCACGTCAGCGAGCGATACTGACGAAAGGAACACCTGGATCTGGCGCCCGAGTTCCTCCCAGAGATCATGCGTAACGCAGCGGCTGCTGGTTCCGGTGCATCCTTTCGGGCTCCCGACCTTGCAACGCGTGGCCGTCATCGGCTCGTCGACAGCAATGATAATGTCCGCGACTCTAACTTCGCTCGCCGGACGGCTAAGGCGGTACCCGCCACCCGGGCCCCGCACACTGCTCACCAAACCACCGCGTCGGAGCTTTGCGAAAAGCTGCTCCAGATAGGACAGCGAAATCTCCTGTCGCGCGGCGATGTCGGCCAGAGAAACGGGCTTCGCGCTCGCCTCATGACCGGCCAAATCGGCCATCGCCATAACCGCATAACGTCCTTTGGTACTCAGCCGCATGGCTTTAACTCCGCTAGGCGCGCGTTTTCCTTGCTTTTCAGGGGGGGCTTCGGTGTAAAAGCAGCAGCCCGCGCGCAACGTTCTTTCCAACCGGATATAAAATTCCCAACTATGATGGTCAAGTATTGAGCAGGACCATGGCCAGAGAATATTTTATACCTTTGTTTTATAAGGGAAATATCTGGCGTTTTGCGGCAGAAAACACCCAATTCCAGCCTATGGCGAAGGCGGTATGCCGCATCGCTCCAACCGGAAGAATCTCCGCCCATGCCTGATATCATTCTGCCTGGCCCCGCAGGACGCATCGAAGCGCGCTATCAGCGCCAGAAAGCTGCCGGCGCACCTATGGCACTCGTGCTTCACCCACATCCGCAGTTCGGCGGAACGATGAACAATCCGCTGGTGTACGACCTGTTCCACATGTTCCACGGACTGGGCTGTACCACCGTGCGCTTCAACTTCCGCGGAGTTGGCCGCAGCCAGGGATCGTTCGATTCCGGCGCCGGCGAACTCTCTGACGCGGCCGCGATCCTCGACTGGATGAACACCCTCTATCCAAACCCATCACATGTGTGGGTCGCGGGAATTTCGTTCGGCGCGTGGATCGGCATGCAATTGCTGATGCGCCGCCCAGAAATCACCGGCTTTGTTTCGATTGCGCCGCCGGCCAGCATGTATGATTTCGCATTCCTCGCTCCCTGTCCGTCGTCGGGTCTCATCGTGCACGGCACAAAGGATCAAGTGGTGCCGGAGCCCGACGTGCAAAAGCTCGTCGACCGACTGACCGCGCAAAAAGGTATCAGGATCACGTATAACAAGATCGAAGGCGCAAATCATTTCTTCGACAAGCACGAAGCCGATGTGGTCGAAGTTGTGAAAGAATACGTCTCGCGAATGATGAGTTCGCCGCGCGTGGGCAGATAGCTATGCGTGCGCAAACGGGCGCCATTCTTCTGGCACTCGTTCTGTCGCAGCCCGCTTGTGCGCAATGGTCCTTCTTTCATATCTGGCAGGTATGTTCCGACAAGCATTATGACCCGGACCGAAGAATTGCCGCTTGCCAGAAAGTGGTTCAGACCGAGGGCCTCAGCACAACGGAAATCGCTTACGCTTATCTCGATATGGGTGATGCGTATGACGACAAGAAAGACGCAGCTGATAGCCTTGCTGCGCTCAACAAGGCAATCGAAGTGCAGCCACTCCTATGGCAAGCTTATGTGGATCGTATTCCCTTTCTCCTCGAACGCGGTGATCACGCGGCGGCAAATGCTGACTTTGAGACATTAGAGAAAATCGATCCCCTGATTCTTCCGACGCGCTTGCCCAACATCGGTTATGGCAGCATGGGAGTAGAGCCCAATACCCAAGGCACCGCGGACGAAGAGAAGCGGCAATACGACCTCGCTGTGGCCAAGTTGAAAGCTCAACTCGCTACCACTAACGCGCCGGATGAAATTTCCCGCCAGAAATAGGCTCTGCCACGCCTGTTGTCGTCGGCAGGCTCAGCGGCAAGCCTTTACGCGAGCGTGCAGCCAGATATGCGAACGCCTCAGCCTCTACAAAATCACCGCGCCAACCTGCGTCTTCGGCTGAAAGAACCGGTGCGTTCACACGCGCGCGCAATTCATTCATCAGTGTCGGGTTGAGACGCCCACCACCCATCACGATCCATGTCGTCGCCGGATCGGGAAAGTGTTCGCGTGCCCGCGCGATGGACGCTGCAGTGAAAGCCGTCAGTGTCGCCGCACCATCCTCAGGGCTGAGATGCTCGACTGACTCTGCCGTGAAATCCATGCGGTCGAGCGATTTTGGAGGCGTCCTGTCGAAGAAATTGCTGTCGAGCATCTTGGCCAACGCCTTGCCGTCAACCTTTCCGCGGCGCGCGATCTCACCGTTCTCATCGACAGGCCTGCCGGTATGCCTGTGAGCCCAATCATCGATCGGTGCGTTGCCGGGGCCAGTATCGAACGCGAGAATGGTATCCGGACCAACATAAGTGACGTTTGCGACACCGCCGATATTTATCATGGCGATAGGTGGCGCGAGTTTCTTAGCCTCGCGGACAAGAGCAGCATGATACAGCGGCACAAGCGGCGCGCCCTGCCCGCCGGCCTTCACGTCTGCGCTGCGAAAATCGTTCACGACGGCAATCCCGGTCAGTCGCGCGAGCAATGCGCCGTCACCGATCTGCCAGGTCCAGCGCAACTCTGGTTTGTGCAAGATCGTTTGGCCGTGAAAGCCGACCAGCGAAACATCCCGCGCCTGCAAACCGGCCTTCTCTAGCAAAGCCAGCACAGCTTGAGCATGCGCTTCCGTAACCAGGCGTTCGGCCTCGCGGATCGCCTGTGGCACCGGCGCACCGGTAGCGACGCTCTGGGCGTCGGTGATTGCTGCACGCAAGGTGGCACGGATTTTCGCATCGTAAGGAAGCATGAGTGCTGGGCCGGGAAGGACCACGCCTTCGCCATCCGTATCCACCAACGCCGCGTCGACGCCGTCCAGAGACGTGCCGCTCATCAAGCCTATGACTTTAAGAATGTCTGCCATTCGTGCTACACACCCGGCCCTTTCATTTGGACACTAGCATGGCCGGCGCCCACGATTTCCGTTCCGAATTCCTCCGAACTTTCACGGAGCGTGGTGCCTATTATGACTGCTCCGCGCCGGAGGATCTCGACGCCCTGTTCGCGAAAGAGCGCGTTACGGCCTATATCGGATTCGACTGTACGGCGCCGTCGCTGCATGTGGGAAGCCTCGTCCAGCTCATGACCCTGCGGCGTCTTCAGCAAGCGGGACACCGGCCGATCCTGCTTATGGGTGGCGGGACGACCAAAGCTGGCGATCCTTCAGGCAAAGACGAGACACGCCTCATCCTCACACCGGAAAAGATCGAAGAAAACAAGAACGCTATCGTTGCCGGGGTTAGGCACCTGCTCAAGTTCGGCGACGGGCCAACCGATGCCATCCTGGTCGACAACGCGGAATGGTTGGACAAGCTCGAATACATTCCATTCCTGCGCGAGGTTGGGAAACATTTCTCGGTCAACCGGATGATGACGATGGAAAGCGTGAAACTCCGGCTCGACCGCGAGCAGCCTCTTTCCTTCCTCGAATTCAACTACTCGATCATGCAGGCATACGACTTTGTGGAACTCCACAAGCGTTATGGATGTCGGCTGCAGTCGTCCGGTTCGGATCAGTGGGGCAATGTGGTGAGCGGCATCGACCTAGGCCGGCGCATGGAAAATGTCCAATTGTTCGGCTTGACCACACCGCTTATCACCACTGCGTCCGGCGCGAAGATGGGCAAGACAGCTGCTGGCGCTGTGTGGCTGAACAAGGACCTGCTGAGCGTCTATGACTACTGGCAGTTTTGGCGGAACACCGAGGACAAGGACGTCGGCCGCTTCCTGCGCCTGTTCACAGACCTGCCGCTCTCCGAGATCGCCAGGCTGGAATCGCTCAGAGGCGCAGAGCTCAACGACGCGAAGAAAATCCTGGCCACCGAAGCAACTGCTCTATTGCACGGCCGCGAAGCCGCAATTGAAGCCTCGGAAACCGCACGGCGCACCTTCGAGGAAGGTGCGTTTGCGGACGGCCTGCCAACATTCACGCTTAAGCTGCCTGACGGGATTCTGAATCTGGCGGTGGCCACCGGACTCGTCGCATCGAACTCCGAGGCGCGCAAACTGATCACCAACAATGGCCTTCGCCTGAACGACATTGCCGTCAGCGATCCAAAATTGCAGATCGGGCTAGAGGCGCTGACAGCAGAAGGCGTTCTGAAACTATCGAGCGGCAAAAAGAAGCACGTACTGGTGAAGCCGGCCTGAGCTACTGCGGTGGGGAAGCCGGCGCCGGCTGAGGCGGCGGCGTCTGGTTCGACGGCGCCTGTGCGGCATTCGGCATCTTGCCCTCGAATATTCGCCGCAAAATTCCCGGCGTGAGCACAGAGAGCGGATTGATGCTGAGATCAGGCTGGTCCGCATTGCCCTTGACCGAATAAGTCATGCCGAACACGCCCTCACCCGGCTTGGAGACAAGAACATTTCCGAGAACAGGGATCGAACCAAGCACGCTGTTGAGACCGAAGACCGGCACCAAAGTGCCCTTGAGCGCCAGAGCATTTTTCGGTCGGTCGATATAGCCATCGGCGGTCAACCCGATGGCCGGTCCGGTTGCCTTCGCATCGTGAACCGTAATCACGCCGCCCTTGGAGGAGAATGGCACGTCCAGCTTGTCGACGCCGATACCTTGCCCCTGCATCAGATTTATGAGGCCGCCGAGCGAGCCGGCGGTGAAAAGGCGCGTGAGAAACGGTTGATTGAGAACCTTGAAGTCACGCAGAGACAGTTTCCCTTCATAGTCTGGCGCATTGCTGTCTTTCGCGCCGCCCGCCTTGCCGGGGAGGGTTGCCGTGAGATCGAAGCGCCCGCCCTTGATGCTGGAAAAGCCGAGAAAACCCTTCGTCAGAAGGCCGGCATCAGTCGATGAGACCGTGATTTTGCGTCCCGTATCGCTTGGCGCGATCTCACCGGCGATTGTCGCAGTTTTCGACAGCGAACCGCTAAGCGACATTGCAGATGGCCTATCGCCTACTCCACCCACTTCCAGCGAGAACGGCGCGACTGCGATATTCTCGCGAAGCATCAACCGGTCGAGATGCGCGCTTACATGGAACGGTCCCTCGAAGGACATGTCGCCACCACCTCCGCCGTGCCCGGCCAGGTGCGTGCCGTCAAGCGAACGGCCACGAACGGTGATGTTCGCGCCGGATGCGCCACGTGTCATATTGAATGAAAAATCGTTTGCCGCTCCGAAATGCACGGAGGGAAATGCGAGTAACGTCAGATGGCCGTCCTTGTCGAAGGTCGCATTGCCACTGACCGAAACGCCCGGCCCCGAAATCAACATAGATTCCGCCTTGATCGAGCTTTCAGGTCCGAAGGATGCTGTCACACGAGCACTGGCAGGAAAACCAGCCGGTTTGTTCAGGCCGATAAGATCGAGGTTCAATGTCGCCGGCGCCAGATCCATTGTCATATCTGCGTTCAACAGCGAGCCGCGATGACCTGTTAGCGCCGCATCGATTGTCGTGGGCCCCTTGAGAAAGTCCGACGAGGGAAAATTGAGTGCTTCCCGTCCGCCCGTATCCAGCGTCCCCTTGACATCGATGTGGGTTGTAACGGCGTTAGGCGTTCTGAAGTCCTCGTCCCAGCCGAATGACAACTTCGAGTCAATCAGCGTCGCGGTGCCGTCAGCATGAAGCTTTGCGTTCGTGATCGCGAAATTGACGGTTCCGTCGGACAACCGCGCGTGATCGCCCAGAAGAATGGAAAATCCGTTCACGGCTGACTTGATGGAAATATTGACATCGTCGACGTGCAGATCCTTTTTCATCGGCATCTGAAACGATAGGTCGAGGCTGGCCTCGCCTTTCGTTTGCGTCTTATCGATGCCGAAGCGCGTTGGGTAATTCAGCGGCTTCATGTCGATCAGATTCAAGATATCCGGCATCGATCCACTAACGTGAGCAGCAAAGGCGCCGGGTGATGCCGGAACGCTCAGATTGCTGATGACGACCTTGCCCTGCGAAACCGCAAGCGCGCCGATCCGTCCGGATGCGATGTCCGCGCTGAACGTGTTTCCCGTCAGTGTGGCAACGCCGCGCAGTTGGGTGAGATGCGTCAGTCCCTGAAGGTAATTCGCCTCGGCGCCGCTCATGGGCACGGACACCTTTAGCGCGCCATCGGGAAGAGCAGCTTCATCCAGTAGCCCCGCGGGCATATGTGCTTCGAACGGTACAGGTCCGAGGGAACCGGCCGGCATGTTCTTGTCGATCCATGTGCGCGCGCCGGCACCAACGCCATACGGCCAGAATTTGAGCAGGTCCCGGATACCCAAGGGGGAAAGCTGTCCCTTGGCTTCGATGGCCGGAGATTTGCCGGAAACCAGAGTCACTTTCGCGGTCGCCTGCAGAGACAAGGGGCCGCCGGCAATCTCCATATGATCGAGAAGAATGTCTTTGGTCGCGAGAAGATAGCTTCCGCGCACCGCGGCTATCCGCAGCGATACGGGTCCCGGCAATACGCCCGGCATCGAAAGTGCGATCTTGTCGAGAGTGGTTTCGAAATTCACCGCCGACAGCGCCCTATTCTGATCGTATACAAGATCGCCACGCGCGGTGAGGTGCGCTGTGGCGCCTTGCGCCGCCAAGGTCGCATCGTCGATCAGTATTCGTCCGGTCCTGCTGTCATATCGACCGACAATCTGCGCATTGCTGATCTTCAGCGGACCATGCGCCAATCCGGGTATATCGATCGCCCCTTTTGCACCAACACCGAAATCTGCGTTCAGAAGGTGGGTGCCTTGAAATGCAAAAGACATCGACATGTCGAGCACAAGACCAACATCCTTGACGCTCGCGAAGCTCTTTCCATCGGACCCGAGTGCGCGAAGGTCCAGCCCTCTCAGTGCGATCGACCCTTTGACAGGACCCGACTTCGCGGGAATGGCAAATTCACCTGTCAGGTGTGCGGAGTGGCCGGATATTTCGAGCGCAGCGTCAAGGGACGCGTCCAGATCTGCACCAACCGTGGTTACGCGAAAATTCGCATCAGGCGCCACGAGGAACAGGCCAGTTGGTTCATCGTAGAACGCCAGCCGGGCGTGCCGAACCGCGAATGCCTGCAGCGATGAACTTCCGTCGTTCCGCATCGTGATCGCGTCTGAGATGCGGCTCAAAATGTCGTGCTGGCTCTTGTCCTTCTCGACGCCCAGTCGCAATCCACCACTTTCGGTTCGAACAAGGGTGAGTTGAACCCCAACCAGCGTAATGCGCTGAACAACGGCGTGACCGCTAAGAAGCGGCCCCGCGGCCAGATCGATATCCGCCTTCGGTGCCTGCGCAATGATGCGGCCGTCTTCGTCGAACACCCGGGCGCCCAGAATTACGAGGTTGACCCGGCCCTCATCTCGTGACCACTCGATCGCGGCCTGATCGTATTGAAGGGTAATTCCCGGCAGCGCCTGCGCGATGGCGTTGGGTAGCGCGCTGCCCAAGGGGCCCAACGACACTGGACCAATCAGCAACCGGATGGCGGCCCCGACCAAAAAAAACAGAACGGCGGCCACTATTCCGCCTGTGATCAGGGCGGCGCGACTGATGTGGTGAGCTTTGATGTAGCGGCTAAGAAACAAGCACTAGGTCCGATATTCGAAGTTGGTTGAGGCCTTTAGCCCTCGTCTTGGGTCGTATCGCCATCGATTGAGGCCGAAGCGGGGCCACCAGAGTGCCCCGCCAATCCCCAACGCCACCTAAACCTGCCCCTTGTTTACCGTCGCACATGGCTTTATCGCGAGTGTTAACCGTAACCCTGCGAGAGACCTAGGTAACGCATGGCCCTCGAACCCGGCGACAAAGCCCCGAACTTCAAACTCGCGACCGATAACGGTGGCAACATTTCGCTTTCGAGTCTCAAAGGCCAGCCCTTTGTCCTCTATTTCTACCCCAAGGACGACACGGCGGGGTGCACAAAAGAGGCTGTCGAATTTTCCGAAAATATCAAGAAATTCGAGCGCTTAGGCGCGAATGTTGTGGGTATTTCTAAAGACAGTGTTGCCAGCCATGACCGTTTTAAGACCAAGTACAAACTGAAGGTGACGCTGGCTTCCGACCCTGAGATCGAAGCCGCTCAGGCTTTTGGGGTGTGGGGCGAAAAGAGCCTGTACGGAAGAAAATATATGGGCATGGAGCGGGCCACATTCCTGATCGATGCCAAGGGCGTCATTCGGCAGATTTGGCGGAAAGTCAGGGTGCCCGGTCATGTGGAGGCCGTACTCGCTGCGGTAAAATCCCTTTGAGGAACTCGCGCGTGTTCCGGCATCTCTTCGGCCCGAGGTTAACCTCGCAGTCGTTTTTCTGGGCTAAGAGCTTGATCCGCCGCCGACAATTGAGTGAAATGGGCTCAATAGGGGTTGGCGCCCAAGACGCCGCAAAGGGAAGTTCAGAAATGACGGAATCGCTCGTGGAGCGCGCGTGGGCGTGGCTCCATGAAACATTTCCCGAGCGACAGATTTACATCCGCAGCGATGGGCGGGTGCAATTCTTTACTTTCGGCCCCTCGCTTCAAGCGACGCTCGCCGGTCTCACGCTGATCTTCCTCGGATGGGTCGCGTTCTCAACCGTCAACGTCATTTTCAAAGATCGAATTATCGCGGCGAAAGACCATCGCTACCAGCAGATGCAGACCGCGTACGAGAACCGTGTCGCCGACCTCCAGCTGTCCTACGACGAGATCAATGGCGCGCTCGTCTCTGCCGAGGACAAGTTCAAGGCGACAGCGGACGAACTCCAGACGAAGCAGGATACAATCCGCCGCTTCATCGATCGCAAGCGTCAGGTGGATGCGCTGGTTTCAAATCCGGACGCCACCCTCCTCGGTCCGTCCACTTCAGCGGGCGGTGGGGATGCCGACACCGCACCCAGCGACAGCGTTGGAAATGGAGGCGCTTCGTTTGACACGGATACCTCCGATGACAACGTTAGCGGAGGGTCGACGCTTTCCGCGATGCCGCAGCCTGCACAGCCGCAGCCACGCACCGCCAAGCCGACACATGCCGGATTGCTGGACCTTGGAGGCGCTGTTGGGCGCATAACCGGCATTTTGTTCGGCAACCGCGCGCCCAAGGCAAACGAAGCGGAAGCCGCTTCGTTTGCGCGGCATCCCGCGCTCAGAATTTTGGCGGAAGAAACTGCTCGCGTCAGCAAGATCGGCCGTGACGAAACAGTCCTGATGGCACAGGCGCAGACCGAACTGGCCGGCGGGGTTGGAACCGTGCGCAGCGTCCTGCGAAACACGGGCATTGACCCTGACCAGTTCGAGCAGAAATACGAAGCCGCGCACGGCATCGGTGGCCCGGATATCCCGCTGCAATCGGTGCATCTCGAGGGCATCAGCGATGTCGCCTTTCAGAGCGCCTATCTGAAAGCGTCCGCGGTTCTCAGCCAGATGGACGAACTGCTCGGCGCGATGCGTCACGTCCCGCTAACTGTGCCCGTCAGCGGCCATGAATTCGAGCGAACCAGCGGCTTTGGCGCCCGTGTAGACCCGTTTACGGGCCACTACGCCTTCCATCCGGGGCTGGACTTTGCTGGTCCATGGGGGGCTGCCGTTCATGCGACAGCGCCAGGCACCGTCGTTTGGGCGGGCGCGCGCGGCGGATATGGAAATATGGTTGAAATTGACCATGGTCTCGGAATTCACACCCGCTACGGCCATCTTTCGGCAATTCTTGTCCAAGTTGGTGCTAAGGTCTCCAAAGGCACGCCGATCGGAAAACTCGGATCGACTGGCCGCAGCACGGGCCCGCATGTGCACTACGAAATCTCGTACGACGACGTCGTGAGAAACCCGAGTAAATTTATCGAGGCTGGACGCCATGTTCTCTAGTAAGAGTAAAGACACCGCAGCGGCCCCCGCGCCGGTGGCACAATCGCCCGCACAACAGCAGAAGCGCACAATGCGCTCCTCCGCCCCGTCCATCATCAGCGCCGATCTCGTCGTGCACGGCACGCTCAGCTCGAGCGGCGATATTCAGATCGACGGCAAGGTCGAGGGCAACGTCAATTCCGCCGGTCTTGTGATCGGTGACAAGGCGTTTATCCAAGGCGATGTCATGGCCGAAGACGTGACCGTCCGGGGCCGCGTCAAAGGTGCAATCCGTGCCCGCAAGGTTTTGCTCGCTTCGACCTGCCATGTCGAAGGCGATATCCTGCACGAAGCATTCGCGGTAGAGACCGGCGCCTTCTTCGAAGGCAATTGCCGTCATGCCGACAACCCGCTTGCCGATGGTGGTCGCTCGACCGTCGTGCAAAGTGCGCCGGCCCCTGCTGCAGCACCCGCACAAATGCCGCGTCCGGTGGACACGGCCCCGCGTCCGAGCGCTGCGACTTTCGCCCCTATTAAAGCCGGCAGCTAAGCTTCCATAGCCAAGGAAAAGGCTCCGTTCTCACGAGCGGGGCCTTTCCTATTCAAGATCTTCTATAACCTCGCCCTTCTTTCCGCCGATGGCTTGCGCCAGTGCAGCAGCCATGAAGGGATCAAGATCACCGTCCAGCACATCGTCCGGCGTACGACTCTCGACGCCCGTGCGGAGATCTTTCACCAGCTGATAAGGCTGGAGCACATAAGATCGAATCTGGTGGCCCCAGCCGATGTCGGTCTTCTCGCCAATGAAGGCGCCCGTCTCGGCCTGTTTCTTTTCCAGCTCAATCTCGTAAAGCCTGGACCGCAACATATCCCAGCACACAGCGCGGTTTTGATGCTGAGACCGCTCCGTCTGGCACGCGACCGCGATGCCGGTTGGAATATGTGTAATGCGCACCGCGCTTTCGGTTTTGTTGACATGCTGTCCACCCGCGCCCGACGCGCGATAGACATCAACGCGAACGTCCTTTTCCGGGATATCGATTTCGATATTTTGGTCGATTACCGGATAGACGGTGACGCTCGAAAAGCTTGTGTGACGACGCGCATTGGAATCGAATGGTGAAATGCGGACCAGCCGATGCACACCTACTTCGGTCTTCAGCCAGCCATAGGCGTTCTTGCCCTTTACGAGCAAAGTTGCGGATTTCAAACCCGCCGCTTCCCCTTGGCTCTCTTCGATCAGCTGAAGCTTGTAGCCGTGCCGCTCCGCCCAGCGCGTGTACATGCGGAACAGCATCTCTGCCCAATCCTGGCTCTCCGTGCCGCCCGCACCTGCATGGACTTCAAGGTATGTGTCGTTTCCATCCGCCTCGCCCGACAGCATAGATTCAAGACGCTGGCCTTCCGCACGCTTGGTCAGTGCCTCAATGGCCGCCTCGGCATCGGCAATCATCGCGGTGTCGCCTTCCGCCTCTGCTAGTTCGATCAGCCCCAACGCGTCAGCGAGCTCATTTCCAAGAGAACGCACAGCAGACATTGATTCGTCGAGGCGCTGACGTTCGCGCATCAGTTTCTGGGCTTCCTGCGGATTGTTCCAGATCGAAGCGTCTTCGGCTTTGGCATTCAACTCATCGAGACGGCGGACGGACTTGTCCCAGTCAAAGATGCCTCCTCAGCAGAGCGATCGCCTGCTGGATTTCTTCGACATTGCGTTCGGTCTCGGGGCGCATGAGATTCTCGTGATGGCAGCGCTGATATAGGGGCGACTATAAGTTTCGTCAAAACGCGATCAGTAGAGACCGCCCGTTCCTTCACCCACATCGTTCGGCGTCCCCCCCTGTGCGGCCGATGTTTCACCGAGAATGGCGCTGCCGGGCGCGTTCGGTTCGCCCGGCGCAGTGCCCGCCTTGAATGCTTCCATGATCGCGTTCGGATCCGACGCGCCCGCAGGCTGCCCGGTGATCGCGTCTGTTGAGATGAGTTCGATACCGGGCGGAACGCGGAAAGGTATGGCAGGCACATCCGACAATGCACCCTTCATGAAATCGCGAAATATGGGGGCGGCGACTGTTGCGCCCTGTTCATATTTTCCAAGCGTCCGCGGATTATCGAAGCCAACGAAGACGCCGCAGGCCAGATCCGGCGAGAAACCGACGAACCAGGTATCTTTGGCTTCATTCGAGGTGCCCGTCTTGCCGGCGAGCGGCTTGCCGACCGCAAGCACCGAGCGGCCCGTGCCGCGCTGCACGACCCCCTGCAGCAGGGAAACAATCTGGAATGCCGTGCGCGGGTCCACTATCTGCTCACGCGTGTCCTCGAGCAGTGGCTCGGACTGGCCATGCCATTGCCCAACATTGCAGCCGTCGCAGTTACGCTGATCGTGACGCCAGATCGTCTTGCCATTGCGATCTTGAATTCGATCGACCAATGATGCGCTGATTTTTTTTCCACCGTTCACGAATTCCGAGTAGCCAGTGGTCATCCGGATCAGCGTCGTTTCATATGAACCGAGCGCGTTTGCGAGATACGGCGGGAGATGATCGTAGACGCCAAAGCGTTCGGGATACGGCACGATCTTGTCCATGCCGATTTCCTGGGCCAATCGCGCCGTCGCATTGTTCAGCGAGAGTGCAATGGCACGGCGCAACGTCACAGGCCCCAGGAACTTGTGCTCGAAATTCGCAGGGTGCCAAAGGCCAAGTCCGGCGCCTTGATCTACCACAACTGGGCCGTCCACGACCTGACTGGTCGGTGTGAAGCCGTTGTCAAGGGCCGCTGCGTATACGAATGGCTTGAACGACGACCCCGGCTGACGCATCGCCTGCATCGCTCGGTCAAATTGGCTTGAAGCGTAACTGAACCCGCCAGACATCGCCAAAACGCGACCGGTATGCGGATCCATGGCGACAATCGCGCCATTCACCTGAGGCACTTGACGCAGAGCGTACTCATCTTTTTGTCCAGTCGGCTCGACGTAGATCACGTCGCCTTGTTTCAACGCATCCTGCGGCTTGCTTAGGGCCGGCCCGAGATACATTCCCGGCATTTGTTTGCGTGCCCAAGCCAGATCACTGAACGGGATCGTTCCCTCATCGCCGCCGGAAAGTCCGATACGCGTCGATTTATCGTCGTTGAAATCGATGACTGTCGCCACACGCCAAGTGTCGATGCCGGATTGGTTCGGCACCGACGCGAGCGCCGCTTTCCAGTTCGCAGTCGCCCCAATGTTGCTTGTCGCGCCACGCCAGCCGTGCCGGCGATCATAGCGCACAAGGCCGGAGCGCAAAGCGCTGACGGCATAGTTCTGCAGACGGGTGTCGAGGGATGAACGCACCTGCAAACCACCGTCGTACAACCCGTGCTCGCCGTATCGCGCGTAAAGCAGGCGGCGAATTTCCTCGACATAGTAGTCTACGTCCTGCGCCTGGCTTCCGAGCGGACGCGTCTGTGTCACAAGCGGTTCAGCAATTGCAGTTTTCGCCTCAGCATCGGTGATGTAGCCATTATCGGCCATCTGACCGATAACCCAGTTACGCCGCTCGACCGCGCGCTTGGCGTTGCGCACCGGGTCAAACGCGCTCGGCGCCTTTGGAAGCGCTGCCAGGAACGCAACCTCGGCGACGTCGAGATCGTCCAGCGACTTGCCGAAATAGTTCAGGGCGGCTGCAGCCACGCCGTAGGAATTCTCACCGAGATAAATCTCGTTCAGATACAGTTCGAGGATCTTTTCCTTGGAATATGTCGCATCGATGCGAACGGCCAGAATGGCTTCGCGTATCTTGCGCGAGAACTTCACGTCGCTGTTAAGAAGGAAATTTTTGGCGACCTGCTGCGTAATGGTCGAAGCGCCTTCCAGCCGCTTGTGTTGCAGAACGTTGAATACATCCTTCACAGCTGCCCGAAGGATGCCGCCTGGATCGATGCCAGGGTGGCTGAAGAAATTTCGATCTTCCGCCGACGTGAAAGCATCAACGACCCGTTTGGGCACGAACGCAATAGGCACGAAGATGCGCCGCTCGCGGGCATATTCGCCGAGCAATGTTCCGTCACCGGCATAAACGCGCGTCGTCACCGGCGGGGCGTAATTTTGAAGGGCCTCGACGCTCGGCAGATCGCGCGTCACCGACCAGACGTAGCCAACAGCGGCAAGCGCAATTGCGGCAGCGAGCGCAGTGGCCGTCAGCCCGCCATAGAAGAAAATTCTGGCCCAGCCACGGCGTTTTGGCCGCGCCGCGCCGTCGGCGCTGTCATCCGGTACAAAAGAGCCCGGGGAATCGTCTTCTGGCAGATCGTTCATGGCTCTAGATTATGCCGCGATTGCTCTCGCGCGTCACTCCGATACAGGCCCGGGCGGCGCCGGAGAGGCAGCCGTCGCGGGGGCAAAATGCCGCTCCACAGCGGCGGCGATAGCATCTGCAACGCCGTTCCGCCACTGGGCGGTATTCATCTGGTCCGCGTCCGACGCATTGGACAGATAGCCAAGTTCGATCAACACGGACGGAACATCTGGCGCCTTCAGCACGACAAATGCGGCCGAGCGGTGCGGCTGCCGCGGCAGGATATCGGTCGCATGTGACAGGGAAGCCAGTGCCGTTTGCGCAAAGCGGGATGACTTGTTCATGGTGTCACGCTGCTCGAGATCGATCAGGATCGGCGCAACTGTCGAGTTTTCGCCGCCCAGATCGACGCCTGCGATGATATCGGACTGGTTTTCCTTCCGCGCCAATGCAGCTGCCTCTTTGTCCGAGCCGGATTCCGACAGCGTATAGATGGATAGCCCGGAGACATCTGCGCCGGGGTTCGAATCCGCATGCAGCGAGATGAACAGATCGGCATGATGGGCGCGACCGATGTTCACCCTCTCCCGAAGAGGGATGAATATGTCTGTATCTCGAGTCATGTAGACCGTGTAATCGGGATTCCGCCGGAGAGCGCGCGCCAGGCGCAACCCTTCGTCCAGCACCAGGTCACGTTCGAGGAGACCGTTCACCCCATTCGTTCCGGAATCGATACCGCCATGACCGGGGTCGATAACAATTGTCTTTCGTGCGCCGCTTTCTGAGCGTTTAGGTCCAGGAATGATGGGCGGTAGCGCCGCCACGCGCTCGGCGGTCGCCTCTCGTGCTCTTAGATCGGCAGGCCAGCCAGCGGATTGATCGAACTTGGCCTGTGTTGTCGGAAACAGATCTATGACGACGCGATACCCAAGCCCGCCTGCCGGTGGAAGCACTAGTGCGTCGGAAACAGACACCGGCTGATTGAGATCAATCACGAACCGCGAGTTCCCGGGCCGAAACAGGCCATAGCGATAGCTGCGGATGGAACCATGCCCAGTCGGACGCGGCGGCCCGTCGAGATGCCATTGCACCGCCGGCATGTCGATCACGACGCGATTTGGATTGTTCAGTGTAAAGGTCCGCATGTTCAGCGGATCGGAAAGCTCAACGACAAAGCGTGTGCGGTCCGAATGCTCTCCAATACGCGCACTCATTACGACAGGTTGCGCAGCCGGGGCACTGGCCCTGGGCTTCGACGCCGATGTCGGCGCAGGATTGTCGTGCAAGACTTTTGCGATGATGTCGTCAACCGACTGCGGCGATGCTGCATCGCCCTGCCCGTAGCCCGCGCCGGCCAACACACAAAGGAGCGCGACTATGGCGACAACGCGAAACTTCGGCATCGTGAACCCTTCCGAGCCACCAAGACTCGGCGACGAACCATTTACGATTCGTTAGCATACCTCGCCCAGGGAAACACTGGGTTTGCGGGCGTCAGAGTCCTGAACCGTCAAATCCCAGATCAGCTTTGACGCCGACGTAGAAGAACCGGCCTAGCGGGTCTACGGGCAGACCGTTCTGACCAATCGCCGGCTTCTGATAGAACAGATTGTCGATACCGGCATAAACATCCCACCCTTTCGAGACGTCGAAATCCACCTGGACCGACTGCACGAAGCGCGCCGGGAGGTGGAGATACTTTGCCGCGACCACGTCGGGCTCCGAAATGATCGTCTGCCGGTCCCAGGCGTATACGGCGTTATACCAATCGATGTTGTAGTCGATCGTCACAGGATCCCAGGTCCAGACGAAGTCCGCGTTCGCCTGCCAGCGCGGCGCGGGCCCGCCGTCAACGCCACCGTCGTAGGTGTTCGCGTATTCGATCGGCGCTTCGCCCGGCAGCGGCGTGGTTGATAGCACGTCCAACCGCGATCCGATCAGGTGAATATCGAGCGATCCGACATCCTTTTTGAAAATGTCCTCCAGGTCCTGATGATAGGCCAGCGTGAAATCGATGCCGTCCGTCTTGAACGACGCAACGTTGATCTGCTGGGCCGTCACCTGGGTGATGGAACCGGGCTTTGGGTTACTCGTCGTGCGCGTTACAGCACTGCAGAAGGGATTGTTGATCGTCGAAAGATCGACGCATTCGTCCGTCACGCTCTGTGCAGACGGAGCCTCGATCGCGTTGGCAATCGTCACATTGTAGAAGTCAACCGAGAACGCGAGCCCGGGAACGAAATCCGGCTGCACGACCATACCGACCGTCAATGTGCGGGCAGTTTCCGGCGTCAGATGCGTGTTGCCGCCGACGATGTTCGGAATGCTCTGGTCCGCATTCAGATCCGCATGATCCGGATTGTACGGCACGCCAAGTGCCGCCATCAATGCGATGCAGTTTGACTTGCGGAACTGTGTTCCCTGATCGACATACAACGTGTCACACGGGTCGTTGACGAACGCGAAACCGTGTTCATCCGGGGCAAACAACTCGCCGATGTTCGGCGCACGCACCGCTACGGCGTCCGTGGCGCGGAACTTCAACCCGTCAATCGGGGAATAGACGCCGCCGTACTTCCAGCTCGTGCTGTCGCCAGCTGTAGAATAATGCGATTGACGTATCGCGCCCTCGATGGACAGTTCCTTGGCAAAGGGCCGATCCTCAAAAATCGGCAAAGATGCCTCGGCGAATTCTTCGCTGACATCGAACGCACCGCGCACAGGCGAAGCGCCGCTGATCCACAGATACCCCAATTGTGACCAGTTATCCGGGGTCGAGCTGCTGGTTTCCTTGCGGTATTCGCCGCCGAGCACGAGGCTCAACGGGTGAGCAAAACCCAACTTCTCGAATACGGGGACATCCGCGCTGACATAGCCGTTGATCACACTCTGCGTGATGGCGCCCAGGGTGTGACTGTTTGTCGTCATCCAGGCGATGGACGCCCTGTTATCGGCCTTTGGGTCAAAGGGATTGAACGGAACACACCCTGAGTTAGGGCCCGGCGTGAACGTGAAAGGATAATCCCTTGAATCGAGGAAATCCTCGTCCGTGAAGGCGTAGTCGCCCTTGAAGATGTGGTGTAGGTCCGGCGGCACGGCCGACGGATCCAGATTTGATCGGCACGTGGGCTTGCCCGTTTTCGGATCGATGACGGAGTCGAGCGCCGCAAAGAACCTGTCTTCGATGCGATTGCCGACATTGATGTCGTCCACATCTGTCTGTCCGTAAACATAGCTGGCGCTGTAGCGAAATTTGTCGAGGAATGTCGGGTTCGGCATGTCGCCCATGACATCCAGCGTCGCGCGATACGTCTGGCGCTTCACTTCCTCGGCGTTGCGCAACTCCAAATAGTCTTCAGCGAGCGAGCCTTCCTTGTATTTGTTCAGAGAGATTGCGTCTGCCACATCGGACGGGAGATAGGCGTTATCGGGCAGGATAACAGTGTGCTCGTCGAACGTCGGATATGAACTCGACTTCGTATCCACACCTGCGAATTGGACGCTTCCTCGAAGCTCAAAATACCGCGAGAACTCATACTTCCCGTCGATCTCACCGATATTGCGACGCTGGATAGGCTGAAAATCGCCCTGCAGATCCTCAGCGAACGGCATACCGTCGGATCCGATTGCGACACCGCCGCCGACATAAGTACCCAGATCGAACATGTCGCCGTCCCCGAGCCAGTTCGGGAACTTCTTTTTGTTCGTCGTCTTGTCGAAGTCGGTCGTGATTGCGCCTGTCGGTGCCGAAAACACGAATTGGGCATCGTTGGTTGGAATGAAATCCGGAACGACGTGATCCTTGTCGCCCTTGTTTGCGGGGTTGGGGACGAAGGCCGTGTAACCACCGACCTTGGTGAAGTCCCGCTGATTGAAATCGTAGCTGTCCTGATTGAACCCTTCGTACAGGACCGTGATGTTACCCTTGTCGTCATCGAAATTGTGACCAGCGGCAAGCGACGCAGAATACTTACCTCCGCCGCCGTCTTGAGAAGTGCCGACCTGCACCTTTGCGTGCACGCCTTCCAAGTCATGTTTCATGACGAAGTTCACGACGCCGGACACGCCATCGGCGCCATAGATCGCTGAGGCACCGCCCGTCGAAACATCGACGCGGTCGAGCGTGGATATCGGAATGGAGTCCGTGTCGACCGCAGCGCTGCCGGTGGATTCGCTGACGGTGCGATGATTATCGATGAGAACCAGGGTGCGCACATAACCAAGGTTACGCAGATCGAGCAGGTTCAGTCCGCCGAGAGACGAGAGGTCGGTCGCTGCGGGGGTGTTGTAGCCGCTGGTCTGAAAGTCACCCAAGGATCCGGCCAATGCCGGGACGCGCTTGAGGTAATCGCCCAGGTTGGTCGTGCCGCTGTGCTGAATCTCGTCCGCACCCAATGTGGTCACCGGACTGGGGAGATCATAGGAAGGTCTGGGAATGCGGGTTCCCGTAACGACGACGGTCTCAGGCATCTGCTGATCGTCCGCGAAGGCAACTTGGAATGTCGCCAGCAAGATGACGATTGCCCCGACGGCACTATTCTTGAACCGCATTGCCCGCCCCCGCCCTTTCACGCTCTCCAGCGTGAAGAATCACTTTTCCCAGCCGAAAAGTCCCGGCCGCTCCCCGAGTTCCCCAACTAAGCTAATGCGACCAGCCCGCGTCCTGGAAGAACGCGCCCCGCGGCCATGTCGCGACTAGCAGAATTACTGAAACTTTATGTGCTGGAAAGCCCGGGCCGCTCCACTTTTGTGTGAATTCTGAGCATTGAAACTGTTTCGCAACACGATTCTGCCGTTTACCGACCGTTAATCATGCTGATGCCTACAATTGCTTGTGGGCTTTTCCCTTGCTGCCAAGGCACGGGCCACCTACAAGTGAATCATGCTGCGCCGCCTGTGGCCCGGATTTCCGGCCTAGGTGCAGTGGTTTGGACACCGCACCGTTTGGAGCCCTGGTGGCTCGGTGCAGGAGCTTTCCATTGCAGCCCAGCGCCCTGCCAAGCGACCCCGCTCTGGCGAACTTTCCCCGGCTTTGCCGGACTGACTGCGATTTTTCGATGACCGACAGATTTTGCGCATTCCATACCGATCCGGCAGCAAGCTTGCCGGCGGAGGTGTCGCGCTGCCTGTCCCTAACAACGCGGCCCACCATGTTGCCAGCGCCTCGACGCGCGGCAGACGGGTGGAGCGCGCGCGGAGACTTCAATGCCCAAGCGCATGCTTATCGACGCCAGCCACCCGGAAGAGACGCGGGTGGTCGTTCTCGACGGACAAAAAGTCGAGGAATTTGATTTCGAGGCCGCCAGCAAGCGGCCGCTCAAAGGAAACATCTACCTCGCGAAGGTGACGCGCGTTGAGCCGTCGCTCCAGGCCGCGTTTGTGGAATATGGCGGCAACCGCCAGGGCTTCCTTGCCTTCTCGGAAATCCATCCTGACTATTATCAAATTCCGGTCGCAGACCGGCAGGCGCTTCTGGCCGAGCAGGAAGCCGAAGCACGCCGTCGTTCCGATGATGATGTGGAATCGTTCGACATCGCGCCAGGTCCGAAGCCCGAAGCGCGTGCTGAGTTTGACGAAAATGAAATCGTTGAGATCAGCGAGACCGATGAGGGCTCGGGCGAAGAGCTGAATGACCGGGAGCTCGTTGCCGAAACTTCCAAAGAGCACTTCGAGGAAACGCATCACGAGAGCCGCGAAGAAACCTCTTTTGAAAATCTACCTGTCACCGAAGACCATGACGAAGGTGACGAGTTCGCGGAAGATCCGAGCGGCACCGCAGAAGGCCAACACGAGCACGTCGAAGGTCTTGTCCAGACCCTTTCCGGGGAGTCCACACCTGTCGACTTGATCGAGCAAGGTGACGCCGAGCCGCCGGTTTCCGAGGCACCGGCCGACAGCGAGCCCGGCGATGATCAGTCGGCGCGCCCGTTACAGGCCCAGAAGCCTGCACAGCGCTGGATGCGCAAGCGTCATTACAAGATTCAGGAAGTCATCAAGCGTCGCCAGATCATTCTGGTGCAGGTCGTGAAGGAAGAGCGCGGCAACAAGGGCGCCGCTCTCACCACATATCTCTCCCTCGCCGGGCGCTACTGTGTGCTGATGCCGAATACGCCGCGCGGCGGCGGTATTTCCCGCAAGATCACCAACGCAAACGACCGCAAGCGCCTTAAATCTGCCGCTCAGGCGCTCGAATTGCCCGAAGGCATGGGCCTGATTATTCGGACGGCCGGCGAAAACCGAACGAAGGTCGAGATCAAGCGGGATTATGAATACCTGCTGCGCATGTGGGACACGATCCGGGAAACCACCCTTCAGTCCAATGCACCCGCGAAAGTCTATGAGGAAGGCGATCTGATCAAGCGCGCCATCCGCGATCTGTACAACAAGGACGTCGGCGAGATTATCGTCGAAGGCGATGACGGATATCGCAACGCTAAAGACTTTATGCGGATGCTGATGCCGAGCCACGCCAAGAACGTGAAGCCTTACAAGGAGCCAGTACCCCTCTTTCAACGCCATCACATCGAGGCGCAGCTGGATGCGATGTTCTCCCCCACCGTGACGCTCAAGTCCGGCGGTTACATCGTCATCAACCAGACCGAAGCGCTCGTCTCCATCGATGTGAACTCAGGTCGCGCAACGCGCGAGCATTCCATCGAGGAAACCGCGCGCAAGACAAATTTGGAAGCGGCCGACGAAGTCGGGCGTCAATTGCGCCTGCGCGATCTCGCCGGCCTCATCGTCATCGACTTCATAGACATGGAAGACAGCCGCAACGATCGCGATGTCGAGAAACGCATTCGCGACGCTGTGAAGAACGATCGCGCCCGTGTCCAGATCGGAAAAATCAGCCAGTTCGGCCTCCTGGAAATGTCACGTCAACGCCTGCGCGCAGGCGTCATCGCCGGATC
>DATJUS010000011.1:0-11576 GCA_035502175.1 Rhizomicrobium sp.
GTCGATCCGCACAAGATCGGCGTGCTCGGATTTTCGGCCGGCGGGTATCTCGCGGCGGAGGCCAACACGCGATACCAGCATCGCCTGTACGCGCCGATCGACGACGCCGACAAGGAGAGCGCGCGACCCGATTTCGCGGTGCTCGTCTATCCGGGGCATCTCGCGACCGACGACAACGAGAACAGCGTCGCCCTGAACCCAAACGTTCCCGTCACCGCCGACACGCCGCCCGCATTCCTGGTGCAGGCGGAGAACGACACGACGGACGGCGTGCACCAGACGCTGGCCTATTACATCGCGGCGAAAGAAGCCGGCGCACCGGTGGAGATGCATCTGTACGCGCAGGGCGGGCATGCGTTCGGGCTGCGGCACACGGCGCTTCCGATCACCGACTGGCCGCGCCTGGTCGAAACCTGGCTGCACACCATCGGGATGACGCCGGAATAGCGGAGCCTAGCGCGTAAGCGTGTCATTCGGCGGCGGGCCGAATTTGTTGTCGCCCGCATCGCCACGCTTCACGCCCAGCCAGATCGTGAAGCCGCCCTGCACGACCAGCACGGCGGCGAGAAGGCCGAAGAACGCGTAGGCGCCCTTTTCGGACACCGCGCCCTTTCCCGACTGGCTGTATTGCACTGCGTTCAACAGATCGCGGCCGCCAAAGGTCACCGCCACAAACGCGATGACGAGTGCCGCGACGATGGGCAGGAGTCCCCACGCCGACGATCTGTTGATGTCATGCAGGCGGCGGCCCCAGATGAGCAGCCACAGAAAAACCATGACGCCACTGGCGCCGTTGAGGTTCAGCGCCGCAAGCCCGAGCGCGACCACAAACAGGATTCCGACACTCGCCCAGTATTCCTTGCGGCCGCTGCGTCCCTTCAGATACTCGAGCACGCGCGCCTAAGTGCCTTCCGCCACGAAGTTCGAGAACCGGGTGAAGCGCTCGTCGAAATGCAGATCGATCCTGTTGGTGGCACCGTGACGGTGCTTTTCCACCAGAACCTCGGCGCGGCGGTGTGCGCGGTCGCATTTCTCCAGCCACTTGATGTGGTCGGCGGAGGCCGGATCGGGCTCGCGCGATTTGAGATAATATTCTTCGCGATAGACGAACATCACGACGTCGGCGTCCTGCTCGATCGAGCCGGATTCGCGAAGGTCGGACAGCACCGGCCGCTTGTCGTCGCGCGCATCGACGCTACGCGAGAGCTGGGACAGCGCGATCACGGGGATATCAAGCTCCTTGGCGAGCACCTTCAGCGATTTCGAAATCTCGGTGATTTCCTGCACGCGGTTTTCGGCGCGGCCGGAACCGGCGACGAGCTGGATGTGGTCGATCATCACGCAGCCGATATTCTTCTCGCGCTTCATGCGCCGCGCGCGCGCCGCGATCTGCGCGATGGAGATACCGCCGGTGTCGTCGATATAGAACGGCAGGGTCGAGAGGTCCTGCATCGCGAGGATGAACTTCTCCCATTCTTGATCGGTGAAGCGTCCGTTGCGGATTTTCCACATCTCGATTTCGGTCTGCTCGGACAGGATACGGGCTGACAGCTGCTGCGCCGCCATTTCCAGCGAGAAGAACAGGACTGGCTGGCCGCGTGGCACCGCCTCCCCGGCTTCCATGTCCTGCACATAGGCGCGGCAGGTGTGGAACGCCATGTTGGTGGCGAGCGAGGTCTTACCCATGCCAGGGCGTCCGGCGAGGATGAGAAGGTCCGACGGCTGCAAACCGCCCAGCAAAGAGTCGATATCGGTGAAGCCGGTGACGAGGCCTGAGATACGCCCGCCCCGCGCCTGCGCTTTTTCCGCCAGTTCCGCTGTACGGCGCAGGCTTTCCGCAAAATCGATCGGGCCGGCGCTGTATTTGGAACTTTCGCTGATGCGATAGAGCGCCTTCTCGGCGTCCTGGATCTGCGCCTGTGGCGGGTTGTCCATCGGCGAGTCGTAGGCGGCGTTGACCACATCCTCACCGATGCGGATCAGCGAGCGGCGCACCGACAAATCGTTCAGGATGCGCGCATAGTCGCGCACATTCGGCATCGCCGGCGCGGCCTGCACCAAACCGACGAGATAGGCGTGACCGCCGACTTCCTGCAGGCCCGGGTCGGCTTTCATCGCCGCGTGCAGCGTGAGTGGCGTCAGCACCATGCCGCCGCGATCCTGCGTCTCCGCCATCGTGGCGTAGAGGCGCTGGTGCAGCGGATCGTAGAAGTGTTCCGCCTTCAGGGTCTGCGTCACCGCCTCGAGCTGGCGGTTGTCCACCAGGATCGCGCCGAGCAATGCCTGCTCGACCTCGATGTCATAGGGGACGTGACGGTAGACTTCCTGTTCCATGCCCGCTTTCGGCGTTACGAAGGGCGGCGGTTGTGACGCAACACTGTGAACGAATCAATCACGCACAGAGAGCGCCGCAAGCCTTATCCCAATTCATGCACAGCCAAATAAGTTGCATCGGCTCTTGATTTCGCGACTGAACTGTTCCTCGCGAAAGATCACACAACTTTCTCGTAGATTTCCGGTTTGAAACCGACCGTCAGCTTGCCGCCGACGTCGAGCACCGGCCGCTTGATCATCGACGGCTGCGCCAGCATCAGCGCGATGGCCTTTTTCTCCGTGATGCCTTCCTTGTCTTTGTCCGGCAGCTTCTTGAACGTCGTCCCGGCCTTGTTCAGCAGCACCTCCCAGCCGACCGCCTTCGCCCAGGCTTCCAGCCGCGGCTTGTCGATGCCCTCGGCCTTGTAGTCGTGGAAGGCGTAGGCGACGCCGCGCTTGTCCAGCCAGGTGCGTGCTTTCTTCATCGTGTCGCAGTTCTTGATGCCGTAGATGGTGATGCTCTTGGCCATGCGCCCTCATCAGCCGCGAAGCGGCCAGCGTCCTATGTGTTCGTGCCTGCTCTGCCCGACATGGCTGCGCACGAGGACGAAATCACGCACGGTCCAGCGGATGGGCGCAATCGGATATTCGCCGACGTCGCGATCCGCCCACATCAATGTCATGTGCGGCGCCGATATGCGCGAGAGACCTTCAAAACCCTCGCATGCCATCTCATAGGCGAGCACTTTCTGGAGCGCCGTGAACTTATGGAGCCCATCTCCGGATCCCAGCACGAAGGGATACCGGTCGCGCACCGAGAAACTTTCCGTGATGTCGAGCGCAATCTCGAATGGCATGGCGCGCACGCGCGCAGCGGCGATCCTCGCGCGCCGGACGCTTTCTTCCAGACCCCCATGCGGATTGCCGACCGGCAGCAGAGTCAGGTGCAGGCGATCCGGCCAGATCGGCTTGCCGCGAAACCGGTGCGCGCCACAGACAATCTCACCAAGCTGCGAGATCGGAGGAACCGTGCCGGGTTCCGGAAGCAGCGCGAAAAACAGATTGACCGGAACGGCCTCCGCACTCCACGGGCGGTGGCCGGCATCCTCGCGATCCTGCGCTGGCGAATATGAGAACATAACAAGAACATATGACAACGCGACGCCGCGGTCAACCACCCGGTGCTGCGGCCAGCAACCGTTCGGTCATTTCAAAAGGCTCCAACACCACGCCAATCAGCCGCGCTTCGGAATCTCCAACCCGCGCTGCACGGCCGGACGTGCGAGGCCGCGCTCCAGCCAAGCTGGTACGTTCTTGAGCGTGTCGTACGCCACGATCTCGCGCGCGCCGTAGAAACCGATCAGGTTGCGCACCCAGCCCAGCGTCGCAACATCGGCGATGGTGTATTCGTCGTCCATGATCCATTCGCGACCGGCGAGCCGCGTTTCGAGAACGCCGAGCAATCGCTTCGACTCCGCGACATACCGGTCGCGCGGACGCTTGTCCTCGAAATCCTTGCCGGCGAATTTGTGGAAGAAGCCGAGCTGCCCGAACATCGGCCCGATGCCGCCCATCTGAAACATCACCCAGGCGATGGTCTCGTAACGTCGCGCGGGATCGGCGGGCAGCAACCTGCCGGTCTTCTCCGCGAGATAGATCAGGATCGCGCCGGATTCGAACAGGCCGAGCGGCTTCCCATCCGGCCCGTTGGGATCGAGGATCGCAGGGATCTTGCCGTTCGGATTGAGCGAGAGGAATTCCGGCGTGGCGCTCTCATTCTTCAATATGTCGACGAGATGCGGCTCATAGGGCAGCCCGATCTCTTCCAGCATGATCGACACTTTCACACCGTTCGGCGTGGGCAATGAATAAAGCTGCAACCGGTCGGGATGCTGCGCGGGCC
This sequence comes from Rhizomicrobium sp., assembly GCA_035502175.1. GTDB lineage: Bacteria > Pseudomonadota > Alphaproteobacteria > Micropepsales > Micropepsaceae > Rhizomicrobium. The sequence goes on from DATJUS010000011.1 coordinate 4,217, forward strand.
AGCGTTTGGCGATCGGAAAGGCAGAGAGATCGGTCATGAGAACTCCAATAGAAAGGCGTTTGACGGTTACTGGGTCGCCGGAACGGAATGGTGTTCGTGCATGATCGCCCATTGTCCGGCGATCTTGCGCAGCCCGACGGTCAGCCGGAAATCCAGATCGGTAGGGATGCCTCGGTCGATGTGCCGGCAGCGCATGAACGCAGCTACAAAGGCGACATCGCTGCCGGCCGCGATCTCCATCTTCTCGATGTCAAAAACGACGGGATCCGTTGCCGCGGAATAGAACAGGTCCCAGGTGCCGCGATATTCGTCGATGCCGCGCGAACTGAACGGCGGCGGAACATCGAACATCAGAAAATCTTGCGAATGGTTGGCCAATATCGCAACGACATCCTTGCGGCGCACCGCGGCGGCCCAATTCTCGACAACCGCGCGGACGGCAGATTCTTCTTCAGGTCTGGACTGTGACAGGTCGGACATCGGCACCTCATCGATTAGATAGAGCGCGCAACGGCGCAATCAACCGCGATGCTGGCATGGACTTTCCATTTTGCCGCGTCACAATATCGTGGCGCAACACGGAGGGACCCCATGCCCGATTTTGCGACCACCGATCTTCTCTTCGCCATCGGCCATCACGTTCTCGTCTTCGCGCTTGCCGGCATCATCGCCTATGAGTTCGCGGTCGTGCGGCCAACGATGACGGCGGCAGATATCAAGCGCGTCGGCGCGGTCGATCTCTGGTACGGCATCGTTGCAGGCTTGATCCTCATCGTCGGGTTCTCGCGCGCCTATTTCGCGGCGAAGGGCTGGGCGTACTATTCGGACAACCATTTCTTCTGGGCGAAGATCGGGACGTTCGCGCTGGTCGGCATTCTCTCGATCTGGCCGACGGTCCAGTTCATCCGCTGGCGCGGCGCGCTGAAGAAAGATCTGAGCGCGATGCCCTCGCCCGCCGCAATCGCCACCGCGCGACGCCTCATCTGGGCAGAAGTCATCCTGTTCGCGTTCATCCCGATCTTCGCCGCGGCAATGGCGCGCGGGTACGGCGAGATTCACTGAATTGAATCTCGCCGCGCCATCTATCACGCGGCCCTGGCGATCTTTAGCCGGTCAAGAACCGGAAACAGCTCGCTCGGATCCGGCCGCTGCGTGTAATCGGGATTGACTTCCGCGTAGGCAATGGTGCTGTCGGCGGCGATCACATAGCGCGCCGGCATCGGCAGGACCCACGCCGGATCGTCATTGAACACGGGCAGATCGTTCTTGAAGCTCTTGTAGAGATCGATGAGATAATCCGGCAGCGAGAACCGCAAGCCGAAACTCGCCGCGACTTTGCTTTGCTCGTCGCTGAGAATCGGAAAGGCCAGTTTGTTGTCGCGCTGCGACTTGCGGCTGTTGGGAGCGGTCTGCGGCGAGATGGCAACAAGATTCGCTCCGCGTGCTTCGATGTCGGGCAATGCGGCCTGCAGTGCCTGAAGTTCGAGATTGCAATACGGACACCACACGCCGCGATAGAAGGTGATCACGAGCGGGCCCTTTTCCAGCAGCGCCTGCGACGAGACGGGCTGCCCGTCTGGGTCGTTGAGCGTGAAGGCCGGCGCCTTGTCGCCAGCTTTCTTGGCCGACAGCGCCTGGCCCGAGGCGATCAGCTCCGCGGTGCCGCGATGCACCGTGTCGAGCATGGCGGGTGTGGGTTTGAGCGGGAATTTTCCGCCTTCGAAGTCGGCTTTCAGGGCGTTGAGGCGGTCTTGCAGCAGCATTGGGTTTCTCCAGTGTTTGTTGCCTCTGAAATTGGCCTATCCACATCGAAAGGGGTATATGGCTATCGCGGAGAACATTTATTCGAATGGCAAATGAGTGATCGGCTTCAGGAATTGGCGGTGTTCGTGCGGGCGGCAGAAAGCGGAAGCTTCTCGCGCGCGGCCCGCGAACTGAACCTGTCCCAGCCCTCGGTCTCGCGCATCGTAAGCGAACTCGAAGCGCGCCTTGGCGTGAAGCTCCTTCTGCGCACGACGCGGCGCGTAACGGCGACGGACGCGGGCGCGCTGTTTCTGGATCGCGCGCGTGAAATCCTGGCGGAGATCGAAGATGCCGAAGACGCCGCGCGCGGCATCGACTCTCTGCGCGGCACCATCCGCCTTGCGCTGCCGGTGATATACGGCACGCGCGAAATCATTCCGCGCCTGCCGAGATTCATGGCCGCACATCCTCAGTTGCGCATGGAAATCGCGGTCTCGGACGACCGGCAGGATCTCATCGCCGAAGGTGCCGATGTCGCAATCCGCATCGGCGCGCTTGGCGATTCCGCGTTCGGTGCGCGCAAGCTGGCGACGCTCGAACGCGTGGTGATCGCAGCGCCGTCCTATCTCATGGCACGCGGCACGCCGAAGACGCCAGCCGATCTCGCTGGTCATGATTGTATCTTCGGCCCTGGCGGACTTGGCCGTTCGAGTTGGATGTTCAAGCGTGGCCACACGGTGATCTCGGTGGATGTGCAGGGACGAGTGCACACCAATTCCGGCTCCGGCGTTTTTGCCAGCGTGCTGGCCGGTCTCGGCATCGCGATGGGATCGCGCGTGATGTGCCGGGACGATTTGAAGTCCGGTGCGCTGGTGCGCGTGCTGGAAAATTATGCGCTCGAACCCGTCGATGCACATGCCGTCTTTCCCGGAGGGCCAAGGCCGTCGGCAAAAGTGCGCGCGCTCGTCGATTATCTCGCCGGAGAACTGCGCGATGCGCCACCTTAGGCGAGCGTCCACCGACCCAGATGATTGTGCGTGGTCTTGCCGAGCGCCGAATGGACCAGGACGAAGTCGCGCACGGTCCATGAAATGGGCGCGAGCTTGAACGGCTTCACGCGCACCTTGTCGTAGACGAGCGTGACATGCGGCTTGAACTCGCCGCGCGTGGCGCCGCCGAGGCCCGCTTTGGTGAGCGCGGCCGAGAGCGGTGCGGTGAGTGCCTGCCAGTCCTTTGCGTCGCCCGTCACCACGAAAGGAAACACGCCGGTCGAGTTGCGAAAGCTCTCCGCGCGCGGAAGCGCGACCTCGAAGGGCGTCGCCTTCACCTGTGCCGCCGCATCTTTCGCGAGCGTGACGATCTCTTCCGGCAACGCCGCCCAGTCGCCCAGATGAAACAGCGTCACATGCAGATGCTCCGGCAGGATCAGGGTGCCGGTGAAGCTGTGTTCGCGCCGGAAATCCTCGGCCTGTGCATAGATCCGTGCAGCCGTTCCGGCATCCGGCAGCGCGGCGAAGAAGATCCGCTCTTTCTGCGATGGTCCGAATTTGCGGCGGGCGCGCGGTGGCATGCGCGAAGCCTATCGTCTGGATTTACGATGCGATAGCGTGCCGCCATGCCGTTCCGGATCAAACGCGTCTATGAGCCGCCTGCGAAAGCGGATGGCATGCGCGTGCTCGTCGACAAGCTCTGGCCGCGCGGCCTCAAGAAGACCGACGCCAGGCTCGATCTCTGGATGAAAGACGTCGCGCCCAGCACCGAGCTTCGCAAATGGTTCGGCCATGCGCCGGAGAAATTCGCCGAATTCAAGCGCCGTTACAAAAAAGAGCTCTCGAAAGACGCGCTCAATGAACTGCGCGAACTCGGCAAGGGTAAAATCGTCACCCTGCTTTACGGCGCGAAAGACCCCGAGATGAACCAGGCTGCGGTTCTGCTCGCGCTTCTCAAGCGCTAGTGCGGCAGCTTCTCTTTGAGATTGTCGCCGATGCGGCCGAGCACCGTGACATGCAGGCGGTGGCGGATGGTCATGCCCTGGCGCTTGTATAGAGCGATCGCAGACGCGTTCTCCGAGAACACATGCAGGAACGGGATTTCGCCCCGCGCGACGATCTGGCGCGAGACATGGGCGAGCAGCGCCTGCGCATAGCGACGCCCGCGGAAATCGGGATGCACGCACACCGCCGTCATCTCGGTGTGATTGCCGGGGCGCATGCGCTCGCCCGTCATCGCGGCCAGGCGGCCATCGACACGGATGCCGAAGAAGCGGCCAAGCTGGTGCGTGCGCGGCCCGAACGGCCCCGGCCGCGTGAGTTCGACCAGCGTGCGCATCTCCGGCGCGTCGGCATCACCAAGAGGAATGATCTCCGGCATCGCGCCATCGAATGCCGTCGGCGCACCGATCATCTGCTCGCCGGTCGCGGCCATCACGATTTCCAGCGGACCTGACGGCATGACAGGCTCCGGCGTGAACAGCACGGCAGGCTGATCCGCGCCCATGAGCGCATGCAGCGCGTCCCAGTTCTCCGGTGTCTGCGCTTCCACCGACGCAAACGCAGCGATGTCGGCGGGATAGCGCCGCGCGGGGCCGTTGATCTGGGCAAGATGTGCCTGCCGCGTCATCAGCGCGGTGCGGATGGGATAATCGAGCGGATTCGAGTCGTCCATGGATGCGAACTTAGCCGTGCATGCTTCGATGTCCACGCACGCAGAAGCATGGGAGCTATTCATCGAACCGCCGCAAGAACCGGGTGGAAGAACCGCGCGGCACGACTATTTCTGTGCTAGCTTGCCATGAGGAATGAACCCGTGACCGTTCGCTATCACATCTTCGAAACCGCGCGGGGGTTCTGCGCCATCGCGTGGAGCGATAAAGGCGTCGTGCGCTTCCGTCTTCCCGAGCCAAATGCGGAGGCGAGCGAGCAATCGCTGTTGCGCCGCCTGCCCGATGCGACCCCCGCCGCACCGCCGCCCGCGATCGCGGATGCCGTCACGGCCGCGCAGCATTACTTTTCCGGTGAGAAAACGGACTTCGCCGGCGTGCCCGTCGATCTCGGCGAGCAGACCGAGTTGTTCGAGAAGATCTACGCCGCAGCACGCAGGCTCGGCTACGGTGAGACCACGACGTACGGCGCGATGGCGAAGCAGTTCGGCGACGACTGGGAAATCGCGCGCGAGGTCGGACAGGCGATGTCGAAGAACCCTGTGCCGCTGATCATCCCCTGCCATCGCGTGCTCGCGGCCGGCGGCAAGGTCGGCGGCTTCTCCGCACCCGGCGGCGCCGCGACCAAGACGATGATGCTGGCGATGGAAGGCGTCGCGGTCGGTGCGCTAAAGCCCGCGCAGCAATCGCTCTTCTAGGCGACACGCCGCGCGAAATACGTTCCGGCGAGCATCAGCGCGATCCCGAACAGGCGCGTGGCGTTGAGCGGCGACTTCATCGCGCCGAACAATCCGAACTGATCGATCGCCGCCGCAGCGACGATCTGTCCGACGAGCACGAAGAACACCGCGTTGGCGACGCCGATGCGCGGCGCACTGTAGGTGATCGAAAGCACATAGAACGCGACCAGCACCGCACCGCCATAATAGAGCGGCGACGCAACGAACCAGCCCTGCTGCGGCAGCCCCGCAAACGCCATCACCGCACCCGAGATCACCGCGCCCAATGCGAACAGCAGAAACGCCGCCGCCCATGGACTGCCGATCTGCGCGCCCAATCGCCCGTTCAGCGCCGCCATGATCGGAATGCCGACGCCGGTCGCGAACATCAGGATGGAGAGAAGAAGCGTGCTGCTTGGGCTTGTCATGGGTTTGGCACCGGGCTGTGGAATCCTTCGAAAGAGTAGAGGGCACGGAGCGCCAGCAAAAAGCCGCTTGACAATTATACCGACCAGTCGGTATAACTCTAACCATGAGCGAGACAGACACCCAAACCCGCATGGCGCCGGCGCGGCAGAAGCTGCTGGATGCGGCGCTCGCCGTGATCCGCGAGAAGGGCTACGTCGCCACCACCGTCGACGATCTCTGTGCGCGCGCCGGCGTGGCGAAGGGATCTTTCTTCCATCACTTCGACGGCAAGGAAGCGCTTGGCGTCGCCGCGGCGAATTACTGGTCGGAGACGACCGGAGGCCTCTTCGCCTCCGCGCCCTATCACGCGCCGAAGGATCCGCTCGACCGCGTGCTGGGTTATATCGATTTCCGCCGTGCCCTTTTGAAGGGCGAAGTCCCCGACTTCACCTGCCTCGTCGGTACGATGGTGCAGGAAGTCTACGAAACCAGTCCCGCCATCCGCGACGCCTGCGACGCCAGCATCAGCGGCCACGCGGCGAAGCTCGAAGCGGATATCGCCGAGGCGATGACGCTGTACGGCGTGAAAGGCGTCACGCCGCAAAGCCTCGCCCTGCACACACAGGCGGTGCTGCAGGGAGCGTTCATCCTCGCGAAGGCCAAAGGCGGCGCCGGGATCGCGATCGAGAGCGCCGACCATCTGCGCCGCTACATAGAACTTCTGTTCAATGCCCAAAACAACAAGGGCCAAACCAAGGGAAGGAAAACATCGTGACCAACTATCTCGCTCTCTTCACGGGCAACATGAACTCTCCGCGCTTCAAGGAATGGATGGCCATGCCGGAAGCGCAGCGCAAAGCCAAGGAACAGGAAGGCATCGCCGCCTGGGGTGCGTGGATGGAGAAGCACAAGGATGTCGTCGTCGGCGAAGGCGGCCCGCTGGGCAAGACCAAGAAAGTGTCGCCCGACGGCGTCGTGGATATTTCCAACAATCTTGGCGGATTCGTCGTGGTGCGCGCGGACTCTCACGAAGCGGCTGCCAAGCTGTTCCTGAACCATCCGCAGTTCACGATCTTCCCGGGCGAAGGCGTCGAGGTCATGCCCGTGATGCCGATCCCCGGCCGCTAAACGAAAACAAGAACAAGGAGAGAGCAATGCCCGGCACAGTCCGCCTGCATCGCGTCATCGCGACGACGCCCGACAAGGTCTATCGCGCCTTCCTCGAGCCCGATGCGATGGCGAAGTGGCTACCGCCCAACGGCTTCGCGGCGACGACGCATCATCAGGACGCGAAGGTCGGCGGCACGTTCCGCATGTCGTTCCGGAACTTCACCACCGGCAACGGCCACTCCTTCGGCGGCGAGTACAAGGAACTCATCCCGAACGAGAAGCTTCGCTACACCGACAAGTTCGACGATCCGAACCTGCCCGGTGAGATGGAGGTGACCGTGACCCTGAAGAAAGTCATGGTCGGCACCGATGTCTCGATCGTGCAGGCCGGCATCCCCGACATGATCCCGGAGGAAGCGTGCTATCTCGGCTGGCAGCAATCGCTCGAGAACCTCGTTCGCCTGGTCGAGCCGAACATCCCCGACTGATAAAAGTTTCATTCACACGCGTGTGAGGATTGACGCGGCCTCGCGGTCGGCGGAAGGTCTCGCCCAAAATACGGGGGAGAGACATGACGCTGATCCGCGAGAAAGCGCCGCCCAATCCGCTCAAGGGCTGGCAGGTCGATCCCGCCGCCATTCGCCATGTCGGGCGCGACCTCTCCCGCCCCGAATGCATCCTCGCGGAACGTGACGGCTCACTGTGGGCCGCGGATTCGCGC
>DATJUS010000012.1:0-23172 GCA_035502175.1 Rhizomicrobium sp.
GACGGCGGCACCGAAAACGAATCCACGACCAGACCTTCCGCCTGGCTCGCGCTCCAGATGGCCCAGACGATTCCCACGACAATGAGCAGACCAAGCGCCACGGTCATGATCTGCAGCGCACCCTTCATCTGGTCGTTGAAGCGCCGCCAGCGCAGATGCGAGAGTTCGAACGCGTTCTGCTCGATCAGGCTGTCGCTTTGCAATTTGGCGAGCCGCGTCTGTTCGCGCAGATAGACGCGCGCCTCCTCCGTCGCGCCTGCGCCAAGCGCGATCCCATCCGCGGCACTGCCGCCACCGGTACGGGGCGCAACGCTATCGTCGTCTTCAGCCATCGAGCGATCTCGCGATTGCAAATTGCTTCGCCGCGTCGTCCTTGCGGCCGAGGTAGGTGAGCGCCTCGCCCCATTTCTGGTGCAGCCGCTTCCAGTTCGGCGCGTACTTCGCGGCTTCCTCGAACTTTGCAACCGCGAGGTTGGAGCGGTTCTCGGCTATCAGCGCCTCGCCCCACATCTCCAGCGGATCGGCAAAGTGCGGGCCCTTCTTGTTGGCGCTCTCGAACTTGGCGATGGCGCCATCGAGATCGCCTTTCGCCATCAGCATCCGGCCCCAATCCGCATCCGGGAACGGGATCGACGGCGCCTGCGCCGACGCCATCGCATACCAGCGCGCGGCCTCGGTCCAATTCTTTTGCATCGTCGCAAGCTCGCCACGCACGCGCACGCAGATGAGGCAGTCGAGCGGCGTCTTCGCGATCAGCACTTCCGCGCTCTTCATGTCGCCGGTATGCGCCAGCGCCTGCGCCGCATACGGCCAGACGTCGCGCGTCAAGGTTTGCTTCGTGTATTCGGTGGTGAACGGCAGCGGCGGTGCGGGGATCAGAAGACCTTCCAGATCCGCTTTTGTCGCGAGCACGCCGGGCCAGTCCGGAATGGCGGCGAGGACTAGGGCATCTTCAGGTTCAGACAAAATCTGCTCACGCACGTTGCCTGGTCTGATGCGGTGCGCCCATTGCAACCGCGCGCGTCCGGCTTCGTGCAGCGCGCCAAGATCGTAGACGAACCTGCTATTGGCGAATTCGACGATCCCGGAATAGTCGGGCATCGCGGCCGCAACTTCGTAACCGTGCAACGCAGCCTGGAAATCGCCGGTCAGCTCCGCCAGACCGGCAATGATCCACGGCAGGCTGATATTGCGAGCGCGGTCCGTCATGCCGCCATTGCCGCGGCTTAGAAGGGCTATATCGTTCCGCCACGGCGCCAGCGCGGCTTCGTCATGGCCAAGCGTCACCTCCTCGCCGCCGATGTTCTGAAAGGCCAACGCGAAATCGGGCACGATCGGAATGGCTTTCCGGTTGATCGCGACGGCGCGAAGCGGATCGCTGCGTTCGGCATAGGTGCTGATCCCCATATAGGACCAGGCTCTGTCCAGCGGCGTGCCGGTGGCAGCGAGATGCTGCAAAATCGCCTCGACCTGCGGATGGGTATGCACAGGATCCGTCGCGACCAGATACATCGCATAGCGATAGGGTTGCGTGCGCGCATAGATCGCTTCCGCGGCTTTCTGCACGACGCCGTCGAGATCGGCATCGCTGCCGCGCACGATGTCGCCCGGCTGGCCGGTCGTGCGCACGGCGATCGCGATGCCTGTGGGCGTGCGATAGACCTCGCCCGAGATGCGCGTCTCATTGCCGAACCACGACACCAGCAGGCGATAGAACTCGCCGATGGACATGCCGGTGTCGGGGATCTGAACCTTGACGTCGTCGCCCCAGTTCGAGGCATAGGAGCTCGCGGGCCTGCTCGTCAGTGTTTTTTCCTGGATCGCCGCGAGCCGGTCCTGCACCTGCGAGGCGATGGCTTCACCGCTCAGCCCCCGCGCGGCCATATCCGGGGGCACGCTGAACGCCTGGATGACGAGGCTGTCGTCATGCGCCGCTTTCCACAGCGTCACGCAGATCAGGCCGACCAACACCAGTACGACGAATGCCGCGCTGAGTTCGAATGTCAGCTTCATCACGTCGCTGATATGATGCACGCGCAGCGACCAGTGCCGCAGCGCGTCCTCGCGTTCGAGATCGGCGATCTGCAACTCGGTGAGCCGCGCCTGCTTCTCCAGATATTTCGCCGCGCGCGGATCGAGCGTGCCGTGCGCGCCGAGCGCGATCGCCTCCGCCGCATTGCCGCGCGAGGGTCCGGCGTCTTCTTCAGCCATGCGATACCTTCGCGAGTTCGGATTTTTCCGACGGCGTCATGTCGAGACCGGCGGCGATGGCGAACTGTTTCTTCGCTTCGTCGCGTCTGCCCGACCACCACAGCGCCTCGCCCCATTTGAGATGCAGGCGGCCCCAATGGGGCGCGTATTTCGCAGCCTCTTCGAACTTCGCGAGCGCGAGGTCGGAGCGGTTCTGCGCGATCAACACCTCGCCCCACATCTCCAACGGATCGGCGAAGCGCGGACCTTTTGCATGCGCCGTTTCGAACTTCGCCACCGCGCCGTCGAGATCGCCCTTCTGCATCAGCGTCTGGCCCCATTCGGTGTAGGCGAACGGGATGGACGGCGCGAGCGCAACAGCGCGCGCGAACCAGGTCGCGGCACCGTTCCAGTTCTTCTGCTCCGCCGCAATCTGGCCGCGCACACGCAGGCAAAAGTAACAATCGAGCGGCGTGCGGCCGATCGTAGCCCATGCTGTCGTGAAGTCGCCGGTCTTCGCTTGTGCCTGCGCGACATGCGGGAAAAGTTGCACGTGAATCGGCAATATGCTGTGCGGGTCCTTGGCGAAAGGTGAAGCGGCCACCGTTTCAATATCTTTCCGCGCCGCAGCCCAGTCACCGAGCGCGGCAAGTTGCTCGAACTGGGGGAAATCCATGTTGGTCTGGTTCCAGCCGGCTTTGAAGTTGGCGCGCGGGAGCAGCTCGGTATCCGTATAGTTGCCCAACGCGCGGCGCGACGTCGTCACGTCGTGCAACAATGCAAGATCGGCGGACTTCATATAGGTGCCGGTCCAGCGCGAGCCGTTGAAATCCAGCTCGCCGATCTCCTTGTCGTATTGCGCAACCGCGCTCGCGTAATCGCCGGTCTCTTCCCCGATATTGGCGTTGTTTTGTTCATCCATCGTCACGCGCGCCGTGGGCCGGATCTGTTCGCCGCCGCCCGCCGCGGCCGCCACCTTCGCGTCGATGTCAGCACGCAACTCCGCTTCGTCATGGCCGGCGATGGCTTCGATCTGAGAAAGGTTGGATTGCGCCAGAAGATTGTGGGGATCGAGCACCGTGGCGGTATGCGCGCGCGCGATGGCTGTCGCGATATCGCCTTGCCCGAGCGCCGTATACATCCAGAGCGCGTAAGCCCATGGCTTTTCGGAATCAGGGCCGTTGAGCGCGAGACCTCCGAGAACCTCGTCGGCTTTGTTGAAGTGCCCATAATTGAGCAGATGCACGGCGTAGCGGAACGGCTGTGTCTGGTGATAGACGGACTCCGCGGCTTGCTCCATCAGATCGTTGAGCTTGTCCTCGCCGCCTTCGAACGATGCACCGGGATTGCCACTGGTGCGCACGACGACGGTGATGCCCCTGGCGCTGCGATAGACGTCGCCGGAGATATGCGTCTGATGTCCGAGCCAGCCGGAGAGATAGCGATAGGCTTCGCTGATCGAGATGCCGGTGTCGGGGATCAACACTTTTATGTCGTCGCCCTTGCTCGCATAGGAGCTCGGCGCGCGTGCGGAATCGATCTGCGACTGCAACGCGGTCAACTTGTCGAGCAGCATGCTGGAGATGACGGAGCCGCTTAAGCCCCGTGCCTGCATGTCGGGCGGCACGTTGAACGCCTCGATCACCACGCCGTCGTCATGCGCCGCCGACCACACGGCGGCGCCTATGCCGAACACGAACAGCGCACCGACGAGCACGAGCATGATCTGCATCGCGCCTTTCATCTGATCGTTGAAGCGGCGCCAGCGCAGATGCGAGGTCTCGAATTCGTCCTGCTTCTCGAGCGTATCGATCTGGAGATCGGCGAGACGGCTCTGCCGGCGCAGATAGTCGCGCGCCTCTTCGGACCCGCCGCTCAGCGCCGCATGCATCGCTACCGCATCCGCACGCGCGGACGGTTTCGCGACATCGTCGAGTTCGTCGTCAGACATTCAGGCCCCTCGCCGGCACGCACTGCGTCGCGCCGGCCCCATTTGAAATGCAAACATCCGCCCCGGGGAGCGTACAAATTTGCCCGCGCCGCGCCCTTATCCCCCGTGCATCACCCGCGCGAGTTCGGACTTCTCCTTCGGCATCAGATCGAGACGTGCCGCAGCGGCGAATTCCCTGGCGGCGCCCGCCTTGTCACCACCCGCCAGTTTCGCCTCGCCCCATTTGAGATGCAGGCGGCCCCAGTTGGGCGCGAGCCCATCCGCTTCCTCGAACTTCGCGAGCGCGTCTTCGACCCGGTGCCTGGCGAGCAGCGCCTCGCCCCAATATTCCAGCGGATCGGCGAAATGCGGCCCCTTCTCGTGCGCAATCTTCAGCTTGGCGATGGCGGCATCGTAATCGCCTTTCGCCAGAAGCATGTGCCCCCAGTCGCTATACGCAAAGGGAAGCGATGGCGCGTCGTTCACCGCCCGCGACAGCCAGTATGAAGCCCCGCCCCAGTTCTTCTCCAGGATGTCGATCGCGGCGCGCGCGCGCAGGCACTGGTTGCAGTCCACAGGCGTCTGGTCGACCAGCGCATGCGCGCCTTTGAAATCGCCTTTCTCCGCGATGCCGTAAGCGATGGGCGGCCAGAACTGGCGATGCGATATGATCGTGCCCACGCCGCCGAGCTTTGCCAGCGCCGCGTCGAACCGCGTCCGATCCCGGATCGCAATTTCGGGATGGCCAAGCAGGACTTCCGCGAAGGAATACACACCGTTCTGCTGCAGATATTCGAGTTCGTTCCTGGCCGGCGCAAACCCGCGATACATCGCCTCGACGGCAGCGCCATCGTGCAGCAGCGCAAAAGCGACGATGTCGTTCTGCCGCGCAACGGACGCCGCATTGTTGAAGTCCGGCATCGCGAAAATCCTGCGATCGAGCTCGATCTCCTTTTTGAAATCCCCCAGCGTGTTGGCCAAGGAGGATTCGGCCTGAATGGCGCCCGTGATCCACGCCTGTTCGCTCATGTCGGGATCGCGCGGCCCATGGGCGATCTCGACGGCTTTGCGCTCCGCCGCCAGCTCGGCTTCGTTGTGCTGGAACTGGCTCTCGACGCCGGACTCGTTGACATAGGCCATGATGAAGCCGGGCTTCAGCGCCAGCGCTTCGCGCAACGTCGCCAGCGCGCGATCGTGTTCGCCACGGTTGGCATAGATGTTCTCGATGCCGATATGTGCCCAGGCGCGGTCCTTCACCGAGCCGTTGGCGATCAGCGCAAGATACGCCGCTTCCGCTTCCTTGTTGCGGCCGACATTGGCGAGATAGACCGCGTACCGGTAAGGCTGCGTCGCGTGATACACCGACTCCGCCGCCTGGCGGATCAGCTTGTCGAGATCGGCGTCGGTGCCGGTGAAGGTGGGGCTCGTGTCGCTGCCTGCGCGCGCGGTGACGGAAAGGCCCGCCGGCGTGCGATAGGCTTCGCCGGTGATCCGCGTCTGATGGCCGAGCCAGGTGTGCAGCGATCGATTGAACTCGCCGATGGAGATTCCGGTATCCGGAATCTGCAGCTTGATGTCGTTGCCCCAGTTGTTGGCGTAGCTCGACGGCGCGCGGCTCGACACCGTCTGCGATTGCAGCGAGGACAGCTTGTCGAGGAGCTTGGCCGCGATCACGTCGCCGGTGAGTCCGCGCTGCGAGAGATCGGGGGGCACCGAGAAGGACTCGACGACAAGGCCGTTGTCGGACGCGGCGCTCCAGATCATCGCGCCGAGACCGATCGCGATGATGGTGACGATCAGTGCGACCGCGAGTTCGAATGCCACCTTCATCGCCGCGCTCGCGCGCTCGAGTTTCAGGATGTGGCGGCGGGTCTCGTTCTCTTCCTCGATCTGCTCGATCTGGAGGCGGGTGAGTTTGGTCTGCTCATCGAGATAGGTATTGGCGCGCTCGCCGTCCGGGCCCATCGCCATCGCCGCCGCGATCCCGGGCGAGCCGCCCTCCAGTGCCTTGTTCTCCTCGACCATCGCCCGATCCAAGTGTGACGGTGCGATCATTCCCGGAATTCCGCCGGATTATCCATGATCTTTTATTACATAAGATATGTGTACTTATTCAGAAATAACACAATATTTGTGTGATGCCTTGATTTGCCGGGTCGGAAGTGTGACCTATGCCTATGGCCGCCCCCGTTCCCCAGATGCTGACTGCGAACCGCCTGAAAGACGGCGACGTCCTCTATTGGAAAGCAGGCGGATGGGTCGAAGCGCTCAGGGATGGCGAGGTCTTCGCCGAGTCTGCCCCTGCCGATGTGGCCCTGGCCGAAGCACAGAGCTTCGTCACCGGCAATGTGGTGGTGAACCCTTACCTCTTCGACGTGCGCGTCGATGCGAACGGCATCCACCCCGTGAAAGAGCGCGAGATCATCCGCGCCGCAGGACCGAGCGTGCGCAACGATCTGGGAAAGCAGGCCGATCCCTTCACCTCCCCCTCTGTGGGGAGGTCGACGCGCGCAGCGCTAGCGAGCACGTCGGGTGGGGGACAGAGCGTGCCGATGCAGCGGCCCCCCACCCGGAATGCTGCGCATTCCGACCTCCCCACAAAGGGGGAGGTTAAAGAAGAAACGTCCTCGATGGATTCGTTCGATGTATCGATATGACGAATTCGATGCGCGCTTTGTCGCCGAGCGCGTGGAGCAGTTTCGCGGACAGGTCGCGCGGCGTCTGTCGGGCGAGCTGACGGAAGACCAGTTCAAGCCGCTCCGGCTGATGAACGGACTCTATTTGCAGCTTCACGCCTACATGCTGCGCGTCGCGGTGCCCTACGGCACGATGAACGCGAAGCAGCTCCGCATGCAGGCGCATATCGCGCGCAAATACGACAAGGGCTACGGCCATTTCACCACGCGCCAGAACATCCAGTTCAACTGGCCGCGGCTGGTCGACGTGCCGGACATCCTCGCCGATCTCGCCAGCGTCGAGATGCATGCGATCCAGACCAGCGGCAATTGCATCCGCAACGTCACGGCCGATCATTTTGCCGGCGCCGCCGCCGACGAGATCGAAGATCCGCGTCCGGTGGCGGAGATGATCCGCCAGTGGTCGTCGCTGCATCCCGAATTCAGCTTCCTGCCGCGCAAGTTCAAGATCGCGGTGAGCGGTTCGCCGCACGATCGCGCCGCACTGAAATTCCACGACATGGCACTGGAGATCGTGAAGAACGATGCCGGCGAGACCGGATATAAAGTGCTGGTCGGCGGCGGCATGGGGCGCACGCCCTATATCGGCTACGTCGCCGGCGAGTTCGTCGCCAAGCCCGATATCCTCGCCTTCCTCGAAAGCGTGATGCGCGTCTACAACGAGGAAGGGCGGCGCGACAACATCTACAAGGCGCGCATCAAGATTCTCGCAAACACGCTCGGTCCGGAAGAAATGCGCCGCCGCGTGATGCTTGAGTTCGCGGAGATAAAGAAGAGCGGCACGTTGCAGGTGCCTGAGGAAGAGCGCGACCGCATCGACGCCTATTTCAGGCCGCCTGCGTTTGAAGCGCTTTCCGATGAGACGCCCAAAGGCGATGCCGATTTCGAGAATTGGGCGAAGACCAATGTCTCAAAGCATCGCGCGCCGGGCTACGCCATCGCGACGATCTCGCTGAAGCCCATTGGCGGCGTGCCGGGTGACGCCACGGCCGAGCAGATGGATGCCATCGCCGATCTGATGGACAGGTTCGGCATCACGGAAATCCGCGTGAGCCATGAACAGAACCTGGTCCTGCCGCATGTGCGCAAACGCGATCTGCCTGCGATCCACACCCGCCTGAAAGAGCTTGGCCTAGCGACACCGAACGCCGGACTGATCACCGACATCATCGCCTGCCCCGGTCTCGATTATTGCGATCTGGCGAACGCGCGCTCGATCCCGATTGCGCAGAAGATTTCGGAGCGCTTCGCCGATCTCGACCGCCAGCACAACATCGGCGAGCTGAAGATCAAGATTTCCGGCTGCATCAATGCCTGCGGCCATCATCACGCCGGCCACATCGGAATCCTCGGCGTCGACAAGAAGGGTATCGAGTTCTACCAGCTGCAACTCGGTGGCTCCGGCGCGGAAGATGCGAGCATCGGCGAAATCCTCGGCCCCGGTTTCGGCAAGGACGAGATCGCGGACGCGGTCGAGCGTGTGATCGGCGCCTATCTCGATCTGCGCAATGACGGCGAACGCTTCCTCGATACCTATCGCCGCGTCGGCATCGTGCCGTTCAAGAACGTCGCCTATCAGGAAGACCTTCATGCCGCTTATTAGAGACGGCAAATTCATCGAAGACCCGTTCTTCTTCGTCCCCGACGGCAAGGCCTATCCGGATGAGAAAGGCGTGATCGTCACACTCGCGCGTTTCCAGGGCGAGCGCGACACGCTGTTCGCGCATCGCAAACTGGTCGGCGTGCGCCTGGCGTCGAACGAAAATCCCACGGTGCTGAAAGATGATCTGCACCGCCTCGCCGCCGTCGTTCTGGAGTTCCCGAAATTCCGCGATGGCCGCGCGTTCTCCTGGGCACGGATGCTGCGCACGCGCTTCGACTACAAAGGCGAAATCCGCGCCACCGGCGATTTCCTGTTCGACCAGCTCGCGCACATGTCCCGCGTCGGCATCGATGCCTTCGAAGTCCGTCAGGATTTCAAGATCGAGGATTTCCACCGCGCGCTGAACGAAATCACCCATCCCTATCAGCCCGCCGCCGACGGCAAGAAGACGATCCGGGAACTGCGGGCGGGTTAACCGCGCGCGCTGGACGCAACGCCGATTTCAAACTAGGAGAAGGGACCCAAAAGGACCTCTCCATGCGCGCGCGTTATGCTCTTCCGATCCTGTCCGCATTGTCATTCGCGACCGCCGCCTTTGCCGATCCGGCGCCGGGTACGATCATGAAGGTCACGCCGCCGAACAAATCCGCCGAGGGTGGCAAGGTCGACCCTTCCGTCGTCTGCGCCCAGAAATATCGCCTGCAGGCCGCGGAACTGACGATGCTGGGCGCCTCGCTCAAGCTGACCGACGCGCAAAAGCCGGTGTTCGCCACCTGGCGCAAGACCCGTCTCGACCTGTTTCAGGCGATCCCCTGTCCGGAGCCTTCCCTCGGCCTCGACGTTCCCGCGCCGAAACGCGTGGAAAACCAGATCACAATCATGAATGCGACAATGGCAGGGTTGCGCAAGGAGTTGCCCGCCACCCAGGCACTCTACGCCGCGCTGACGCCGGAACAACGCGCGATTTTCGACGGCCCGATCAAGCTCGCCGCGCCGCCGCCGGCCGCTCCCAATGCGGCGCCGGCGCCTTCACACTGACGCGATTTGCAATTGAACTTGGCCGGACCTGCTGCAACGATAGCCCCAACCACCGCCTAAAGGACGAAAGATGAAATACGGCATTGATTACCGCCTGCTGCCCAAGGGCGCGAAAAGCCTGGTCGACAACACGACGATGCACCGTCCCGTGGACGTGGAGGTCGATGAGACGCAGTTCGCGCTGATCCCCGCCGTCGGCGACTATGTGGACTTTCCGGGCGAAGACGACATCCGTCACGTGCCGCTGAAGGGCAAGGTCAAGAGCCGCTGCTTCAACTACAAGCTTGGCTATTGCTACGTCACCATCGTGATCGAAGAGAGCGACGACGACTGGAACTGCATCCGGCCGTAATGCGATGACCACGCGTCGCGCGCAATGCAGCTGTGGCCAGTTGCGCGTGACCTGTGACGGCGAACCGGCAAAGGTTTCGCTCTGCAACTGCAACGAATGCCGGAGGCGCACGGGAAGCGCCTTCGGCATTGCTGCTTTCTACCCGCGCGAAAAGATTGCCGTCGAAGGCAGCGCCAGCAAGTTCCGCCGCAATTCCGACAGCGGCTTTCCTGTCCTGTTTCACTTCTGCCCGGCCTGCGGCTCCTCGGTCTATTGGGAGCCGCAGCGCAAACCGGACATGATCGCGATCGCCGCCGGCGCCTTCGCCGACCCGAACTATCCGATGCCAGAACAATCCGTCTCCGACGAACTGCGCCACGCCTGGATCATCTTCCCCGACAGCATGGCGACGCGGACGTCGACCTGACTACCGCTTCGGATAGGCTGTGAAGATGTAGTCCTTCTTGGCAACCACCGAATGACAGGCATAGCCGCAGGTGTGACCGGTGGCGGACAACGGCGCGTTGGGTTTCAGCGTGTCCGACTTCGGATCGTATGCCCATTGCGCATAGGCCCAGCCATGCGTGTCCGGGAAGCGCTTCGAATCCTTCTCGATGAACGCGAGCGTTTTCAGATCGCCCGGGACCTCGACGAAATAGGGCGACTCCGGATTCTTCACCTTCGCCCATTCGATCTTCGCGACCTTGGAGCCCTCCGGGAACGGTTTGCCGTTGCCGGGGATGCCCGACTTGTACGCTGCGATCATCGTCGGGTTCGCGAGAATGACCTTGATGCTGTTTTCGGTCGCGCTGGTGGCAACGGCCTGCCATCCGTCGTAGCCCTTGAAATCGGCGAGCGCGAGGCCGTCCGGAATTTTCAGCGAATATCTGTCCTGCGCCGCAAACGCGACACCGCCCAGAACAACAAGTGTGACTGCAACAACCGCAACTCTCGGAACGCTTCCAATCTTCATTGAAAATCTCCCGTTTTGGCCTGTTACGCTCTCCAGTCTTGAATACCGTTGTTCTATCACAATTCTGCAACCTTGACCCTGTAACCCGCTTGCCTCAAAGAAGCGGCGTGTTTTCAGGCGGTTGCCCATGACCATCAACACCCGTGTCGAGCCCTTGCTGCCGCGTTTCGCGAGCGTGGAAAAGGTGATCGAGCGGCTGAAGCCGAACGAGCCGGTGTATGTGCTGCATCCGGCCAAGTTCGCCGACGCGGCGAAACGGTTCCTCGATCACTTCCCGGGCGACACGATGTACGCGATCAAGGCGAATCCCGCGCCGCTGGTGCTGGATCAAGTGTATGCCGCCGGCATCCGTCACTATGACACCGCCTCGCTGCCCGAGATCGAGCTGGTGCGCGGCAAATTCCCCGACGCGATCTGCCACTTCATGGCGCCGGTGCGCGCGGCCGGTGCGGCAAAAGCGGCGTTCGAGAAGTTCGGCGTGACCGATTACGTCGTCGATTGCGACTACGAGTTGGAGAAACTGCTCTCCGAAATCAAGCAACCGAAGAAGATTCGCATCTTCGTGCGCATCGCCACGCCGCTTGGCGGTGCGCTGCTGGAACTGTCGAGCAAATTCGGCGCGACGCAGGAAGACGCCGCGAAGATGCTGAAGCGCGTGGCCGAGTCCGGCGCGACGCCGTGCATGACGTTCCATGTCGGCTCGCAATGCCTGTCGCCATTCTCCTACGCACAGGCGCTCGAGATGGTTCGCCGCACGGCGGCGATGGCGAATGTCGAGATCCAGGCGATCGACATGGGCGGCGGATTCCCCGGCCCCTATCTCGGCAACGACGTGCCGCCCTATCACTGGTATTTCGACACCATCAAGGAAGCGCTCGCCACATTCGGCCGGACGATCCCGGTGATGTGCGAACCCGGCCGCGCGCTGATCGCCGAGGGCGTCACGCTGATCAATCAGGTGATCCTGCGCAAGGGCGACAGCCTTTACATGAATGACGGCGTATACGGCAGCTTCGACGAGCTCACGCTGCCCGGCTGGACGGCGGAATATGTCAGCCGCGCCTATACGCTCGATGCGAAGAACCGCGCATTGCCGTTGCCGGGAGACAAGAAGCCATTCCGCATCTATGGTCCGACCTGCGACACGCTCGACGTTCTGCCGAGGCCGCTGATGCTGCCGGAAAGCATTTCGCCGGGAGACTTCGTGGTGTTCGAGTCCATCGGCGCCTATTCGATCGCACTGCGCACCAATTTCAACGGTTTCTACCCCGACAATTGGGCGGTGGTCGGGAACTGAGTGCGATTTTCGCCACAACTACAGATTAGTACACATCTGGTCTCGCGTCGGCGCCGCAGCTTCGGCTAGCGTGCGCGCTGTCGGGATTTGGGGTTGGGCATGTTTTTGAAGCGCATTTTTCTGAGCGCGGCGCTCGCGCTTATGGCCGGTCAGGCCGAGGCCGAAGACTGCAAGCTCAAACAGCTGGCTTCACTCGACGTGATCGTCAAAGACAACGATGTTCTGCTTCCTGTCACGGTGGGCGGCCAGACGGGCGGGTATTTCATACTGAGTTTTCCCGCGCTGGTTTCGGGCATCTCCGATGCGACGTCGGATTCCCTTCATCTCAAGCGCAGTTCGATCAGTTCGCAGTTGATCGTACATCTCGATGGCAAGAGCATACGGGAGCACGTCAATGTGCCGATACAGATGGGCGGCGCCTCAGGTGACATTGCAATGGGCGTGATCCCGCAATTCGCGCCGAGCGACAAGCGCATCATAGGGGTGATCGGCACCGATATTCTCGGGCGTTTCGACGTCGATCTCGATCTTGCGCACGACAAGGTCAACCTGTTCTCGCCGGACCACTGTAGTGGCCAGGTCGTCTACTGGACCGGCAGCGGCGCCGTGGCAGTGCCGATGAAATTCCGCAACGGCCAAACCTTTGTCGTTCCGATGCAACTCGACGGGCAGGATATCGATGTTTCGCTCTCCACCGGAGGCTATCCCGAGCTTTCGAGCCGTGTTGCGTACGATCTGTTCAACATCGACGAGCCCATCCCGGACAACGGGCCGAAGCCCCGGCACCGATTCAAGACGCTGTCGGTCGATGGGCTGACGATCACAAATCCGGAGATCGCGATCTACAAGGACAATTCCGGCTGCAACGGCAAATACAAGATGAAGGAAGTCCCGCTGCACACGGAACACGCCGTTGAATTGATGAGGTGCTTCGGCGCGCCGGACCTGTTGCTCTCCCTGATGGAACTCAAGAAACTACACGTCTATCTCGCGTTTAAGGAGCGCATGCTCTACGCCAGCGGCGCCAACGCCCACTAAGAACACCAACGAAACCTTAACGCCTGCGTCCCATGATGGGCGGATGGCGCAGGCTCCCCGCGAACGCTTGAATCATCTGCTCGACCTTGCGGCGCAGGGTCCGGCGGGGCGCGCCGCGTTGCTCGGCGAGCTTGCCGATCTTCTGCTCGACTGGCCGGCGGACTATGCGCTGGCGATGCGTGCGCCGTTCGAAGCCTTGATGGAAAAAACCGCGCGCGAGGTCGATGCGCAGACGCGCATGGATGTCGCGCGGCGTCTCGAAGGCCACGCCGAATTGCCCGTCGCGGTCCTCAACGAATTCTTCCTCGAAGCGCCGCACGGACTGCGCGCGCGCATACTCGCGCTGAACGATGTCATGGACGCGGAGGCAAACGACACCGTTGCGGTCGACGCGGCACAATTGCTCGAAGCCGCACGCACGATGAACGGCACATTCTGCAGCGCGTTCGCGAAGCTGCTCGCGTTGCCGGAAACGACGTCGAGGGAAATTCTGGGCGACGCGTCCGGCGAATGCCTCGCTGTCGCCTGCAAGGGCGCGGGCCTCGACCGCGCCGCGTTCTCGGCCATCACTGTTCTGGTTAGACGCGACGGTGATGTCGACGCGCGCCTCTGCGCCTTCGACAACGTCCCGCAGAACGCAGCCGAGCGGCTGACCGGGTTCTGGCGCGCCCGCGGCTAAGCCGATCGCCACCGCGGGACGCGCCAGCTTCCTAGCGGGTGCCGACGGCGATGATCGTGCCCGAAGCAGAGTACAAGTTGGTATCGCACCAGGTCTCGATCACAACAGTCGCGCCCGTTGTCGTGACATTGATCGCATAGGCGTTGACCCGAATGTTCCTGCCGTCTCCCGCATCGAGGCTTTTGAGGCTGACGCTGACCGCCGGCGGCGCACTGAACGCGGGCGAAAACGTGATTGCCGTGTTCTGACGGCGCATATCCGCCTGGTTGTTCGGGCAGTACCCGGCCGGAACGAGCGAGTTTCCGGTCGTGGCAAAGTCGCCGACCTCGACCTGAAGCTGACCCGAAGATGGAGCGGGTCTCATGACCGCGTGCAGGTCTGCGGCCACGGCGGGAAACGCCGTCGCAAGAAGCACGGCTGCAAGGGAAATCAATCTGGAATGCATATCTTCCTCCTCTTGAATGAAGGGAAAACGTGCCTCGGTCGATGCCGCCCCGTCCGTGATGGCCGTCACGTGCATCGTTGATTCGACCCCTCGTTCGGCTGCGAACGATACCTTGACATACATATAACCATTCGGTTATGGATTACTCATAACCTATGGGTTATTGATCCGAATGACACAGACGCAGGACACGCTTTTCCGGACGCTGGCCGACCCGACGCGGCGGGCAATCTTCGAGCGGCTGTGCCGCGACGGGGAGCAGACGGTCGCGGCACTGACCGCGCGCGCCCACGTCTCGCAACCCGCCGTCTCGAAGCACCTCGCCGTCCTCAAGCAGGCCAAGCTCGTGCGCGATCGCCACGAAGGCCGCCAGACGCATTACAGCGCGCAACTCGGCGCGCTCGCGCCGCTGATCGACTGGACCAGCCAGATGGCCGGCTTCTGGGAAAAGAAATTCGACGCTCTCGAAGACCTCCTGCGGAGAATGGACCAATGACCGAGACCGCTGCCTTGCGCTCCATCGTCGTCGAACGCGACATGCCGCATCCGCCGGAAAAGATCTGGCGCGCGCTGACGCAGAGCGCGCTGATCGAAGAATGGCTGATGCAGAACGACTTCCAGCCGGTCGTCGGCCACAAATTCAATTTCCGTGCGCAACCGGTGATGGGATGGAATGGCGTCACCGACTGCGAGGTTCTCGAAATCGTTCCGCGCGCGCGCCTCGTCTACAGCTGGAACGCATCGGGTGAGCAGGCCGAAAATGGCCTCAAGACGATCGTCACCTGGACGCTGACGTCACGCGCAGGCGGAACGCATGTGCGCATGGAGCAGTCGGGCTTCCGGCCCGAGGACGAAAACGGCTATCGCGGCATGGGCGGCGGCTGGCCACGGATTCTCGGACGTCTCGAAGACGTCGCCGCAAAATCGTGAGGACAATGCAATGACCGAACAGACCCGCACCGTCACCGTCGAGCGCGACTTCGCCTATCCGCCGGAGAAGCTCTGGCGCGCGCTCACCCAACCGCACCTGATCGAGGAGTGGCTGATGAAGAACGATTTCAAGCTCGGCGTCGGAGAGAAATTCCAGCTGCGCATGGATGCTCAGCAGGGCTGGAACGGCGTGATCGATTGCGAGGTGAAGGAGATCGAGCCCAACAAGTCGCTCACCTACACCTGGGCGACGATGGGCACGGCAACGGTCGTGACGTTCACGCTCACGCCGACGGCCAACGGCGCGCATCTGCGCGTCGAGCAATCCGGCTTCGCCGCCAATGCCGCACAGGCTTATGCCGGCGCGACCTATGGCTGGAACAATTTCCTTGGGAAGCTCGAGCAGCTTCTCGCGCGCACGGAATAGGAGAGCGCCATGGGCTTCAACGCGTGGATACGGCAGATTCACCGCTGGCTTTCGATACTCTTCGTCCTGATCCCGGTCGGCATTTTCATCGCGCTCGGCACGGGCGTGAAGCCGGTCCAGTGGGTGTATTATCTGCCGCTGCCGCCACTTGCGTTGCTGGCGCTGACAGGTCTGTACTTGTTTGCGCTGCCTTATTTCATGCGGGCGCGCAGGGGCTGATCGGCGAGGAAAACACCGTGCCCATGAAGACGAAACCGGAAGACATCGGAAAACCGCCCGCGAAACTGATCGACGCGCGGCTCAAGGAACTCGGCGACTGGCGCGGCAAGACGCTCGCGCAACTGCGTGCGCTCATCAAACAAGCCGATCCCGATGTGGTCGAGGAATGGAAATGGGGCATTCCGGTGTGGGAGCATGACGGCATCCTCTGCACCGGCGAGACCTACAAGGAAAAGGTGAAGCTCACCTTCGCCAAGGGCGCGGCGCTCAAGGACCCGTCAAAACTCTTCAACTCCAGCCTCGAAGGCAACGTCCGCCGCGCGATCGATTTCGCCGAGGGCGCCAAGATCAACGAGAAAGCTTTCAAAACGCTGATCCAAGCCGCTGTCGCGGAGAACCTCGCCAAAGCCGCCGCGAAAGCAAAGCCGAAGAAGAAAGCGAAGAAGGCCTAAGCCGCGCTCTGCACGTCACTGCGTTCGCGCGTCTTGGCGAATTTCACTTCGGGGAATTTGCCGGAGATATAGCCGAGCTCCCACGACGACTTCGCGAGGAACACCGGCGCACCATCGCGGTCTTCGGCCATCTGGCCGCGGTTGGCGGCGATGAATTTCTGCGTCTCGGCATCCGATGCGCTGATCCAGCGCGCGGTGTCATAGGGCGAAGGTTCGAGATCGGCGTCCAAGCCGTATTCCGCGACAAGACGAGACTTCAGAACGTCGAGCTGCAGCGGGCCGACAACGCCAACAACCCATTGCGCGCCGATCATCGGCTTGAACACCTGCGTCACGCCTTCTTCCGCGAGCGACGTCAGCGCACGTGCCAGATGCTTCTGCTTCATCGGATCGCCAAGGCGCACGCGGCGCAGGATTTCCGGCGCGAAGTTCGGGATGCCGGTGAAGGTCACCGCGCCCGACTCCGACAGCGTGTCGCCGACGCGCAGCACACCATGGTTCGGAATGCCGATGATGTCGCCGGGCCATGCCTCGTCCACCGTCTCGCGCTCGGCGGCGAAGAACAGGATCGGGTTGTGGATGCCGATGCTCTTGTCGGTGCCAGACTGTTTCAGCTTCATGCCGCGCCGGAATTTGCCCGAGCACAGGCGCAGGAACGCGACGCGGTCGCGATGGTTCGGATCCATGTTCGCCTGAACCTTGAACACGAAGCCGCTGACATCCTTGTCGCCCGGATGGACAACGCCGTCCTTCGCCGCCTGATCGCGGGGCGGTGGCGCCTGCTGCGCCAGCGCATCGAGCAGCTCGATCACGCCGAACCGCTTCAGCGCCGAACCGAAATAGACCGGCGTCATGTTGCCTTCGCGATAGGCGGCGGCATCGAAATGCGAAAGCCCCGCGCGCGCGAGCTCGACTTCCTCGTCGAGCTTTGCCTTCACGTCTTCCGGCAAGGTCGCGGCCAGCGCGTTGTTGCCGATGCGGTCGCCATGCGCGCCCTGTGCCGCATAGGGCACAAAGTCATCGGCATAGAGATCGAAATTGCCTTTGTAGTTCTGTCCCATGCCCGCGGGCCACATCATCGGCGCGACATCGAGCTGAAGCTGATCCGACACTTCGTCCAACAGCTCGAACGTATCGCGCGCTTCGCGGTCCATCTTGTTGACGAAGGTCATGATCGGGATGTCGCGCATGCGGCAGACCTCGAACAGCTTGCGCGTCTGCGCTTCGATGCCCTTCGCGGCGTCGATCACCATCACCGCGGAGTCGGCGGCCGTCAGCGTCCGATACGTGTCTTCCGAAAAGTCTTCGTGGCCCGGTGTGTCGAGAAGATTGAACACCGCGTGCTTGTATTCGAACGTCATCACTGCCGAGGTGACGGAGATGCCGCGTTCCTGCTCGATCTTCATCCAGTCGGAACGCGCGCGCCGCGCCTCGCCGCGCGCCTTCACCTGACCCGCGGCATGGATCGCGCCGCCCAGCAGCAGCAACTGCTCGGTCAGCGTCGTCTTGCCGGCGTCCGGATGCGAGATGATCGCGAAGGTCCGCCTCCGCTGCGCTTGCGCAGCGGGTGAATTGGGTTGGCGTGCTTCGGTTTCAGGCGTCTGGCTCATGGGCCGCGGGGAGTAGCAGGGACGCGCGCGCGGGGCAACTTCGCTTGACGGTTCCGGCCCCCGTGACTACCCAGAGACCGCCACCCGAACCGCAAACGACCTTGGATCGCGACACATTCATCGAAAATCAGGTCGCGTTTCAGTTCGGCGATTGCAAGGCTGCGCCCGGGCTCGACGTCGCGGACTTCGTGCGCAATCGGGCAGCGGTGAACGAGTCCCTGATCCTGCACGATCCGGCGACGCAGGGTTTCGTGCCGGAGGAGCGCGGCGCCGGATTGGTCCGCGTCGGCGAAGACACCTGGGACGTCGATTTCCGCAAGCAACCGGTCAACAGCCGCACGAAGAAGCGCGCCACGCGCGTCTCGCGCCTGCTCACCGGGCTCTATGCGTCGGGGCTGCGCTCGCCCGTCGTCATGAACATGGAAGACGCGGCGGGCGACACCGACTTCCCGTTCCCGGTGTTTCAATACAACCGCCGCGCCGGCGCGAAGAACGTGATCCTGTGGCCGTTCGAGCGCATGCATGAGATCGGCGGGCTGGCCTTCTGCTCACCGCCCGATCCGACGGAGACCGCCTGCGCGCAAAAATCGCCTAGCGTTGTCTGGCGCGGGCAATTGCGCGGCGCGAGCACCCATGGTGGCGACGTGCGAAGCGCGCGCTCCGTCCTCGCGCTGTATCACAAGAAACAGATCGACGAAGCAGCATTGCGCGCGCATTTGCTGACCGTGCCGCGCTACGCATTTGTCGCGCACTATTTCGACAAACCCGGATTCGATGTCGGCTTCATCCTTTCCGAAAAGCATCCCGAGCTGCAATTGCCCCCCATCACGCAATACGAAAAGCCATACCTCCCGCGGGAGGCGCAGCTTGCCCATCGCTATCAGATCGCCATCGCAGGCAACGACGTCGCCAGCAGCTTCGGCTGGCAGATCGCCACCAATTGCGTGATCCTGCGCGAAAGCCATTCCTATGAGGCTTTTTTCGAAGGCCATTTTGCGCCGGGAGAGCACTACGTGCCCATCGCGGCGGATTTCAGCGATGTGTCGGAAAAAATCGCGTGGTGCGAAGCGAACCTGGACGCCTGCCAGGCGATGGTCGAGAAACGCCACGAACTCGTCGGGTTCCTTCTCGAACAGCGCACCCGGCGCAAGGCGCTGCGCCGCGTCGTCAAGCGCTACGAAGAATTCTACCGCGCGTGGGCAGCGGCCTAGCGCGTTCAGACCACCTTCTCATCCACGAACGCGCGGCCGTCGCGATCCTCGATCTCCACGATCCAGAGATCGGGATCGAATTTGATCTGACGCTCGAAATAGGCGCTCGCCTTTGCATCGTCCGTGCTTTCGCCAAGGGGCCGGGCCCAGACGAGATCGCCCTCGCCCGCGCGGGCCTGAGAGAGCACGACACTCGTGCCGTCAAGCCGCGATACCTTGAGAAATATTGCGCCTGCTTCTTCCGAACCCTTGCGCACGACATAGGCCTGCGCACCCGCGACTTCGGCGCGCCGGATCAGCGCACGGACGAATATTCCGGATTTGAGACGAAGGGTCATACGGCGACTGTATCACCCGGCGGCAAAACGGCCAGGCATCCGTAATCGGTTGACTTTGCCCTCATCAACCTATTTCGGTTGACAACCGGACTGTCAACCGATTATGGTTGCATTGAAGAAGGCCCACAATGCCCGTCCGATTTGCCCGACGTTCAGCAATTGCCGTCATGGGAGATATCGTGCGCTCCCGCGCGATGCAGCCCAGGATGCGCTCAAGGTTGCAGCAGCAGCTTGAGGCGCTTGTCGCGAAGATCAACCACAAATATGCGGATGAGCTGCTCTCGAACTTCTCCATTGCATCGGGCGACGAAATCCAGGGCCTGTTACGGACAACGCGCAAGATCCCCGAGCTTATCTGGGACTTCGAGGAGATGCTTCCCGACCATCAACTGCGGACAGGGTTTGGCCGCGGCCCGATCTATACACCGCTTCGCCCGGACCCGAACAAAATCGACGGGCCCGCTTTCCACAACGCGCGCGAGGCCATCAACATGGCCTCGAAGACCAATAAACTCGGAGGTGTATTTGTCGGGTTCAACGGCCTCGACGAGGTCTTGAACGGCATGACCGAAATGCTCTGGTTTCATCGCACGCATTGGACCGACCAGCAGAAAAAAGTCGTTTCGATGATCCGCGATGGCAAATCCCAGGCGCAGATCGCAGCCAAGCTTCATGTCACCCGGCAAGCCGTATCGAAGCATTTCGCCGCCTCCGGCGCGCAGCCCTATCTGGATACCGAAAAGGCGCTCGGATACCTGCTGGAGCGCTATGTTGATGAGAGACACACGTGAAGGCCGCGCTCATCACACCGCAGACTGTCGACTGGCTCGAGTTCATCTTCATATGGACATTCCTCGCGTACGGCATCGTCACAGACAGAAGATACGATGACAGAAGCCAGAGCGGCGCCCTGACGTGGCAATTTGCGCTCGGATGTCGCGCTATCGCAATCGCAATGCTAGCGTTTTGGTTCTGCGGCTCATGGGTTCTAGGCTTGTTTTCGAGTCTGGCGATGATCGCGCAAGCGCAAATCCGCTATCGCACATCGAAATTTCAGCTGGCCAATGAATGCATCCCGCCACTGGCGGTCTTCCTCTCCAGTCTCGCGCTTGTCGACGCCTTCTCAATAAGCCCGCAGCATCAATTTCGCTTCGATATCGATCCCGCGCATCTCGCGTCCCTGCTTGTCGGCGGGACTGCGCTTTGCCTTGCCTTGCGATGGGGCGCGTTCTTCGTAAAGGCGATTCTCAAACTGGCTCTGCCGGCGGGCAGCACGATGGATCCAAACGAGATCCGGCGCGGCTTTCTCATAGGAGTTCTGGAGCGGATGCTCCTGACGATCGTGGTCGCGTTGGGGAGTTTTTCAGCGCTTGGCTTTCTGGTTGCCGCCAAGAGTCTGGTGCGCTCCCATCAGTTCGAAGGTCCGGCGAGCAGGGACTTCACGGAGTATTTTCTCATCGGAACGCTTACGAGCACGTTGGTCGCCGTGTGCGCCGGCCTTGCAATTCGCGCAACGCTGCATCTGCTATGGCCTGAATTGCTCCTGCTGGACATGAAATCGGATTGAAGCCGGTCTCGCGAACGCAAAGACGTCAGACGACAACAGGCGAATAGACGACCGAGACCAGAAGACCCCATGGCTTCCCGCCGCCGCCCGTGACCGGCGCGACCAGGCACTCGGCCTGCACATGTTCGAGCTCCGCGGCGCGGAAGCGCGAGACGAACCGCAGCGGGTTGCGCGCGTCGATGCCGAGATCGTAGGTCGCGAGCCAGCTGTCGATGAACACCGGCGGGACGACCTCGTCCAGAAACTTGCCCGTGCAATCGCCGATGAACCGCGCGAGCCCGCTGCCGAACATACGAAAGCGATAGCGGCGCGTGCCGCCCTCTTCCACGCGCTCCACGAAAGTGATGCCCTGCAGATGACGGCCGAGAATGCGCGCGGTGAAGTCCTCGCGGCGCGGCAGCGCCTTGTCGCCGCGCACGGCCAGCCAGATGTCGCGCAGCTGCGCGAGCTTCGGACTGTCGAAGATCAGCTTGTCGTAACACTGCGTGTGCCATTGCCCGCGCGCGGAGCGCGCGTTGAAGTCGTCAACGGCGGCGGTCGTTTCGGCCAGCATGCGCAAGCTTTTGCCCGACGCGCGCTAAGAACCGGTAAATGGGATTAGGGGAACTTTAAGCAGCGCCCTTGAACGGAATGATCTTGGCCTCGGTCGGCGCCACACGCACGCCCTTCTCATCGACGGCTGCATACGGCAGGCGCACATGCACGGTGGTCCCGACGCCGAGCGTGGATTCGATCGTCGCCTCACCGCCATGCATCGACGCAAAGGCTTTCACCAGCGCGAGGCCGAGGCCGGTGCCTTCCTTGGAGCGCACATGCTCGCCTTCGACCTGCTCGAACGGCCTGCCGAGACGGTCGAGGTCTTTTGCGGAAATGCCGACGCCGGAATCCGACACCGCGATCTCGACGCCGCGGCTGTCCAGGCTCGCCGTCACACGCACTTCGCCGCCGCGCGGCGTGAACTTGACGCCGTTGGAAAGCAGATTGACGAGGACCTGTTTGACCGCGCGCTTGTCGGCGAAGATCGTGTGCACCGACGGCGCAACCGCGGTCCTGAGCCGGACGCCCGCGCGTTCCGCCGGTTGGCGCACAAAGCGCAAACAGGATGTAACGACTTCGTCGAGATCGAAAATCTCTTCCGACAGTTCGAACTTTCCGGCCTCGATCTTCGACATGTCGAGGATGCCGTTGATGAGCTCCAGAAGATGCGCGCCGCTCTCATGGATCAGGCGCGAATATTCGAGATAGCGTGGGCTTCCGACCGGCCCGAACATCTCGTGCGTCATCACTTCGGAGAAGCCGAGGATCGCGTTCAGCGGCGTGCGCAGTTCGTGGCTCATATTCGCGAGGAAGGTCGATTTCGCGCGGTTGGCCTCCTCGGCGAGATCGCGGGCCTCGATCAGCGCGCGCTCGTGGCTCTTGCGCTCGGTGATGTCGCGCGTGACCGCGACGATGTCGGCGGCCTTGCCTTTGACCGGCGTCGCCGGGCGGCAGCGGATCTCCGACCACACGAAGGTCCCGTCGGCGCGCTTCAACCGGATCTCGGCCGTGGCAGAGCGCGCGAAATAGCTCGCCTCCATGAACGCAGCCTGGATCGCGCGCAGATCATCGGGATGAACCAGTGCGGCCGGCGCCTGCCCGATCAGCGTATCCGGGGAAAGGCCCAGCAGCGTCTGCGCCGCCGGGCTTGCGAAGCGGATGCGGCCATCGGCGGTATGGCGGGTGATCAGGTCCATCGCATTGTCGGCGAGAAAGCGATACATCGCGGCGCCTTCGGCCGCAGCCTGATCGGCGGCACGCTGGCGGTCCTGCGCCGCGGCGGCGACCAGTCCCGCCTGCACCACGGCCGCGAGGATCGACACGGCGTAGATCTGCCAGGCCGGCGACGGCAGGCGCGACAGCGGCAGAGCACCGAACGCCTGAATGGCGGAGATTGCGATGAGCGCAAGCGATGCGGCGGCGGCGGCGCGCAGCACGGCAGGCCGTCCGCCGGCGAGTGCTGCTTCGGCAGGCACGAGCACGAGCCAGATGATCAGCGGCGAGGTAACCCCGCCCGTCAGCGTGGCGAGGTAACCGATGAGCGCGGCGAAGATTACGAGCGAAGCCTGTTCCAGCAGCACAAGCGGGATCGGGGTCAGCGCGAACATCGCCAGAGCCGCCGGCGCGAGCAGGCCCGCCAGCGCGATCGTCTCCAGAAGATC
>DATJUS010000013.1:0-23029 GCA_035502175.1 Rhizomicrobium sp.
GTCAACCACCGCGCGCTCGAATATTACGATAGCCAAGGCGACAACCTCTCGCCGGACTCACGTGCGAACCGCGCGCTTGTCCTGCTTGCACTCGGCGAGGATGATGAGACGCGTGGAGCACGCCAAAGCGCCGTCGATAAATTCAAGGAAGCCTATTCCACGACATCCGCTCTTCTCTCCGCGGAGCCCAACAATCCAGAACGCGTCTTCGATCATGCTCAAAGCGTGTATTGGCTGGGGTATGACAAATACGCCGGAGGCGATGTTGCCGGCGCCAAAAAGGCATTCGCGGAATACCGGCAACTCGCGGAGAGAATGATCTCGCTCGCGCCGCGCGAACCGCGGTATCTGCGCGAGCAGGCACTTGCGGAGGGCGATCTCTGTTCTCTGGACTTTCTATCGCCCATGAATCCAAAATCGGCGCTCGATTGGTGCACGCATGCTCTGGAACACATGAACACGGCGGTGCATCGGATGCCTCCCTCCAGCGTGAATCAGGTTCACCTCTTCAATCGCTACCACTGGATGGCGGACGCCTATCACATAAACGGCGATGATGTTCATGCCCGTGAAAGGCGTTTGACGGCCGAAAAGATCATCACACAGCTCATGACGGCCGATCCGGTCAACATGGACTACAAAATTCAGTGGATCGCCCTTCAGCGCAATCTCGCGCGCGGCGAAGTACGCGCCGGCGACATGGATCAAGCCAAAACCAGACTCACGCATGCGTCGGCTGTCATGGATCTGCTGGTCATCATCGATCCGAACAATCAGGAATGGAGCCAGCAGAAACACAAGCTCGATGCTGAACTAACAAAGATCATCGCGTCAAAAGAAGGAAATTGAAAATGCCAGCGATTTTGGTTTCAAACAAATCTTCATTGTTTGCGTCGGGGCCAGAAACACCTATTCCGCCCAAGAAAGTTGGTGCTCAGCCCCTACCAGTTGTCTATGAGTGGATCATTGGGCTAACGCCAAGCTCGGTCGGTTTGCCGGTGCCTTTTATAAAGGCGTATCCGAAAGATGCACCCCGGGAGGCCGGTGACGGCCCTTGCGATATCCGTGTCCATCGTGCGTGCATAGTCAAACTAACACTCGACCCTGACACCATTTACGAATGTGAATTCCGATATCCCGGAGACGGAGAAAACGGTGATGCCGGGGATGGCATCACGCTTGGCCCAAACACCAAATACCCTTACGACCCAAACAATCCACGGTACTCAGACGTTGAACCTTCAATCGACGATGCTACCGGGCTTTGCAACTCTATTTCATTCTCCGCGCAACTGCTTGCCATCAAAGACGCAAACTCCGACCCGTTCAATCTTTACATTCGTCTCTACTTCTACAACGCGAATGGTGACGAGCTGCCCGTGGTGACGATTCGGCACGATCCAGACATCAAAAATCCAGGCGATTATGGAGTTGTCGGCATCCATCATAAGAAGTAGTTCAGAAATCCAGCTGCGAGAAAAAGCATGTAGGGGCGACTTTCCAGGGCTCGGGCAGTCGAGCCCTGCTTGCTCTTCCGAGGCTTGGACCAATATCGGAAGGCCGAGGAATGCAAAAGGAATGCTGAGCTTTTTGATTTGCGATCGTGACCGCTTGAGACTACGGCGGCGTGTTGGCATCGTGTGACAGATACGCGGGGTCAGATTGCGTTCGAATAGCGGTATTCTCCTCTCCATTATCGCACACGCACGCGCCGGTGCGTTGGAGAAGGCTTGGGCGTTGTTTCGGGAAGGTGGCTTCGAGCGGCGCTCGAATGATCCTTCCGTCCTTAGCGTCAAAGGCAGGTTGCTCAAGGATCGGGCGATCGCGGCGAAAGGCGCGGAGCGGCGCAAGTTTTATCGCGAATCCGCGCAGGCCTACGCGGACGCCGCCCGGAAGAGCGGGGCGAGTTATCCACTCATCAACGCAGCGACACTTTCGCTGTTGGCGGGCGAGCGCGTCAAATCCTGGGCGCTGGCGCGCAAAATCCTCGAGCGGGACGGCGACGAGCGCGAGACGCCATATTGGCGTGCTGCCACGCGCGCGGAAGCCATGCTTCTTCTTGGCGATGTCGGCGACGCCGAGAGCATGCTGGCCCACGCAATCTCTCTGGCGCCGCGCGCTTACGAGGATCATGCGTCCACGCTGCGGCAATTCTTGTTGATCCTGGATGAACTCGGCCAGGACAAGGCGTGGCTGGAGAAGATGCGGCCGCCGCGGAGCTTGCATTTCGCGGGGCGCATGGCGATTGCGGCGAACGATCCGGATATCTCGCGGAAGATTCGCGAGCTTCTGGCCAGAGAGCGCATCGGTCATGCCTTCGGTGCGTTGGCCGCGGGGGCCGACCTCGTCGTTGCACAGGCCGTGCTGGACGCGGACGCGGATCTTCACGTCGTCCTGCCCTGGCCCGTCGCACTTTTCCGCGAAACCTCGGTGGTGCCTTACGGAAAAGCCTGGACGAAACAGTTCGACGCGGTCATCACGCGCGCCAGCAGCGTGTGCGTTGTCAGCGGCGACGGTCCGGCATCCCCGCTGTCGATCGAACTGGCCGCGGACGTCGCCATGGGGAGCGCGGTCATGAATGCCCGCACCTTCATGTCCGAAGCCGTGCAGTTGCTCATCCTCCAAAAGGGCAACAACGCAGGCACCAGTGCTTCGATCGGCGCAATCTGGAAAAGTGGCGGTCGGCGTCAGGACGTTCTGGTTGCGCCGAAACGCCAGACACGGAATTTGCCCCGGCAGGAAAAAGCAAAACGCTCCGAGCAGCTCGCGGCGCTCGTGCGGCTCGAAATTCGCGCGGACATACAAGCTGCGCGCTTGGACGAGATTCTTTTCCGCATCGCCGGCGCACTTCGCGACGGTCAGAAGCCGCTTCAGGCGCCCTTCTGGACCGGCGATGCGGTGGTCGTCGGGTTCGCCACGCCATTGATCGCCGCGACGGCGATTGCAGCGATCGCCAAAGCGCTCTCACGCGTCGCGCTTGTAAGAATTGCTGCGCATTACGGCGTGCTCACCAGCATCAGGGATCCGTTTGCCGGTGGAAAAACGCTCACCGGTGCGGCCATGGCCCTGGCGGCGCGGATCGCTGCATCGGTGCCGGAGGGCGCCGTATGCGTCAGCGAGAGTTTTGCCGCGGCGCTTTGTGCTGCCGACAAGGACGGGCGTTTCCGGTTGGAGAATGTCGGCGAATTGCAGTCCGAATACGATCATCAGCCCGCCAAGCTGTTTTCGCTGAAATTCTGACACCGTCAGACGACGAGCTCTTCCAGACGATGCGGCGCCACGATAACGAGCGCATTGCCTTCGCGACGGATGATACCGCGCCGCTCCAAGGCGCTGATGGTTCTGGAAACCGTTTCGCGGGTGCTCTGAACGCGCAATGCCAGTTTCGACAGAACCGGCGCCGGTCGCAATGTGCGTCCATCGCCCTGATTTGCGAGCCGCAACAGCTCCGCATGGACGCGTCCGGCCGCGGACAGTGTCGTGCGTTGCACGACCTTGCTCGCCGCAGCGCGCAATTGCCGGAGCAGCGCGCGGGAAACCGCCAGGCCCACGCATCCATAGGTTTCGATCAGGGCGAGGAAATCCGGCGCCTGGAATATCGCGGCATGGGTGATCTCCACGGCGACGACATCGGCATCTTCAGGTTCGGAACCAGTTTGCGCCACGGCGCCGAAAAAGTCGCCGGTAAGGAATTCGTGCAGCAGGACGAGCTGACCTTCGAAACCGTAGGTCAGGGCATGCGCGCGGCCAGCGATCATCAGATACGTCGCGCCGGCGTGGTCGCCCTGTTTCACGATCACCGTTCTGACGGGAAACCGCCGCTCCGCAGCGAACCGCCCGATGCCCGCTGCGACCTCGGCCGAACAGACGAAAACGTCCTGCAGAATGTCGGGGAGGGGGCGTTTCAAGAAGCTTTGGCGGCGATCGGTTTCGGTCCGAGGTTAAGGGATCGGGGCCGTGCGGGAAATGGCGGGCGGGACTGCCGCCGGTTGCGCCGTCCCGCCCCGGTAACACTTTGTGATCCTGTGTGGACTTGAAGGCTTCACGACCGACCCCATTTCAGGCGGCCAGTTCGGGCATCGGCCTGAACCATGCTTGGACACGGAAGAGGAGGGGGAGGGGTGGGGTATGCCCAAACCCGAAATCAAATATCCAGATGTTGTGTCGTGCGAAGATTGTCGGGCAATTTTTCTGGTTGCCGTGTTCGACAGGACAAAAGGGGTACCCCCTTGGGAAATTGAGGTTCGAATAGGAGCGTGCGTTCGCAGGGTTCACCCGCAAGGCGTTTTTGCTTTTGCGTCAGACATCTGGGTGCGGCCGCGAGAATTGAACCCCAAAAAAATCGGCCCCCCGGGGGCTCGACGGCGGAACAGAGCATTCAGGAATGTGCGCTTCAATTGGGCGTCCAATAGCCGGCAGACCTTTGTCCCATTTCGAACGGAAACGGCTGGAGCGCGGTTACTCTTCTTCAACC
The DNA here is from genome assembly GCA_035502175.1 of Rhizomicrobium sp. GTDB lineage: Bacteria > Pseudomonadota > Alphaproteobacteria > Micropepsales > Micropepsaceae > Rhizomicrobium. The sequence continues at coordinate 4,475 of DATJUS010000013.1, forward strand.
TGTCTAATTGTATTTTAATGTCGCAGAAATGATGCCGGGGCTTCGACATTTCCGTCGCAGCATTCGGCGGGTTGTACGCAGGGCCGATGACAATTCTGATTTCCCAGGCTGCGTCGATGCGCAAGGAGGACCTGGACCCGCTGGGTCCGGTGAAGATCCCGCTCAGCGCGACGGTGTCGCAACTGACGGGGCGCAAATATATCGACGAGATTCCCGGTATCGACAGCATGGGCATATGGGAGTGCTCGCCGGGCCGCTGGCAACGCACGATCATGCAGGAAGAGTTCGCGCACTTCATCGTCGGCAGCGCGCGCTTCATTCCGGAAGTGGGTGAGCCGATCGACATTCACGCCGGCGACACGATCTGGTTTCCGGCGAACTCCGCCGGTGTTTGGGAAATCACCGAAGACGTCCGCAAGGTCTATGTGATCATCGACCGCCCCGGCATTTTCAAGCAGGCGAAGATGTGGCTTCGCGATACCTTCGGCCGGTGGCTCAACATGCCCGCACCCGTGCCCGTCAAGACGACGACCGGCGCTGCGGCGATGCTCGCGCGTTCGTCGCACGAGGTTCTGCCGAACCGCTAGCCGACTCGTTCGCAAACGCTCCGGCGCGCGCATTTTCCTGACAAGGTCGCGGGTAATTCCGCAAGCAAACGCTCGCGAAAATCTCGCTATATTGGCCGGCGAAACGCCCATCCAACGAGATTCCATGACCGCGCCGCGCCCGTCGAAGACGCATATCGGCAATCACGCGCTGAAGCCTGAAACGCTGATGCTGAGCTACGGCTACGATCCGTCGCTGTCGGAAGGCGCAGTCAAGCCGCCGGTGTTTCTGACCTCGACCTTCGTGTTCAAGACCGCGGAAGAGGGCAAGGATTTCTTCGACTACGTCTCCGGCCGCCGGCAACCACCAGCGGGGTCGAGCGATGGTCTCGTCTATTCGCGCTTCAACCATCCGAACAGCGAGATCGTCGAAGATCGTCTCGCGGTCTACGAGGGCGCCGAAAGCAGCCTTCTCTTCTCGTCCGGCATGTCCGCGATCGCGACCACGATGCTGGCCTATGCACGACCAGGCGATGTGATCCTGCACTCGCAGCCGCTTTATGGCGGCACCGAAACGTTGATGACCGGAAAGCTCGCCGCCTTCGGCATTGGCGCTGTTGGCTTCGTCGATGGTGTCAGCGAAGGCGCCGTGCGCAAAGCCGCCGAGACCGCCGCCGCGAAAGGCCGCGTCTCGATCATCATGATCGAGACGCCATCGAATCCGACCAATTCGCTGGTCGACATCGCGCTGATGAAAAGGATCGCGGACGAGCTGGAGACCAAACAGAAGCACCGCCCGATCATCGTCTGCGATAACACATTGCTCGGTCCCGTGTTTCAGCGCCCCTTGCAACAAGGGGCGGATGTTTCAGTGTATTCGCTGACCAAGTATGTCGGTGGCCATTCCGACCTGATCGCAGGCGCCGCGGTTGGCAGCCTCGCCACATTGGCACCTATTGAATCTCTGCGCAGCGGTATCGGCACCCAACTCGATCCGCACACCTGCTGGATGCTCGGCCGCTCGCTCGAGACACTGGGTTTGCGCATGGAGCGCGCGAACGACAATGCGAAGTTCGTCGCCGAATTCCTGCGCGATCATCCCAAGGTGACGAAGGTCCATTATCTGCCGTTCCTTGAAGAAGGCTCAGCGGCGCAGCAGGTGTATCAGCGGCAAAGCACCGGCGCCGGATCGACGTTCTCGTTCGATATCAAGGGCGGTCAGGCGGAAGCGTTTGCGTTCCTGAATGCACTGCAGATATTTAAGCTTGCAGTGAGCCTCGGCGGAACGGAATCGCTAGCGAGCCATCCTGCTGCAATGACGCATTCTGGCATTCCGGTCGATGTCCGCAACCGCATCGGCGTTCTGGATACGACGATCCGTCTGTCGGTCGGTATCGAACACCCGGACGACCTCGTCACCGATCTGACACAGGCTTTGGCAGCGGTCTAGTTCTGGCCTTGCGGCTTCGCAGGCTGAGTTTGGTGCGCCTTTTGGGCCTGTTGCGCCGCTTTCTCCTTGCGCGCTTCAACCGCCATGTGGTGGCCGATCGCGCATCCGGCCACGGCGCCCAAAACGGCGTGATGATGTGCGAGATGCCCGGCAATGCCTCCGACGATGGCACCTTTCACGCAACCCGCCTGCGCCGGCGCAGCGGCCAGCAAAAGCGCAAGTCCAATTCCAACAGTAGCGCGGTTCATCGCCTGCTCCCAGATTGTCCGGTCCACGTCAGACCTAGGTGCGACCGGACGATCTTCAAGACCTCGCTACCAGATCTTCACCCGGCTCTTCGGCGCGACGTAGAGCTTCTCGCCCGGCTTTACATGAAACGCCGCATACCATGCATCGACATTGCGCACGACGCCGTTGACGCGGAACTGGCGCGGCGAATGCGGATCGCTCACAACCTGCTTCCTGACGAAGTCGTCCGTGACCTTGCCGCGCCACGCCTGCGCCCAGCCCAGGAACACGCGCTGGTCGCCAGTCAGTCCATCGATGACCGGCGCTGGCTTACCGTGCAGCGAAGCATGATAGGCATCGAGTGCGAGGGTGAGACCGCCAAGATCTGCGATGTTCTCGCCCATGGTGAGTTCGCCTTTCACGTGGATACCGGGCAACGGCTCGAAGGCAGAGTATTGTGCGCCGAGCTTTTTGGCGCGAGCTTCGAACTTCTTCGCATCGTCCTTGGTCCACCAGTCACGCAACGCGCCATCAGCGTCGATCTTGCGGCCTTGGTCGTCGAAGCCGTGCGTGAGCTCGTGCCCGATGACCCCGCCAATGGCGCCATAGTTGATAGCCGGATCGGCATCGGCGTCGAACATCGGCGCCTGAAGAATGCCGGCTGGGAACACGATATCGCGCAGCGAACCGTTATAGGCATCGTTGGTCTGAGGCGTCATCAGCCAGTCGCTCTTGTCCACCGGACCGAAAAGGCGCCCGGAATAGAACGCCCAGTCGCCGGCGCCCGCGCGGCGCACATCGCCGAGCAGATCGTCATCGGCGATCACGATTTTGGAATAATCGCGTAGATGATCGGGATAGCCGACTTTGATCGTGTACGTGTCGAGCTTCTTCAACGCCTGCACTTTGGTCGCCGCGCCCATCCAGTCGAGCTTCTGCAGCCGCACGCGATAAGCGGCCTTCAGATTGTCGACCAGTGCTTCGATCTTGGCCTTGGCCTCGGGCGGGAAGTATTTCGCTGCGTAGAGTTCGCCGACACCCCAGCCCATCGTGCCATAGGTGCCGAGCCGGTCGCCGACGCCGAAATCGCCGCCGCTGACCGCGAATACGCCGCGCTTCCAGCGAACCTGCTGTTCTTTCTGGCCCGAAAGCGTCTTGTTGTGCATCTCGAAATACGCGTCGGCGAAGGACTTCGAGAGATAGGGCGACGCATTGTCGGCGATGTGAAAGGCCTGCCAAGCCTGCAGGACCTCGACGGGCGTTGCGGCATAGATCGCCGTGAGCTTTGGAAATGCCGTGTTTTCCGCAACGATGACGCGATCGACCTTCGATAAGTCGGCCTGCTCGAAGAAACCCTTCCACGCAAAGCCCGGCGCGGCCTTTTCGAGATCGGCAACACTCATCGGATTGTATGTTGCAATGGGATCGCGCTGCTGCGCTTTGGTCCAGCTTGCATCGGCGATCCTGGTCTCGAATGCGACCACGTCCTTCGCGCGCGCATCGGCATCCGGCCAGTTCAGGAGATGCAGCAGTCGCGCGACATAGATTTCGTATTGCGACTTCGCCTTGGCGAAATCCGGTTTGAGATAATAGTCACGATCCGGAAGGCCGAGACCGCTCTGGCTGACATAGGTGGCGTAGTGCTTGGGATCTTTCAGATCGACGTCGATGAAGACGTTGAACAGCGACGCCTCAAGGTCGGCATTCGTCCGCCCCATAAGCGCCGCGAGCGCATCTCGCGTGTTTGCAGCACGCACATCGGCCAACAGCGGATCAAGCGGCTTCGCACCCAATGCTTCGATGTGCTGCTCATCCATGAACGCCTTGTAGAAGGCGCCCATTTTCCCGTTCAGATCATCCGGCTGATGGGAGGCAGTCTTCGCGGCGTCCTCCATCATGTCATGCAGGCGCGCTTCCGTGCGATCGGTCATCTGCAGGCGAAAGGAGACGGCGGGCTTGTCGCCGGGGATCGGCGTGTTGTCGAGCCAGGTGCCGTTCGCATAGCGGAAGAAATCGTCGCCGGGCTTGGTCCTGGCATCCATGCCGGCGGAGTCGAAGCCCCATACGCCATATTGCGGCGCGGCGTTGACCGCGCTCCCAAGCACGACGCTGCCCGACAGCAGCAACGAGAGGGAAAGAATCTTCAACCTGCCGGACATCTGTGACCCCGCCTTTGTGACGCGCAATTGTTGCATGACGCGCACCGCAGGGCGCAAGCGCTCACAGGATTTTTGAGCAGGTTTGGTCGACCTGCATGGGGGCTAGTCGAAAACTGCAATAGTGCGCTCGCCAAGGCGTGATCGCTGCGGGCTTTATGCGGCACGTCCGGGACGCTACGTTCCGCGCCGATCAATCATCAGGGGATTCCATGTCCAGATTCCGTGCATCTTCGGGAATAGCGGTTGCTGTGATTTCGCTTGCGATCCTGCCGGCGCAGAGTGCGCCTATGACCCATGGCATCGACCTTGCAGGTATCGATCACAGCGTCGCGCCCGGCGATGACTTCTTTGCCTACGCGAATGGCGCCTGGATCAAGAAGACGGAAATCCCCGCGGACAAAGCAAGCTATGGCCCAGACGCGATCCTGGTCGAAAAGACCCGCGAGCAGGTTCGGGGTCTGATTCAGGATGCCGCGAAAGGCACGCCGAAAGCCGGAACGGACGCACAGAAGGTCGGTGACTATTATGCGAGCTATCTGGACGAGGCCGGAATCGAAACAAAGGGCCTCAGCCCGCTGAAGGATGAATTCGCCGGTGTCGCGGCGATCAAGGACAAGAAATCGCTGTCGACTTATCTTGGTACCACGCTACGCGCCGATGTCGATGCGCTCAATTCCACGAATTTCTACACCGATCACATCTTTGGCGTGTGGATCAGCCAGGGGTTCGAAGACCCGGCGCACAACGTGCCTTATATCCTGCAGGGCGGTCTCGGCATGCCGGACCGCGACTACTACATCCAGCAATCGCCAAAGATGGATGCGATCCGCGCGAAGTATCGTGCGCACATCGCGGCGGTGCTGAAGCTCGCCAAGATCGCGGATGCGGACAAGAAGGCGCAGGCGATCTTCGATCTCGAAACAAAAATTGCGAAGACCCATGCTTCGCGTGAAGATTCCGAGGATGTGAAGAAGGCGAACAATCCGTGGAAGCGCGGCGACTTCGCAACGAAAGCGCCGGGGCTGGATTGGGGTGCCTACTTCAATGCCGCCAATCTGAGGGACCAGCAGAGCTATATCGTCTGGCATCCGACGGCGATTGTAGGCATCTCCGCGCTGGTCGGAAGCGAACCGGTCGATGTCTGGAAGGATTATCTGACCTATCACTTGCTCAGCCACTATGCGGGTGTCCTGCCGAAGGCTTTTGTGGATGAGAACTTTGCGTTCTATGGCACGACGCTGAATGGAACGCCGAAGATTCGCGATCGCTGGAAGCGCGCGATCGATTCGACAAATGCCAATCTGGGCGAAGTCGTCGGCAAGCTTTATGTGGCGAAGTATTTCCCGCCCGCTGCGAAGGCGAAGATCGAAGCGATGGTGAAGGATCTTCTCACCGCCTATCACGCGCGCATTTCGCGCCTTGCGTGGATGTCGCCGAAGACGAAGGAGAAGGCGCTCGCCAAGCTCGCCACGCTGCGTGTCGGTGTCGGTTATCCGGACAAATGGAAGGATTATTCGCCGCTTCAGGTCTTGCGCGGCGATGCGTTCGGCAATCTCCGCCGGGCGGAGGAGTTCGAATACAAGCGCAACCTCGCCAAGCTGCATGAGCCGGTGGATCGCGGCGAATGGGTGATGGTGCCCCAGGAGGTGAACGCGGTGAACCTGCCGCTCGCCAACGCGTTGAACTTCCCGGCCGCCATCCTGCAGGCGCCGTATTTCGATCCGGATGCGGATGCCGCCAACAACTATGGTGCCATCGGTGCCACGATCGGGCATGAGATCAGCCACAGCTTTGACGACACGGGTGCGCTGTTCGACGCGCAGGGCCGTCTCGCCAATTGGTGGACACCGGACGATCTGAAACACTTCCAGGAAGCCGGCGCCAAACTCGCGGCACAGTTCGATGCCTACAAGCCTTTCCCCGATCTGCATGTCCACGGCAAGCAGACGCTGAGCGAGAATATCGCCGACGTTGCCGGTCTTTCGGCTGCGCATGACGCCTATATCTTGTCGCTGCACGGCAAGAAGGCGCCGGTGGTCCAGGGGCTTACTGGCGATCAGCGTTTCTTCCTGGCCTACACGCAAAGCTGGCGAGAGAAGGAGCGCGAGGAAGCCCTGCGCCAGCAGATCACCACCGACGGTCACGCGCCTGCCGAATATCGCGGCGACACGGTGCGCAACCTCGATGCGTGGTATCCGGCGTTCAATGTGAAAGCTGGCCAGAAGCTCTATCTCGATCCGAAGGATCGGGTGCAGGTCTGGTAGGGCACGCGAACGACATTTCGTTACAGAAACTGCAGAAAGCCTCAGGGTTCCGGGAAGTTTTTGGTTGGCGGCCGGACGGCTGTCGATCATGATTAACTTCTATTTAGGAGATAGCCCATGAAGGCCATTATTTTCGGTGCCCTGAGTTTGGGGGCCATTGCGTTCGCGTCATCCGCCTGGGCGGATCATCATCACGACAACGGCGGCGGCGGTGGCAGCAGCCACGAATCACACCAGTCGCATGGCGGCGGAGGTGGCCATGAGAGCCACGACGGCGGCAGTCATCACGAGTCGAGTGGCGGTTCGCACGATTTCACGCATGAGCACGTCAGCGGCCATCACAGCGATGTGCATGTCACCGTGCATCACAACGATTATGGGCATCACGATCATGCCGGTGTGCACGTAACGGTCCATGGCGGTCACGGTGGATTCCACGGCCATGTGAACGTTGCGCATTTCCATCACGTATTCCGGGCGCCGCATCGCTATCGCATCGGCCTATGGCATGCGCCCTGGGGCTTCCATTATCGCCGGTTCGGCATCGGCGAGCGCATCCCGGCGATCCTTCTTGTCTCGACCTATTTCATCAATGATTACTACGACTACGATCTCGACGAGCCGGATGACGGTTACGTCTGGGTTCGCGATGGCGACGACGCGGTGTTGGTCGATCGTTACACGGGCGAGGTCATCGAAGTGGAGTACGACGTCTTCTATTGATCCTTCGTTGCATCGGCAGGAGGCCCGGGAGCAATCCCGGGCCTTTTGTTTTGGCGGATATTGAGCGCTAGGCTGGGTTTCTCAGGAGCGGTGGATGCTGGTTCTATCGGGCATTGCGGTCGTCATTCTCGGCTTCGGGCTGCGCTTCAATCCGCTCGCTGTCGTGGTGGTCGCTGCGCTTGTCACGGGGCTTGCCGCGCACATCGATCTGCTGTCTGTGATCGCAATATTGGGCCATGCTTTCGTCGCGAACCGGTTTGTTTCGATCGCCTGGATCGTTTTGCCCGTCATCGGTCTTCTGGAGTGCGGCGGCTTGCGCGAACGTGCACGCGTTCAGATTCTCAAGCTGCGCAGCGCAACCACGGGGAGGGTGCTGACCGCCTATCTGCTGATCCGGCAGATATCTGCGATGCTCGGCCTTACCGCGCTGGGGGGGCACGTCCAGATGGTCCGGCCGGTTATCGCGCCGATGGCCGAGGCCGCTGCGGAGAGGGTTGCGCCGCTCGACGCAGAAACACGCGATGACGTCCGTGCCCACGCCGCCGCCGTCGATAATATCGGTGTGTTCTTCGGCGAAGATGTCTTCGTCGCTATTGGCTCGGTCCTGCTGATAAAGGGCGTCCTGGAGCAGAACGGAATCGCCGTGACGCCGCCCCAACTCGCAGTCTGGGCGCTGCCGACGGCCGTGCTGGCCTTTCTTATACATGCAACACGGCTGTGGCTGCTCGACAGGCGCCTTGTGCGCAGGCGGCCTGCATGATCGGCCTGGATGCCATCTACATTCTGGTCGGCGCCATGTTCGCGGCTTTCGCGCTGATGCACCTGCTCGACCGTTCTTGGCGCTGCGGCGCGTTCTGGGGATGCTTCGCGTTGCTGATGGCTGGCGGCTCGTGGCTCCCGGATCGCGTAAATGGCGCGCTGGTTCTCGTCCTCGCCGGGCTCGTTTTGATCGGTCTCAAACCTGGAGCGGTCACCACGACGAGCGAAGAAATGCGAAGGGAATCGGCAATCCGTCTGGGAAACCGGTTGTTCGTTCCGGCGCTCATCATCCCAGCGATCACGCTTGCCGGGACCTTCCTTCTGCCCTTCGTGAAAATAAACGGCGTGCCTCTTGTCGATCCGAAGCAAGTCACGCTCGCCTCTCTGACAGTTGGTGCGACGGTGGGTTTGGCGCTTGCCTTGTATTTGATCCGTGCGCCGATCTCGACCGCGATCACGGAGGGCCGGCGCCTGGTCGACGCGATCGGTTGGGCCGCAGTTCTGCCACAAGCCTTGGCCGCGCTCGGAGGTGTCTTTGCTGCAGCCGGCGTGGGAAAGGTCGTCGCGCAGCTTGCGACAAGCTATATTCCGGTGGACGCGCCTTTGATAACGGTCATCGTGTTCACGTCCGGCATGGCACTGTTCACGATCGTGATGGGAAACGCCTTTGCGGCATTCCCGGTCATGGCCGTGGGCATTGGATTGCCGCTGATCGTCGGAAAGTTCGGTGGCGACCCGATCATCATGTCATCGGTCGGCATGCTGTCGGGCTTTTGCGGCACTCTGCTCACACCGATGGCGGCGAACTTCAACATCGTTCCAGCCGCGGTCCTGGAATTGAAAGACCGCAACGCGGTTATCAAGGTTCAGGCGCCGACGGCATTCCTGCTGCTGTTTGCGAATACGATTATCATGGCTTTGTTCGTCTATCACAGGTGATGCGATGATGGATTCGCGACTGACGCAAGAGCTTGCGGAGTGCTATATCGGCATCGCGCTCGGCCATGTCGTCAAGGAATATCCGAACAAGCTCGATCATGTGATGGTCGAGGATGCGGATGGGCGCACGCCGCGCGATCTGCACCCGATATTCTATGGCAGCTTCGACTGGCATAGCTGCGTGCATTCGTACTGGCTCCTCGCGCGCCTGCTACGACTGTTCCCGCAAAACGCCCGTGCCGCGGATGTGCGGTTTCTCTTCGAAAGCGCGTTCATGGAAGCCAATGTGGCCGACGAAGTTGCTTATCTTGCGCGGCCTTCGAGCAGTGGGTTCGAGCGTCCGTACGGCTGGGCCTGGGCCTTGATGCTCGGCGCCGAGTTGCGCCGTGCCTCGGATACGCGCTGGGCGAAGCAATTTGAGCCTTTGGAGAAGGCATTTGCCGGACGGTTCATGCAGTTTCTGCCGAAGCTCACCTATCCGATCCGCGGCGGTACGCACGGCAATACGGCTTTTGCGCTGATCCTGACTGAGGAGTACGCGCGCAACGTCGGCGATGCGGCGTTGAAAGATCTTGTCACTCGTCGGGCACGTGATTGGTTCAGCGCTGACCAGAATGCCGCTGCCTGGGAACCCAGCGGCGATGATTTCCTCTCGGGCACCCTGGTCGAGGCAGAATGCATGCGCGTGCTGCTGCCGCTGCAAGAGTTCGCGTCCTGGTTCGCGACTTTTCTTCCCGGTTTGGCGAAACACGAACCGAAAACGTTGTTCACTCCGGCGACAGTCAGCGACCGTAGCGACGGCAAGATCGCGCATCTCGATGGCTTAAATCTCAGCCGCGCCTGGTGCATGAGGCGATTGGCGAATGCCGCGGAACGTGAAGCGTCAAAGGCAATACTACTCGAGACGGCGGAGCGTCATATTGTGACCGCGCTGCCGCACGTCGCAGGCGACTATATGGGCGAGCACTGGCTCGCCACCTATGCGCTGATGGCGCTTGGCCCTATCGATTAGGGTGAAAGCGCTTCACTGCCAGATAACCCAACACGATATAGAACAACAGCACGACACCTTGGGCGAAGGCGAAGGGCGGTTCGTTGCCCTGCGGCGCCAGCGCGTGCAGCGCAGGAATCTTCAGGAATGACTGCACCACCAGGACGAAGCTGTTGAAATACTGGGCGACTACGGCGGTGACGATATAGATCCAACGCCATGCACCCTGCATCGCGAACAGATAGCGCGCAGCCAATGCGATCGCGAGCACGACGATCGACATCATGCCGAGGATCAGCGCCGGAGTAAGGCCGTGAATCGGAAACAGGAAGCCGGTCACGCTGGTGAGCACCGTGAACAGCAAAAAGACAGCCGTCATCCCGTCCCGGCGGTCGTTGCCGATCATGCCGAAGACCGAGATCAGGCCGGCTGCCATGGCGATCAGCGTGATGACGACATGAATCAATGTGAAAAGCGTCAGTCCGAAAATCATTTTCTCCTCCGAAATACCTAACCCCAGCGTCCCGCAACCGGATGCGACGTCGAAAGCCCGCCATCCACTGGGAAGGCCTGTCCGTTCACATAAGACGACTCGTCCGACGCGAGGAATAGTGCCATGTTTGCGATCTCTTCAGGATGCCCGTAACGGCGAAGCGGGTTCAGCTGGCCGATCTTGCCTTCGGTGCCGCGCTCTTTTGCACGGTCGAAAATCGGCTTGGTCATTCCAGTCTCGATGATACCGGGACAGATCGCGTTGATGCGCACCCCGGTACCTCCCAGCAGGTTTGCACTCAGTTGCGTAAGCGAAATAACGCCCGCCTTGCTCGCGCTGTAGGGCGCGCCACCGGCGCCGGAGCGCAGGCCGGCCACCGAGGCCGTGCAGACGATGGCGCCTCTCCCTTTCGGCACCATAATCCGGGCGGCATGCTTGATTGACAGGTACACGCCGATCAGGTTGACGCCGAGTACATCCATCCAATCTTGGGCCGAAAGCTCCAGGAAGTTGCGGAAGCCGCCGCTCACGCCCGCATTGGCGTAGAGTACGTCCAGGGTGCCGTATTGAGACACCGCGCGGTCAACGGCCGCCGCTACCTCGAATTCGGAAGAAACGTCTGTGGTCAGAGCTAGGGCAGCCCCGCCCGCTTTCTTGATCAGATCGGCAGTCTCTTCGATTTCCTGTGAGCGATCGACAACGACGACCTTGGCGCCTTCGGCAGCAAAGAGAATCGCGCTGGCGCGGCCGATCCCGCTGGCTGCTCCCGTGACCAGTGCGATGCGTCCGTCAAGGCGTTTCATGCGTTCCTCCAAAGTTCCCTGGTCGCCAGCTTGCCGCCTGGGTTCTTCCGGTCAAGCGCTCCATCGCCTGTTGCAGTGGGGCGGAGCCAGATAAAGTGCTTTCGGGATGATCGACACGCATGATTCCGCGCGAATGGGAACGCGTGCCTCTGTCCGTATTGAGCGGGGAGGCCGGACGGCACGCCTGATCGCCGGGGGCGAATGGACGGTGCGGGAGGCGCCGCATCTGGACTCCGATCTTCGCCAGATCGATCTCCAAGGTACGCGCGAGGCAGTGATCGACGGGAACGGGATTACCCGGCTGGATAGCGCCGGTACCTGGCTGCTCGTCCGGACCAAGCGCGATCTTGAGGCCGCTGGCGCTCGCGTAACGCAATTCCTGCTGCCCGAAGTTTACGCGCCACTGCTGCACACGATCGAAGTCGAGCACAGTGCGCCGCCGGTGGTGATGGAGAAGCGGCACGGCCTGAACGCGTTCCTGTATCGCCTTGGCAGTGCGACGGTGGAAACCGGGTGGCAGGGCTATCGGATGCTCGGCTATCTGGGACGCTTCACCATCGAGCTGATGGAAGCGATTTTCCAGCCGCGCGGAAATCTGCGCGTCGCGGCGCTCTTCACGCAGGTGGAAGAGATAGGGATAAATGCATTGCCGATCGTCGGCTTGCTCGCTTTCCTGATCGGCATCGTACTTGCTTATCAGGGCGCGGATCAGCTTCGCCGGTTCGGAGCGGAAATTTTCACAATCAATCTGCTCGGCGTCGGCGTGCTGCGTGAACTCGGCGGTCTGATGACGGCGATCATCATCGCGGGCCGTTCGGGCTCTGCCTTCACGGCGCAGATCGGCACCATGAAGGTGAACGAAGAGATCGATGCCCTGCAGACCATCGGCATCAACACGTTCGATGTGCTGGTTCTGCCGCGTGTGATGGGCCTGATCATCGCATTGCCGTTCTTGACCTTCTACGCCGATATCATGGCGATGATCGGGGGCGCGGTGATGTGCTACTTCGACCTCGGCATCACGGTGCCTGCCTTCATGCGGCAATTGCACGATGCTGTCCAAATGAAGACGTTTCTGGTTGGAATGATCAAGGCGCCGATCTTTGCGGCAACGATTGGCCTCGTCGGCTGTTTCGAGGGGCTTCAGGTCGAACGCAACGCCGCCAGTGTTGGCGCACTGACGACACGCTCCGTTGTCGAATCCGTGTTCCTGGTCATCGTGATCGATGCCGGGTTCTCCATCCTGTTCTCGATTTTGGGGATTTGAGATGGCGAGCAATAGCAGGGAAGTCGTCATCAAGGTCCGCGGACTCGTGAACATCATGGGGGGCAATCTGATCCACGATCATATAGACCTCGATGTGTATCGCGGCGAAGTGCTGGGCGTCGTCGGCGGCTCCGGCGCGGGTAAGTCCGTGTTGCTTCATTCCATCGTCGGCCTGAACAAGCCGCGCGAAGGTCATATCGAAGTGTTTGGCGAAGACCCGACGCCGCACCGCGAGCGGCCGAAGAACTCGGTTCAAATGCGCTGGGGCGTGCTGTTTCAGGAAGGTGCACTGTTCAGCTCGCAGACCGTTGCAGAGAACATCCAGGTCCCGCTGCGCGAATACACGAACATGAGTCAGGACCTTATGAACGAAATCACCTCGATGAAGCTCTCAATGGTCGGGCTTCCCGAAGATTCAGCACGCAAATACCCGTCGGAGCTTTCGGGCGGCATGAAAAAGCGTGCCGGGTTGGCGCGTGCTCTGGCTGCCGATCCGGAGCTCGTCTTTCTGGACGAGCCGACGGCCGGTCTCGACCCGATTTCCGCCAATCAGTTCGACATGCTGGTGAAGGATCTTCAGAAAAGCCTGAACCTTACCGTGTTCATGGTGACGCACGATCTGGATACGCTGAAGGCAACGACGGATCGCATCGCCGTTCTTGTGAACAAGAAGATCAAGATCGGAACGATAGACGAATTGCGGAAGGATCCAGATCCTTGGATTCAAGAGTATTTTTCAGGCGTTCGCGGACGCGCGGCGCTCGCCTCATGAGAAGGTTCTAGGCGATGGAAACAAAAGCAAATTATGCGGCGGTCGGCGCCTTTGTGCTCATCTGTGTATTCGGCGTTGTGGTGACGCTGCTCTGGCTTGCGGGCGTGCAGTACAGCCAGGAATACGAATACTTCCAGACGTCGTTCAAGGGCCCGGTCACTGGTCTCGGCAATGGGACTACGGTGCGCTACAACGGCATCGATGTCGGGCGGGTGACCGATCTGCATTTCGACCCTTCGGATCCGCAGAAAGTCATCGCCATGCTGCAGGTGAAGCCTGCCCTGCATATCCGCACGGACTCTGAAGCTTCAATCGAAAGCCAGGGCCTGACCGGCGGTTCCTATGTGGAAATCAGCGGAGGAACCAAGAAGGCCGACGAGTTGAAGCCGCCTGCGCCGGGACAAATTCCGGTCATAAAATCCAAGCCCTCGACCCTCCAGCAATTGGAGCAGAGCGCGCCGGAGCTGTTCGACAAACTCAATCACGCGGCGGACAAGATCAATGTGCTGTTGTCGCCCGAGAACATGAAGAATTTCTCCGGCATACTGGGCAATCTGAACGTGACGACTGCCAATCTGAACAAGATCACGACACCGTTGGCGAAAGACATGCCGGAGATAGATGCGACGCTCAAGAATGTTGCGAAGGCTTCCGCGCAACTTGGCCCGACACTGGCGGATGCGGACGTGAGCGTGAAGAAATTCGGCAAACTCTCTGGTGACGCGGACGCGTTCGTGAATGGCGAAGGGCTGAACCAGCTCAGCGATCTGCTCCGCGAGGCACGTGGTCTCGTCTCCAGCCTGACGCGTCTGTCCAACGATCTCGACCGCCAGCCGACCAAGCTTCTCTTCGGTGATCGCCACAAGGGATACACACCCAAATGAGCCAGAACATTCTCACGTTGAACCGCCGTGGCCTGCTGATAGGCAGCGGCGTATTTCTGCTCGCGGGCTGCAGCGACCTGATCGGGCCAACTTCGACACCGCAGCAGCTCTATGTACTCCGGCCCACGAGCGGTGCGTCGACAAACGGCCCCAAAGTGAGCTGGAGCCTTGCGGTTGCCACGACGACAATTTCCGATCACCTGGATAGTTCTCGGATCGCGCTGACGCAGCCCGACAACTCTGTCGATTACTACGCGAACTCGGCGTGGACCGACCACCTGCCAAAACTCGTGCGGGATGCGCTGGTCGAGGCGTTCGAGAACAGTGACCGCATTGCCGCTGTGTCGGCGGATAGCGACGGATTTCATGCCGACTATATCCTGCAGGCTCAAATCCGGGATTTTGAGGCGCGTTATAGCGTGCCCGACGGCATCCCGACCGTTTGGGTGCGCGTGGAATCGAAGCTCGCGCCCTCCAAGGGAAGGGAGATCGTCGCAAGCCTGAACTCGATCCATCAGGTTCAGGCGACGGCGAACTCGGTGCCGGCCGTCGTGCAGGCGTTCAACGACGCAATGGGGGCCGTGGTTTCCGACATTGTGAATTGGGCGTTGTCACGATCTGCGCCGTCTGAATGACGGAACTTTATGCTCGGCTGATGCGTTTCCAGAGAGATTGATCTCTTTGGGAGTTTGTCATGCTCAGGTGGGCATTTATTTTTCTGGTGATCGGTCTGATCGCTGCGGTGTTGGGCTTCACGAACGTTGCCGGCGCGTCGATCGCCATCGCGAAAATCCTGTTCTTCATCTTCATGGTCATCTTCGTCGTTCTGTTGGTCGCCGGATTGACGGTCGCGCGGCGCGTCGGCGGGGACTAGCGCCAGATAGCGCGCACTTCTCCCGCTTGCTAAGGTCATGGGCAGGTGGGAGGGGTGCGATGCTTTTTCGAGCGATGGGAGTTGTCGCGATTTTTCTAGGTCTCGCGGGGTGCGTGACTCAACCACCGCAGGCCGAACAATCTTCAAATCAGCGGGCGTTGACCCGATGTTTCGGTTGTGACGCTCCTGAACTTCACGTCAACGATATTGTCACGGTCGGCACCCACAACAGCTATAAGCAGGCCATCGATCCCAAGATATTCGCTTTCCTCACATCGCAGTTGCCGCGGATCGCGCCGAGTCTCGACTATTCCCACACGTCTCTGACGGATCAGCTGAACGATGGTGCCCGCGCTATCGAGATTGATGTTGCGTACGATCCTCATGGCGGATTGTTTTCGCACCCCAAGGGTGCCGAATTTCTCGGCGTCACTCTGCCAGACGGCTACGCCGACTACATGGCCAAGCCCGGCTTTAAGGTCCTGCATGTTCAGGATGTGGATTTCCGATCGAGTTGCCTGACCCTGCATGATTGCCTCGCGATCTTGAAGGGGTGGTCGCGCGCGCATCCCGATCATGTGCCGATCCTGCTGACATTCAATGCCAAAGATGACTCGCTGCCACAGCAAACCCAGGCGCTGAAATTTGACGCTGCAGCTTTCGATGCCATGGATACCGAGATCCGTGCGGTACTCAGTCCCAAAGACCTGATCACGCCGGACGATGTCCAGGGCACCTATCCGACATTGCGGGAAGCCGTCTTACAGCACGGCTGGCCCACGCTGGTGGCGGCGAGGGGAAAATTCATCCTCGCGCTGGACGAAGAGGGCCAGAAGATTGCGCTTTATCGTGGCAACCGGAAATCGCTGGAGGGTCGCGTGATGTTCGTGAATGCGCCGGAGGATTCGCCGGCGGCCGCCTATCTGACGCTCAATGAAGCGCTGACCGACACGGCACATATCACCAAAGATGTGAAGATGGGTTTTCTTGTGCGCACGCGTGCCGATGCCGACACCGTCGAAGCGCGCGGCAACGACCCCCGCCGCCGCGATGCTGCGCTCAGCTCCGGTGCGCAATATATCTCAACCGACTACATGCAGCCCGACATGCGCTTCAGCGCCTACACGGCACGAATGCCGCAGGGCGTGATCGCGGCCTGCAATCCGGTGCGCGCCGCCGGCAAATGTTCGAAACCTCTGGAATAGACGTTCTATGAAGATCAAAAATCGTATTACCGAACTGCTTGGTGTCGAGTACCCGATTGTTCAGGCGCCAATGGGGTGGATTGCGCGTTCGCAACTCGCATCCGCCGTTTCCAATGCTGGCGGCATGGGGATCATAGAGACGTCGTCCGGACAACTCGATGCCGTCAAGGACGAGATCGAGAAGATGCGCAAGCTGACGTCGAAACCTTTCGGCGTGAACGTCGCGCTGGCGTTCGTGCGGGATGCCGGCATCGTCCAGTTCATCATCGACCAGGGCGTCAAATTTGTTACGACCTCCGCCGGTGATCCTCAGAAGATCGTGAAACCGTTGAAGGACGCAGGCCTGATCGTGTTTCACGTTGTCCCATCGTTGAAAGCTGCTTTGCGGGCGGTCGATTGCGGCGTCGACGGATTGGTGGTCGAGGGTGGCGAGGGCGGCGGTTTCAAGAATCCGCGCGACGTCGCGACCATGGTCCTGTTACCGCTCGTTTGCGAGACTGTGAAAGTTCCGGTGATAGCAGCCGGCGGCATAACGGATGGCCGTACAATGGCCGCCGCTTTTGCGCTCGGCGCTGAAGGCATCCAGATGGGTACCCGCATGGTCTCGTCGGCTGAATCGCCCGTGCACGAAAACTGGAAGAACGCCATCTTCGCGGCACAGGAGACCGACACCGTGTTTCTCAATCGGTTCGGTCCTGGACCGGCGTTACGTGCTCTACGAACCGAAAAGACGACCCGCTTCGAGAAGGAACCGCCAGAGAATGTCATGGGCGAGTTCCGCAATGCACTCGATCTTTACTTCGGCGGCGACATGGAAGCATCGATCGCCCTTTCAGGCCAGGTCGCGGGCCGGATCGCCGGCGTCAAACCAGTTGCGCAGATCATCTCAGAAACTGTCGCGGAATTCGAAGCGACAATCGATGATCTCAGGAAGCGCTATGCCTGAACACGCGCAAAGCGGCACCGACAAAAGAATCTAGTTGCAGTTCTCGGTTGCATTCGGTTTGCTCTTCATGGGCAGTCGAAGAGTATATTGGGGGGCGTTGTCGTGCATCGTTGCAAGAGCATTGTCTTGGGATTCGCCATGGCGCCGCTGGTTCTTATGAACCAGGCGGTTGCAGAGACCAAAAGCGATTGGAACTCGCCATCGAATTATCTCCTTTGCGATGGATCGCCGGCGCATCGCTCCGGCGCCGAGTTGGCGGGACGCCTCCTTCTCATCATGGCAACGGGTGGATTGGCCGGTCCGGGTGAGAAGGCCGATGCATCCAAGCGCGCAACCGGCGCTGCGGGCGTGAAAGCATGCGACGATGCTATTTCACGCGAGACCGATCCTGTCCGGAAGGTGCAGCTGACCCTCGCGCGCTCGGTCCATCATCTCGAAGCAGACGAATACGATGCGGCCTTGTTGGACGCGCGCAACGCGCCGTCCGAGGCTGGTCCCGCAGCAAACGATATCGGGTTTCGCCATAGCCTTCTGTTGTCGGCGCTCGAACTTCAGGCTGCCGCATTGGTTCGCTTGGGCAAGCCGGCGGAAGCGCAAGCCGTCGCGTTGGAAATGGCGGCCGCCTCACCCTATGACACCATTGCCCAGGAGCGTGCCGCGATCTACATGAGCCCCGATGGGGCGATGTCGCTGCAGAAAAGGGCGTACTACGATCATCTTTCACGGATCTGGACGAAAGGCCTGATGATCAAGGGTGTGGCCGAAGAATGGGCCGGTGATTATCTCGCGGCTGCTGCGGATTACGAAGCCTTCGTCGATTTGCGTTACGGGTTCGTCGCCGACAAGCAAAATCTGGTTCCTGAAGTGGCGGTTCTTGCGCAGCGCGCGGTCGCGCTCGCCATGGCGGGAAAGACGGCGGAGGCGGACGCGGTTGCGGCTGATACGCGTAAGTCGCT
Organism: Rhizomicrobium sp.; assembly: GCA_035502175.1. Classification (GTDB taxonomy): domain Bacteria; phylum Pseudomonadota; class Alphaproteobacteria; order Micropepsales; family Micropepsaceae; genus Rhizomicrobium. The sequence continues at coordinate 22,733 of DATJUS010000013.1, forward strand.
TGACGCTCTTATTGCGTCCGGCAAGGCGATGAATTTTACCGAGATCGCCACGACTTCGCAGGAATTGCTGGATTTCGAGGCGATCATTTCGCAAGCGAGGTCCGGTAAGATGTCTCAGGCTCGGCTGTTGTTTGCGGGGCGCTCACGCTGGCTTACGCCTACCGCCGCCTCGGTCGCCGATCTGTCGGCGCTGCTGCGCAAAGGTGTTCCTGCAAGCGATCTGACCGGTCCTCTGGCGAAAGAGCCGGCCGCGATCCGGGCGGAGTACCTCGCTTCGTGGCTGGGCGGGATCGCGCA
>DATJUS010000014.1:0-7975 GCA_035502175.1 Rhizomicrobium sp.
GTTCCGATCCTGAAGATGAAGGAAGACGGGCCGCCCGGTCTCAAGTCGCTCGCCGACTACATCTACGCGAAGATCTTCGAGAACTACACGCTGAAGCAATGGTCGCTCAGGCCCGAGCAACTCGATCCCGGCGTCAGCGCGCGCGTGCCGGTGCGCATCAGCCGTGACAACCGCTATTTCCAGGATACGTATCAGGCGATGCCCGACAGGGGCTACACCGCGATGTTCGAGCGCATCCTCAAGCACCCGAACATCCGCGTCTCGACATCGACGGAATACAAGGACGTGCCGCGCGGCAATGCGCGGGTGATCTTCACCGGCCCGATCGACGAATATTTCGACTACGAATTCGGCGCGCTGCCGTATCGCAGCCTGCGCTTCCGGTTCTTCACCGCCGGCAAGGCGCAGGTGCAGCCCGTCGGCACCGTGAACTATCCCAACGAACACGCCTACACGCGCATCACCGAGTTCAAGCATCTGACCGGCGAGACCGGCGACCATTCCGTGCTGGTCGAGGAATATCCGCAGGCCTACGAACCCGGAAAGAACGAGCCCTACTATCCCATTCCCACCAGCGACACGGCGGAGAAGCTGAAGCCCTATCAGGCCGCGGCGCGCGCGCTTGAAGGCAAGGTCTGGTTCGCGGGGCGGCTCGGCGACTACGCTTATTATAATATGGACCAGGCCTGCGGCCGCGCACTGGCCCTGTTCGAGAAGCAGATCGTGCCGGCCGTGCGCGGCGCACGCGCTGCGCGACATCGATGACGCGCAAATATCTCCTCGTCGTGCGTGCCGGCGACCGCTCGCTGCATCCGGGCTGGCTGACGCCATCGGATAGGCCGCGTCTCTGGGATCTGCACATCAGCTATTTCGGCGACAAGGACGCGCCGTTCGGCGAGCTGCCCGAGGGCGTGACGCTCTCGCACGAGAAGGGCCCGAAATATCTTGGCCTGGCCGCGTGCCTGCAAAAGCATCCCGATTTCCTGACGCGGTATTCCCATCTCGGGTTTCCCGACGACGATCTCGCCTGCGATGTCGCTGCGTGGAACAGCGCGTTCACGGTGCTGGACGAGATTGGCTCCGATCTCGGGCAGCCCGCGCTCGATCCGCGCTCCTTCTTCTCCTACGACATCGTGCTGCGGCGCGCGCGGTTCAACTATCGCGAAACCGATTTCGTCGAATTGATGTGCCCGATCTTCTCGGTCGCCTTCCTGCGCGCGATGCTGCCGACCTGGACGCTGAACAAATCGAGTTGGGGACTCGATTTCGTGTGGCGTGAAACGGCGCGACGCGAAGGCCGGAAGATCGCCATCGTGGACAGCGCTTGCGTGCTGCACACGCGCGCCATCGGCAAGGGCACGCAGTACAGCGCCGCCAACATGCAGGGCGCGACTCAGCACGACGAGTACCGCGCGGTGCTCGCGCAGTTTCACATTACGGACACGTCACGCAACGTACTGCGCGGGGTAAGGCGCGATGGTTCCATCTTAACGAATGCGTTCTGGCTGAACCGCCGCCTGAAAATCGCGGGATTGCGCCGAAAACTTCGCGCGGTGCTCGGCGTGACGGCCGTCAGCGCCCGATAACATGTCCCTTGCGTAATGTGACAGGACGCCGCGAACTGCGATTGCAAGTGTCGCAAGACTTCCGCGTGGACACATGCTGACAAACTCAACAGAATAATCGCACGCAAGATCGAGACGTGGGGGCACGTTTATGACGGAGGAGTGTGCCCAACGTGATCTGGATCGAAAGCCGCCGGTTGCTTTTCGTCCATAACCCGAAATCCGCGGGCACCTCGATCCATGCGGCGCTGCTCAGACAATTTCCCGATGCGCTGACGTCCTGGGGCCGCCGTTACGATGTCGTCAGCGACGACATCCGGGACATGGCGCATCTGACCCCGCGCGAGGCGGCACTGCATTTCGCGCTGTCGCAGCCGTTCCGCAGTTTCGGATTCGTCCGCGATCCCTATGCGCGGTTCATGTCGTCCTACTACCACTTCAAGCACTGGAATCCGGGACACGAGTCGCTGACGCCGGAAGAACTCTGCTGCGATCTTCTGGACGAAGCCCGCATCCGCTCGGACTGGAAGTTCGTCCACTTCGCGCCCCAGTACCGCTTTTTCTACGAAGGCACGCGGCGCGTGACCGACAAGGTCTTCAAATTCGAAGATCTGCCGTTTGCGTGGTCGCAGGTGCAGCGCGAATTCGCGATCGACGCCGATCTCACCGTCGAGAACCGCCTGGCGTCCCGGTTCTTCGAGCCGATGAGCGAAAATCTCATCGCGCGCATCAATCTTCTCTACGCCCGCGATTTCGCGCTGTTCGGCTATACGCCGATGCGCGTGAAGAAGAAGCAGGCCGCGAAAGGCAAGGATTTCTACGGCCGTTATGCGCGGCTCTGGCCGGAGCATCGCGGCCTGGACATATCCGACGCTGCCGACACCTAAGCGTAGGCGAACGCGCCCAGCACAACGCCGATCAGGCCCAGCGCGACCGCGCCGAGCCATAGCGGCCTGCGCTTGGTGATGATCGCAACCGTCGACAGCGCGATGCCGATCTCCACCATCGTCGCCGATCCCGTCAGCCAGTGGTGGCGCTTTTCGTGCGCGTTGCTTTCCTTCTGGAGTTCGTCGCGCTCGGCTTCGTGCTCCAGCGCCTTCTTCTTGATCTCGTTCTGCTTGTCGGTCTGCTCTTTCGCGACCTTGCGGAATTCCGCTTCGTGGTCTGCGTTGGTTTCGGCTGCGACGGTATAGATGTGCTTCTTCAGGCTGTCGGCCTCGTACTCGTTCCACATGTCGGTGGCCTGATCCTGCTTGAGGACCGCCTCGCTCGACGCGGTGATGGCGCGGCCGCCTTCGACCGTTTCCATGCTGCCCGCCGCCGCCGCCAGCACCGCCAGCACTGCCACCGTGATCGCCACGCGGGAGGTGAAGGGGTCATGCTCATGCGCCGCGTGCTCGGCATGTTCGCTGTGCTCGTGCGCGTCCAGGGCGGGGTCGTGGGACATGGGAGTTCCGGCTTGGGTTCGCCTGCCTGTTAACAGGATGAAGAGCCGCTCACCATACCGATCCCGCAAAAGCTGGGGATTTGTAATGGGCGGCGCGGCCCGCCCTGCGTGATTTCCGTCACAGCCGTAAAAAAGGCTGCGCTTTCAGGGGCTTCCCGTTGACGGCCCCCGGGGGGTCTGACAGGTTAACCCTGTCGGAGTCGAGGGACTTCGTAGCGGGCTTCCGCCTTCGGGGGCAGGGGAATGATCAAATCGGAATTGGTTGCGCGACTGACGGAGCGCTATCCACACTTGTATCACCGCGACGTGGAGCGGATCGTTTCCACGGTGCTCGACAAGATCACGGACGCGCTGGCGGCCGGGCATCGCGTCGAATTGCGCGGCTTCGGCGCATTTTCCGTGAAGACGCGGCCGTCGCGCCTCGGGCGCAATCCGCGCACCGGCGAGCCGGTGGCGGTCGAGGAAAAGCGCGCGCCGTTCTTCCGCACCGGCAAGGAATTGCGCGAGCGGCTGAACATGAACGGCAAGGCGCCGGAATAGGCTTGTCTCGCCGCGCTACGCGCCTTATGACGCGGCCTCGATGAGCAAGCTTCGATTCTCCAATCCAGTCTTCGTTGCCATCGATACTCCCGATCTGGACAAGGCTTTGGCGATCGCGCGCAGCGCGGGGCCGCATGTCGGCGGCCTGAAAGTCGGCCTCGAATTCATCACCGCGCAGGGGCCCGAAGGCATCCGCAGGATCGTCGCGCTGGGCCGCCCGGTCTTCGCCGACGTGAAATTCCACGACATCCCGAACACGGTGGCCGGCGCCGCGCGCGAGATCGCGAAAGTCGGCGCCTCCATCTTCAACGTCCATGCAGCCGGCGGCGAGGCGATGATGCGCGCGGCCAAGGATGCCGCCGCGTCGATCAATCCCGACATGAAGATCATCGCCGTGACGCTCCTCACCAGCCTCGATGAGAATGACGTCGCCGCCGTCGGCTATCGCGGCAACGCGGCAGAGCAGGTCGTGCGGCTCGCCGCCCTCGCGCAGAAATCGGGCCTCGACGGTGTCGTGTGCTCCGCGCACGAGATCGCGCCGATCCGCAAAGAATGCGGTGACGACTTCATGCTGGTGGTGCCGGGCATCCGTCCCGCCGGCGCCGATCTCGCCGATCAGCGCCGTGTGATGACGCCGCGCGAAGCCGCCGATGCCGGCGCCGACATCCTTGTCATCGGCCGCCCGATCACCGGCGCCACCGATCCTGGCCAGGCCGCGCGCGCGATCGAGGAAAGCCTCAAATGAGCAAGACCGAGAACAAGACCAAAGAAACGAAGGCGAGCGTCGCGGATTTCATCGCCGCCGTGCCGGACGAAGCCAAGCGCAAGGACGCCAAGGCCCTCATCAAGATGATGCAGGGTGCCACCGGCGAGAAGCCGAAGATGTGGGGTCCGAGCATCGTGGGCTTCGGCTCCGTGCACTACGTCTATGAAAGCGGCCGCGAAGGCGACATGCCGCTGCTCGGCTTCTCGCCGCGCAAGCCGGCGCTGGTTCTCTACGGTGTCGCGAAGACGGCGGAAGCGATGCTGCCGAAGCTCGGCAAATACACGACCGGCAAGGGCTGCCTCTACATCAAGAAGCTCGCCGATGTGGACGAGAAGGTTCTCGAGAAGATGATCGCGTTCGCGGCGAAGACCAAAGCCAAGAAACAGCCGAAAGCGAAATGACCTATACGCTCTACGGCTCGCCCGGCACCGCCAGTCTGTGCGTGCACTGGATGCTGATCGAGCTCGGCGTGCCGTTCGCGTTCGTGGCGCTGGACTTCTCGAAGAATGCGACGAAGGATCCGGCTTATCTCAAGATCAATCCCGGCGGCCATGTGCCCGCGCTGGTGATCGACGGCGAGGCCTATGCCGAGACCGCGGCGCTGCTGATGATCCTTGCCGAGCGTCATCCCGATCGCGATTTCGCGCCCGCCATCGGCGCGCCGGATCGCGCCGCCTATCTGCAATGGATGGTCATCTTCGCCAACACACTGATGCCGGCGTTCCGTCTTTATTTCTATTCGGATGAAGGCGCCGGGCCGGAGAACGCGGAAGCCACGAAGGCCCAGGCCGCGCTCCGCATCGAGAAGGTCTTCGGCCGCGTAGACGCGCTGCTCGCCGATGGCCGTCCCTATCTGCTGGGCGACAGACTGCGCGCCGCGGATTTCCTGCTGACGATGCTCACGCGCTGGTCACGCAACATGCAGCGCACCGCGCTCGACTGGCCGCATCTCAAAGCCTATGTCGAGCGCATGCGCACAATGCCATCCTATCGCGAGACACATGCGCGAGAGAATCTGACGGGCTGGATATAGTTAGACCCTCCCGCAAGGGTAGGGTGGTCATTCAGTATTCGTAGTCGCCGCGATCTTCGTAATCGCCACGATCTTCGTAGCGTGCTTCGTGGATCGCGTTGTTGGCGCGGTTCATGCCGCTTTCGACGGCTTTCTTGTAGCAGGAATCGCTGACCGCCATCTTGACCGGATAGCGCGAGGCGAGCTCGCCGCAGATGTCGTGCGCCGCGTCGCGGATGCGCTCGCGCAGCTCATGGGCGCCGTCGCGCGTGGTGAGATCGAGATCGCTGTAGCTCACCGGCAGCGACAGCGTCGTCTGCTCGGGCTCACGCGTCGGGCTCGAGGGATAAGGGCGGTGCGCATAGTAGTCCGGCGCAATGACGATCACCTGTTCCGGCGGACCGTTCTGATAGCCGGGGTCGTTCGGACCGTTGTCATAATATCCCTGCGCCGAGGCGGCCGAAGCCGCGAACACGGCACCCGCCGCGAGCAGCGCCGCGCGAAATGTGTTTGTCATGTCTCTCTCCCGAATGAATGTGGCCGACGCGTCCGCCGGGCGGGCGCCTTATGGTCAACAACGATTGTTAGTGGGTTTGGTTCGCTGCCGGACGGGCCCGATTGCGAGATTGGCGGGGTTTCATTGCGTCAAAATCGTGATCGTGGAACTTGCTTGATTTGACGCGGGGAGGGGGCGATAAGCGCCGTCCCATGAGCATCCAGGTCAAAATCTGCGGCATAAATAGCGTGGAATCCGCCGATGCGGCGGTGCGCGCGGGCGCGGATTTCGCGGGGCTGGTGTTTCATCCAAAATCGCCGCGTTTGGTTCATGTGGAGCAAGCTCAGGCGCTTGCGCGGCGCATGCGCGATCGGGTTCGTGTCGTGGCGCTCCTTGCCAACCCAAGCGACGAGGAAGCGCTCGTCATCTCGCAGGTTCTCGCGCCGGATTTTCTACAGCTCCATGGCAGCGAAACGCCGGAGCGTGTCGGCGAAATTCGCGCCCGTTTTGGAAAGCCGGTCATCAAGGCGCTGGCGATTGCGGAGGCCGCCGATCTTGTGCGCGCTGCGAGCTATGCGGATGCGGCCGAGATGTTTCTGTTCGACGCCAAGGCGCCGGCGAATGCCGCGCGGCCGGGCGGGCATGGCGCCGCGTTCGACTGGCAATTGCTCCGTGGACGGAGTTTCTCTCGGCCCTGGCTCTTGGCGGGCGGGTTGAACGCTGAGAACGTCGCGCGCGCGATTGCTAGCAGCGATGCGCCTTGTGTCGATGTGTCGTCTGGCGTCGAGACTGCACCTGGCGTGAAGAGCGCGCAGATGATTTCGGATTTTGTCGCGGCGGCGCGGTCCGCTTCCTATGCGGAGACGCGCGCGTGAACGACCGGCCCAATTCCTTCCGCAGCGGTCCCGATTTAAAGGGGCATTTCGGCGCCTATGGCGGACGCTTCGTCGCCGAGACGTTGATGCCGCTCGTCCTCGATCTTGAGCGCGCCTATGACGAGGCAAAGCGCGATCCGGCGTTCCAGGCCGAACTCTCCGGCATGCTCACGCATTATGTCGGTCGCGAGAGTCCGCTCTATTTCGCCGAACGTCTCACCGAACATCTCGGCGGCGCGAAGATTTATCTGAAGCGCGAAGACCTCAACCACACCGGCGCACACAAGATCAACAACTGCCTCGGACAAATTCTTCTTGCGCGCCGCATGGGCAAGACACGCATCATCGCGGAAACCGGCGCGGGCCAGCACGGCGTTGCAACCGCGACCGTCGCCGCGCGTTTCGGTCTCCCGTGTGTCGTCTATATGGGCGAAGTCGATATCGAGCGGCAGAAGCCGAACGTGTTCCGTATGCGTCTGCTCGGCGCGGAAGTGCGGCCGGTGACATCGGGCTCGCGCACGCTGAAAGACGCGATGAACGAGGCGCTGCGCGACTGGGTCACCAACGTGCACGACACGTTCTACATCATCGGCTCGGCTGCGGGGCCGCATCCCTATCCGCAGCTGGTGCGCGATTTTCAGACCGTGATCGGCAACGAGACGCGCGCGCAGATGCAGGAGCGCGAGGGCAGGTTGCCCGATATGGTCGTCGCCTGTGTCGGCGGCGGATCGAATGCCATCGGCATGTTCCATCCGTTCCTCGACGACAGCGGCGTGCAGATCCATGGTGTCGAAGCATCCGGCGACGGTCTCGACACCGAACGTCACGCCGCAACACTCACCAAAGGCACGCCTGGCGTCCTGCATGGCGCGCGGTCATATCTCTTGCAGGATCGTGACGGGCAGATTCTCGAAGCACACTCGATCTCGGCCGGTCTCGATTATCCCGGCGTCGGACCCGAGCATTCGTGGCTCAAGGATCAGGGCCGCGTGCAGTATTTCTCGGCCAGCGACAAGGATGCCCTCGAAGCGTTCGTGTTGCTGAGCAAACTCGAAGGCATCATCCCCGCGCTCGAGTCCGCGCATGCCATCGCCCATGTGATGCGTGTCGCGCCTCAGATGGGCAAGGACAAGATCATCGCCGTCTGCCTCTCCGGCCGCGGCGACAAGGACGTGTTCTCCGCGGCAGCGGCGCTGGGGGAGAGGATATGAGGAGATTGCGCGTTGCCAATCCTCCCCCGTTCACGGGGGAGGTGCCGAGCGTAGCGAGGCGGA
>DATJUS010000015.1:0-7410 GCA_035502175.1 Rhizomicrobium sp.
GTCAGCGGACATATCCGCGGCCTCACCAACACCATGCCGCTGCATGTCGAGGTTCTCTACAACGACTATCAATATGTCGGCGCGTTTGCGGTGGCGTCGCTGCTCGCATTGCTCGCGCTCGTCACGCTCACATTGAAATCGCTGCTTGAATGGCGTTTCGCCGGCGAGATAGCCGCCTCCAGCCGTCATTGAGGAACATGTCATGTCGCTCGTCATCGAAAGCGTGGCCAAGAGGTTCGATCGTTTCCCGGCGCTGAAGGGCGTCAGCCTGACCGCGCCGAAAGGCTGCTTCATGGCGCTGCTCGGTCCTTCGGGTTCGGGCAAGACGACCTTGCTGCGCATCTTGGGTGGTCTCGAATTCGCCGATGTCGGCCATATCGATTTTGACGGCCTCGACTGGCTCGCGCTGCCCGCGCGCGAACGCCGCGCCGGTTTCGTGTTTCAGCAATACGCACTCTTCCGCCACATGACGGTTGCGAAGAACATCGCCTTCGGTCTCAGCATCCGTCCGCGCAAGACGCGGCCGACGCGCGCGGAGATTTCGCGCCGCGTGGAAGAACTGCTCACGCTGGTTCAACTCGACGGCCTCGGCAAGCGCTATCCCAGCCAGCTTTCCGGCGGTCAGCGTCAGCGCGTGGCGCTCGCCCGCGCGCTCGCGATCGAGCCGCGTATGCTGCTGCTCGACGAACCGTTCGGCGCACTCGACGCGAAAGTGCGCAAGGATCTGCGGCACTGGCTGCGCGGTCTGCACGAGCGCCTTGGCCTCACCACCGTGTTCGTGACGCACGATCAGGACGAAGCGCTCGAACTCGCCGATCTCGTCGCGGTGATGAACCAGGGCAAGATCGAACAGATCGCGACGCCGGCCGAGCTGCGCGCCAATCCGGCGACGCCGTTCGTTGCGGACTTCCTGGGGCAGGGCCCCGGCGGCCCCGGCATCGTCCCGATCCGCGCCGCGTCGCCGAAGACGTCCGCACACCGGTTCAACGAAGGAAGTTTCACCGCCCGATAGATAGCGCCGCTCCGGCGCAGGCATCACCAGATATTGCGAAACCGGTGGCTCGACAGCGCGCCGGTCATAAATCTATAGTGTCCCGATAGATAAAACGGTCACAGACCGGTGAGGGGCAGGCGTGCAAGATCTCTTTTCCAATATCGATCCGCTTTATGTGCTGTCGGGCCTTCTGGTCGGTGGCCTGGTTGGCTTCACCGGCGTCGGTGGCGGTTCGCTGATGACGCCGTTGCTGATCCTTGTGTTCGGCGTGCATCCCGCGAGTGCGGTCGGCACCGATCTGCTCTATGCCGCGGCGACCAAGACCGGCGGCACATTCGTGCACGGCTGGAACCGGACCATCGACTGGAAGGTCGTTGGCAAGCTCGCGCTCGGCTCCGTGCCGATGACGGCGCTGTCGGTTCTGCTGCTCTACTACCTCGGCGTCGACAGCAAGATTGCGCAGGGCATCATCACCAAGGTGCTTGGCGTGGCGCTGCTCGCGACCGCGATCCTGCTCTTCATGCGCAAGCCGTTGATGAAGTGGTACGACGAAAAGATCGGCGAGCCGAACCCGGCGCTGGTCACGCGTCTGACGATCCTGACCGGCGCGGTGCTCGGCGTGCTGGTGACGCTGTCATCGGTCGGCGCAGGCGCCATCGGCGTGACCGCGCTGGTGATGCTCTATCCCAAGATGCCCGCACAGCGCATCGTCGGCTCCGACATCGCCCATGCCGTGCCGCTGACCTTGCTCGCAGGCATCGGCCATTCGATCCTCGGCACGATCAACCTGCACATTCTCGTGTCGCTGCTCTGCGGCTCGATCCCCGCGATCATCATCGCCAGCATCGCGTCGGCGCGCACATCAGACACCGTCGTGCGCATCGCGCTCGGTATTGTGCTGCTGGTCGTGTGCCTGCGGTTCTGGTTCCTCTAGCGCGACGCCAGCCGCTCCAATGCGACGGACAATTGATAGTCGCCGCTCTGCTTGCCGGCGGGCGGATAGAGAATCTCTGTAGACTGCGGTTCCGGACCATCGATATGGCCGCGCAGCCCCGCTTCGCCCGCGCGCAACGGATCGGCTTTCATGCCTGCCATCGTTTGCGACACGGCGACGTCGGGCGTCACGCCTGCGACCTGTATCGGGCGCCCTGACGGGGTGAAGAACTGCGATGTCGTCAGACGGAAGGCGCCGCCCGCAGGTACCACGGGGATGATCGTCTGCACCGTTCCGACGCCGAAGGAATGCATGCCGACAATGGTCGCGCGATGATTGTCCTGCAGCGCGGCCGCGACAATCTCCGAAGCCGCCGCCGAACTTTCATTGATCAGCACGACAATGGGTTTTCCGTCCGTGATATCGCCGGGCTTTGCGCGGTAGGTCTGGTTGTCCGCCTGGTTGCGGCCTTTGGTCGACACGATCTCTCCGGAGTCCAGAAAATCATCGCTTACGACAACGCCCTGATCCAGCAGGCCACCCGGATTGCCGCGCAGGTCGACGATGTAGCCCTTCAAACCCGGGCCGATCTGCTTCTTCAGCGCGTCCACGGCCGATTTGAGTTTCGCGTCGGTGCCCAGATTGAAAGACGAGATGCGGATATAGCCGACGTCTCCCTTCCGCTCGTAACGCACGGTGTCGATGACGATCGGCACGCGGGTCATCGTGATGTCCATCGGCACATGCGCGCCGGTGCGAAGCAGCGTCAGAGTCACTTTGGAGCCCGCGTCGCCGCGCAGCGCGGCAATGGCCTCGTTCAGGGACATCCCTTGAGCCGGCTTGCCATCGATCGCGGCAATGAAATCGCCGGATTTGACGCCTGCCTTGTCCGCAGGCGTGCCCTCGATCGGGGTGATGATCTGCACCAGACCGTTGCTCATCGTAAGTTCGAGCCCGATGCCGGCGGTTGGCTTTGTGCTCGCGGCCGCCTCGAACTCCTTCTGCGTCATATAGGAAGAGTGCGGATCGAGGCCGGCCGCCATGCCCTGCAACGCCTTGTCGACCAGCACATCGTCGGTTTGCGGTTGCACATAGTCGTGGCGCACGATCGAGAAGCCCTGCGAAAAGCGATCGAGGGCCTTGTAGGTTTCCATATCCGATGCGCCGCGCGCCACGGGATACATAAGCCCGATGCACGCCGCGCCGCAGACCGCGCCGACAACGAATTGTTTCATGATTGCCTCCCACCAGCATCGCGGACTGTGGGCAATGCTGCGTGAGGAGTCTACCGCTTAAGTAGTGTGCCTACAGCATCGCCGGGATGACGCGATCCGGCGGTTTGTGGCCGTCGGCGAAGGTCTTGATGTTGATGATGACCTTCTCGCCCATATCCATGCGGCCTTCGATCGTGGCGGAGCCCATATGCGGGAGCAGGGTCACGTTCTTGAGCTTCAGGAGTTTGGGATTCACCGCGGGTTCGTGTTCGAACACGTCGAGGCCGGCGCCGGAAAGCTGGCCCTGCTCCAGCATGCGCGCGAGCGTGTTCTCGTCGATCACTTCGCCGCGCGCGGTGTTGACGACATAGGCGGTCGGCTTCATCAGCTTCAGGCGGCGTGCGCTGAGCAGATGATACGTCGCCGGTGTGTGCGGGCAGTTGATCGACACGATGTCCATGCGCATGAGCATCTGGTCGAGGCTTTCCCAATAGGTCGCCTCCAGCTCGCGCTCGATCGCAGCGCCCACGGGTTTGCGGTTGTGATAGTGGATCTGCAGGCCGAACGCTTTCGCGCGGCGTGCGACCGCTTGACCGATGCGGCCCATGCCGACGATGCCCAGCCGCTTGCCTTGCAACCGGTTGCCCAGCATCCAGCTCGGCGACCAGCCCTGGAACTTCTCGGCCTCGAGTTCTTTCACGCCCTCCACCAGACGGCGCGGCACCGCCAGGATCAGCGCCATCGTCATGTCGGCGGTGTCTTCGGTCAGCACGCCTGGCGTATTCGTGACCGTGATGCCTTTTTCCAGGGCAGTTTTCACGTCGATGTTGTCGACGCCGGTGCCGAAATTGGCGATCAGTTTAAGATTGGGGCCGGCGCGGACGATGACCTTGGAATCGATCTTGTCGGTGACGGTGGGGACGAGAACGTCGACCTTCTGCACCGCCTCGATCAGTTCGGCCTGCGTCATCGGCTTGTCGTCATGATTCAGACGGGTGTCGAACAGCTCGCGCATGCGCGTTTCGATCGCGTCCGGCAGTTTGCGCGTGACGATCACGACGGGCTTTTTCGCGGCGGCCATAGCAGAGCGTTCCCAAGCGTTCTGCCGCTATTAGCCGTTGCATTGGCCCAAGCGTCAAGCAAAGCGTTTGCCGTGCGCGATCAAGCCGCTAAAACACATTTCACGATGCGTCGAATCGCTCTTGTCCTCGCGCTGCTGGTCTTTGCCGGTCCTGCAATGGCGGCCCGTTACGTCAGCCTGCGCAGCGACAAGGCGTTCCTGCGCGAAGGCCCGACGTACCAGCACCGCGTCCTCTTCGTCTACAAGCGCAAGGATTACCCGCTCGAAGTTCTTTCCGTTTACGAAAGCTGGAGGAAGGTGCGCGACGTGGACGGCACCACCGGCTGGATGAGTCAGACGATGCTCTCGGATGCGCGGACCGCTCTGGTTGTGGGGCAGGGTCTCGCCGTGCTGCGATCCGGGCCCTATGTCACATCCCCAATAGTGGCGAAGGCCCAGCCCGGCGTTGTCGCCAAGCTGAAGGCGTGCAAGCCTGAATTCTGCGAGATCGTCGCCGGCGGCGAAAAAGGCTGGATCGATCGTGCACGGATCTGGGGAGTGGACGTGGGTGAACTCATCAACTGAACGGGACGCTGCGTCGGAGCTTCCCGATTCCGATCCCGGCACGATGGCGATTGCCGAGGCGGGCGGCCTGGCGCAATGGCTCCGCGCCAGCGGTGAGTTGGCGACGACGGGCAATCCCGAAGCGCATCGTTTGGGCCAGGTGTCGTGGGCGATGTTCGAATGGGCCCGCAACCCGTACATCCTGCTCGTCTGGATTTATCTCTTCACGCCTTATTTCGCCAACTTCGTTGTGCCTGCCGGATATTGCGGCGCGAACATGCCGCGCGGCGCGTGCGGGCAGGGCATCGCCGGTGTCATCCAGGCCTATAGCGGGATCTTCATCGCGATCCTGGCGCCGTTCCTGGGCGCGATCGCGGATCGTGGCGGACGGCGCAAACCGTGGGTCGCGCTTTACGCGATCATCCTTGCAGCGGCGAGCTTCCTGATGTGGTTCTCGAAGGCGGACTCCGATGCGCAGGGCGTGTTCTTCGTCGGCGCAATGATCGCGATCGCCAATGTCGCCTATGAGTTCTCCGCCGTGTTCCACAATTCGCTGTTGCCGACGATTGCGAGCCATCGCCGGATCGCAGGGCTGTCGGGCCTCGGCCTTTCGCTCGGGAACTTCGCGGGCATACTTCTTCTTCTGTTCATGCTGATCGGGTTCGCGCTGCCGTCGAAAGTGGGCTGGAGCTTCATTCCCGCGCATCCGCTGTTCGGCATCGACCAGAGCCTGCATGAGCCGGAGCGCCTGTCGGGGCCGGTCAGCGCGATCTGGCTTCTGATCTTCAGCATCCCCCTGTTCCTGTTCACGCCGGACACACCGGCGTCGCCCCTGAAGCTGCATCAGGCGATGGTGGCGGGCGTGAAGAGCGTGATCGCGACGATCCGCAGCCTCAGGCATTATCGCAATGTCGGCATGTACCTGCTGGCGCGCCTGTTCTTCAACGACGGCATGACGGCGGTGCTTCTGTTCGGCGGCATCTATGCGTCCAGCACGTTCGGCTGGGGGCCGATACAGTTGCTGTCCTACGGCGTGGAGCTCAGCATCTTCGCCGTCTTCGGCGGTTTCTTCGGCGGCTGGATCGACAACCGTTTCGGCTCCAAGAACGCGATCTTCATCTCCATCGGCGGAACGACTTTGTTCGGCCTGTTGTCGCTGACGATGGGGCCGGACCGGATTTTCTGGTTTATCCCCTATGACGTGCACGCGCCGCATCTGTGGGCCGCGCCGTTCTTCAACACCTGGCCGGAGCTCATCTTCCTCGCGATCGTCAATTTCATCGCGGTCCTGATCACCGCGGGTTACGCCAACAGCCGCACCATGCTCGCGCGCATCGCGCCAGCGGAGAAGATGACGGAATTCTTCGGCCTCTATTCGCTCTCCGGGCAGTCGACGAGCTTTCTCGCCACGGGCTTCATCGGCTGGCTGACGCTTGTCGCGCACAACCAGCGCATCGGCCTTCTTGGCGAGACCCTGTTTCTGACCGTCGGGTTGTTCCTGATGCTCTTTGTGCGTGAAGTGCGCGCATCGTCCGTCTGATGTCGAGCACGGAACATCTCATCGCCGCCGAAGCGGGCGTTGCCGAACTCACGGCCGAAGGCGGCGTGCCGGCCAGCCGTCTCGGCCAATGGGCATGGGCGCTGTTCGAGGGCGCGCGCGATCCCAACATCGTCTTCCAGATCTATGTGATCTCGCCGTTCTTCGCGACGGCGATCATCACCGATCCGATCCGCGGGCAGGAGCTCTGGGGCGATATCACCGCGTGGAGCGGATATCTCACCGCCATCCTATGTCCGTTCTTCGGTGCCATCGCCGATCGTGGCGGGCCGCGCAAGCCGTGGCTGGCGCTGTTCAGCGTGCTGATGGTGCTGAGCTTTGCCGGCACCTGGTTCGGCGTGCCGAACTCGAATGCGGCGCAGATCGTGATCTTCGCCGTGGCGATGATCGTCAACAACATGACGTTCGAGTTCTCGAATGCGTTCCACGGCGCAATGCTGTCGCGGATCGCGCCGCCGTCGAAGATCGGCGGGTTGTCGGGTCTGGCTTACGCGCTGGGCAGCGGCTCGGGATTTCTGCTGATGCTGCTGTTCCTGCTTGCGTTCGTTCTGCCGCATAGCTGGTTCGATCTTCCGGATGGCGTGCCGGAGCGTCTGTCGGGTCCGATCTCGGCGGTGTGGATGCTGATCTTCGCGATCCCGCTGTTTGTGTTCACACCGGACCGTTCGTCGAGCGGCATCCCGCTGATGCGCGCGATCCGCGACGGCATCGCCGCGGTGATCGCGACGGTGCGCAGCCTGAAGCGCTACAGGAACGTCGCGCATTACATCGGCGCGCGCACATTGTTCAATGACGGCCTCACCGGCGTCCTGACCTTCACGGGCATCTATATCGCCGGCACGTTTCACTTCACGACGCTGCCGCTGATCACTTTCGGATTGATGATGGTGTTCTTCGGCGCGGTCGGCGGATTTCTCGGTGGCTGGATCGACAACCGCTACGGCTCGAAAGCCGCGCTGCTCGTCACCGTGGGCGGCACCGCGCTGTGTTTCGCCATCGGCCTGACCATGGGACCGGACCGCATGTTCTGGTTCATTCCGGTCGATCCGCACGCGCCGGCGACGCTGCCGTTTCCGTTCTTCAACA
>DATJUS010000016.1:0-18984 GCA_035502175.1 Rhizomicrobium sp.
CGTTTTGCATGTCGGAAAGTACGGTCTGGAGACGGTCGACCACTTGGTAGGTGTGGACGACCCAAGCCTGCTCCGCCCGCTCGTCGACCGCGAACTGGACGGAAAGGTACGCAACCGCCGCCAGCACAATGAACAGCGGCACGATAGCCAACAATATCCGGCGATTGGAAACCAACGGCCCCCTGCCCCCTTCCGACCCGAAAAGCATAACGACGATGTCCGGCGAAGGTTCCGCCAGCGTGGAAGAGATAGGCGATTACGCGCCGGGCGAAAACAGCTTTGGCCCTTTCAGAGCAAGGTTCCGCTGCGACAGATTTCCTGAGCACCGTTGTGGGTGATCAGTGAATCGAGGTGGCTCTCGATCCAGCTGATCGACCGATCAAGCACAGCCTCGGCGTTGCGCCAGTGAAACAGAAGGTGTGGGCCGCCCTCGAAAACCTTCAGGGTTTTGGGGCCGGCAAGAGCGTCATGCAGACGTTCGATGCACTTGGTGTAGAGAAGATCCTCTTTGGAACCGACCATGGTCAGCGCAGGGATTTTGACCTTGGCAGCCGCCGCGTTCGTCGAGACGGCCAGATCGAAAAGCCCGGACGCCATCGCCGGCCTGACCCCGCGCAACACAAGCGGATCGCCCAGCAACCGTATCGCGCCGGCGGGCGTGAACTCCCCGCCGCTGATGCGTTCGACGTTGATCTCGCTACGTGGCGCGAAATAGCTGACCAGCCGGATCAGCGCGCCCCACAGAAGGCGACGGAACGCATCGGACACGGCACCCGGTGCGGCGAGGACAAGGCCCGAAACATCGATGTCCGGATTGGCGGCAACGGTCTGGACGGCGATGTCTGCGCCCATGCTCTCGCCGATGATGAACACCGGCC
The DNA here is from genome assembly GCA_035502175.1 of Rhizomicrobium sp. Lineage (GTDB taxonomy): Bacteria > Pseudomonadota > Alphaproteobacteria > Micropepsales > Micropepsaceae > Rhizomicrobium. The sequence goes on from DATJUS010000016.1 coordinate 879, forward strand.
GGTCGCCGAAGCGCTGGCGAAGGAACGCGATCGCGTCGACCACATCCTGGACCATCCTCTTGATCCCGCACCAATGCCGCCGCGAGCGCGTCGCGCCAAAGCCACGCTGGTCGAATGCGAGCGCGCAGAAACCGCGGGCCGCGAGCTTCGGGCCGATCTCGTCGAAAGCACCGGAATAGTCGAACGCCCCGTGAAGCAGGACGAGGAGCGCCTTGGGTGTCTCCGCTCGCCACAGGCGGTAAGGCGCGAGCGCACCATCGGACAACGGGAATGCACCGCTGACCAGACCTGCCGACGGATCGGCAGCCGCGAGCGACCAGCGCCAATCCTCGACGCCGGTTTTGCGCCTGCGTGGCGCGATGCGGTGGAATGCAAGTCGGAATACGCCAGCCAAGGAAGTCTCACCTCGTCACATATAAGAGACAGCGCTGCCCAAAGTTCCGGTCACTGCAGTGTTTGCCGCATGGGTTTGGAACGGTCCCGCATGGCTCGCGTTGTGTGCTTGAGACGGTGGGAGGTCGCCTATGAGCCTGGCACACGACATCTGGCACGACGAACGGGACTGGAGCGCCGAATGGCGTTCGCTCCCGAAGAACCTGAAACCGACGAATCTCCTTTTGCCGAGCGCACGCTTCACGATGTTCGCGATGACGGCGATCGTCGCCGGCGCCGTGCTGGCCTTCGTGACGTAAGAAGCCCCTGTTTCGAGAAGGTTTTGAAGGCCGTTGGCGGCGCCGCCAGCGGCCTTTTCTATGTCTTGCATTGGAGGGCCGGGTGGGGATAGTTCGGGCCCGAAATTAACTGTCGCCCGCCAGGCGGGCCCGCCACAGAGGGCATGTCGATGAAAGCGCTGGTCAAGTCCAAGGCCGAAGAAGGCATCTGGCTTCAGGACGTGCCGGTGCCGACTTACGGCATCGACGACGTGCTCATCAAAGTGCTCAAGACCGGCATCTGCGGCACCGATGTCCATATCTACAACTGGGACGCCTGGGCGCAGAAGACGATCAAGCCGGGCACGGTCGCGGGCCACGAGTTCGTCGGCCGCATTGCGGCGGTTGGCGGGAATGTCCGTGATCACAAGGTCGGCGACCTGGTCAGCGCCGAAGGCCACATCGTCTGCGGCCATTGCCGCAACTGTCATGCCGGTCGCCGCCATCTCTGCGCCAATACGCTGGGCGTTGGCGTGAACCGCGATGGCGCGTTTGCGGAGTACGTTGTCGTGCCGGCGCTGAATGTCTGGCACTGCGATGACAAGGTGCCGCTGGAGCTCTATGCGATCTACGACCCGATGGGGAACGCGGCGCACACCGCACTGTCGTATGACCTTGTCGGCGAGGACGTTCTCATTACCGGCGCGGGTCCGATCGGCGTTGGCGCCGTGCCGATGGCGCTCAAGGCAGGCGCGCGCTACGTCGTCGTCACCGATGTGAACGAGTATCGCCTCGACCTCGCCAAGAAGATGGGTGCGACCGCGGTCGTAAACGTCGCCAAGGAAGATCTGAAAAAGACGATGAGCGACCTCGGCATGAGCGAGGGCTTCGACGTGGGCCTCGAGATGTCGGGCAATCCGGGCGGGCTGCGCCAGATGATCAGCGCGATGGCACATGGCGGAAAGATCGCGATGCTCGGCATCCAGTCGGGCGAGACCGGTGTGGATTGGGACGCGGTCGTGTTCAAGGGCCTGAACCTGCGCGGCATCTATGGCCGCATGTTCGGCGAGACCTGGTACAAGCTCACCTCAATGATCCAGTCGGGCATGGATATTCAGCCGGTCATCACCCATCGCTACTCCTACAAGGATTTCCAGAAGGGCTTCGACGTCATGCGCTCGGGCAATTCGGGCAAGGTCATCCTCGACTGGAGCGAGCTGTGACGGCCGCGCTCGACGAGAGCCTGAACACCGACCTGTCGGTGATGGCGAAGGCGGGCACGCTCAAGACCTTCCGCCACATCACCGGTCCGATGGATACCGAAGTCACGATGGCGGAGAAATCCGGCAAAGTGCTGGTGCTGTCGTCGAACAACTATCTGGGTCTTAGCGATCATCCCGACGTCATCGCGGCGGGCCGCACGGCGCTGGAGGAATACGGCGCAGGCACCGCGTCGGTGCGCTTCATCTGCGGCACGTTCTCGATTCACGAACAGATCGAGAAGACGCTGGCGAAGCTTTCGCACACCGAAAGCGCGCTCACATATGTGTCCTGCTGGACCGCGAACACCGGCTTGATGCCGGCGATTGCGGGCGAGAACGATGCGCTCGTCTCCGACGAACTGAACCACGCCTCGCTGATCGACGGTTGCCGCGCGTCGAAGGCGCGCCGCCTCGTCTACAAGCATGCCGACATGGCCGACCTCGATGCCAAGCTCGATTCCGTCAAAGGTTCGCGCCGCATCTTCATCGTCACCGACGGCGTCTTCAGCATGGAAGGCGATATCGCGCCAATCCCCGAGATCATCACGCTGGCGAAGAAACACGGGGCGTCGATCATCCTCGACGATTCCCACGGCACCGGCGTCATGGGCAAGCACGGCCGCGGCACGGCGGAGCATTTCGGCGTCGAAGGCGAGATCGATATTGTCACCGGCACACTCGGCAAGGCGCTGGGCGGCGCGGCCGGCGGCTATGTCGCCGGATCGAAGACGGTCGTCGACTACCTGATGCAGGTTTCGCGGCCTCAACTCTTCTCCAACGCTTTGCCCGCGACCATCGCGGCGAGCGCCGGCAAGGCCATCGACATTCTCAACAACGAGCCGCAGCGCGTCGCGCGACTGCACGAGATCACGCGTAACCTGCGCGAGGGTCTCAAAGCCCGCGGCTTCAAGCCGCTTGAGGGCGAGAGCGCGATCGTGCCGATCATCGTCGGCGACACCGCGTTTGCCATCAAGATGAGCCAGGCGCTGCTCGCCGAAGGCATCTTCATCACCGGCTTCGGCTATCCCGTCGTTCCCGAAGGCACCGCGCGTCTGCGCATCCAGGCCTGCGCCACGCTCACCGACGCGCAGATCGACTTTGCGCTGAAGACCTTCGAGAAAGTCGGCAAGCAGCTCGGCGTGATCTGACGCGCCTCTCGGGATTTTGGCGGCGGATCAACATCTGGACGTGCCCGTCGCCAAAACCCAACCGCTTGAGACTTAATATCGCTTTCTCAACAATTTTCGGCTTAGGGCTATTCGAACTCAGTTTCCGTCGGGGGTACCCACAAAATTTTTCCATTCAACCATTCCAACCTCACATGTCGGATAGACCGCGTCACCGGAAGTGCGCCAAAGGCGGATGAAGCGCCGCCGCAGATCTTCTTTTCTCGATCCGCCAACCGCGCGAAACCCGCCACGACGCCAGACTCTCTCTGCGGCAGGCCGCCAACATCCGTTTCGAGGCGGATCAGAACGGCGCCTTTAAATCTCCCCGGACTTCGCAACATGGGCGGAGGGCGTCCCACGGCAACGCGCTGCCGCTCGAGACGAACCTCATCCGCCGCGTCTCCCGGATGCGCGCAAGCGGCATCCTTGTCCTGTATGTCGTGCGCTTTTCCTGGTCGGGCTCAAAAACGTCCCGGCATTGGCGTGCTCCTTCGGCCTTCCAAAGGAGCAAATGGGAATGCCAGAATATGACTTCAAGCCCAATTACGTAGTTGACAACCTATGGGACTGAAGTCACACAGGGATGGGTTTCCAGACGACTTGCTCCGAAGCGAAGAAGCTATCGAGGGCCATGGCAAACTTGCGCGCCGCAGCGTCCGTAAGTCGAAACCTCATCGGCCAAAGAAGATTTCTCCGAACGTTTTTCCAGAGGCGAAAAACTCCGTTGCCATCGATGGAGATGAACTCGTCCAGATCAATTTCAGGAATGGCAGAGGCAAGGGCAAGGACAAGAAGGTTTCCGATCCCGAAGCAGGTCGCCTGCACATTTTTTCGTCTAAAATCCGCAAGTGGGACATTCGGTAAGCCGAGAGTAGCCGTGTGATGGATGTAGCCTGTTCTCCAAAACCCTACGCCGCATTCTGCGACCCAGATACTTATCCCGTTCGGAATAGTGCAGTTGAGTTTGAACGCTTCCCGATCCGATTGGCTGAAGACGGCATCTGGTGGTGAGTTTTGCTCTCCGACCATAACCTTCAGGGTGATCCACTTCGCCAGAAGATGCTGACCGGACTGATTGAGAGTAATCGAATTGCCGAGGATTAGAGGCCGCAAAATTGGTTCAGCTTCATTTTCCAATCTGCTCATCCATTCATTGTTGCAGGTGACACAGACGACGCGAAGTTTCTTCGTCTTCACCGCACCTTGGCGCTGCGTCTCTTTCGGATCTCCAATGGGTTTCGTCTTTTCGGTGTAAGCTTGGTAGTGCTCAAAATAGCTGCCCGTACCTGCCGGCAATAAATCTGCGGCCCAGCTAGGCCAAAAGTGCTCTTTGCTGAGATTGCCACCACCGCAAAAGATGCACTTACCAGGGGGCTTTAAGTTCTTCCGCTTTGGGGGCTTTGGCATATAATGCTCACATGAAGCGCGAAGACTCGGACCAATATTTCGGCATTGAAGAAACCGAACAACGGACGCGCGCTATCATTCGCGCCGCCGCTAAGGCGCTTCCAATTCCGTTGAAAGCGATTCCGAAAAAATACGGCGGCAAGAGAAAGCTGCGCGGTGCAAAGAAATCTGGCGCGTAGTTCACGACATAAGACAGCCGATTTTGCTGTGCTACTTTGCGGCTCATGTTGGAGCCACTATCGCCACGGGCGATCTATCTGATGGCCGCACGTCTCGCATCGCCAGCGATCAAATTTGCTGGGATTGTGAGATGGAGTTTGCGTAGGCTTCATCCCGCTTTCAATGCCCGTATCATACCAGCACGGCTCGCAACAGTTTTCGTTAGGAAGGCCCTGCTGCATGCGAAGAATGCTGGCCTCGTTTGCAAGATGCTGCATCTTCAGGCGCGAAAGTTCCGAAACGATATTCTGATTTTCATCTTGAAGACGCCGGATCATCTCGCGGCGTTCGTCGTCTATGCCATCAGGCGCAGACATGCTGAGACTCCTAGATAGGTCGCACTACTAGGATACAGGCGAAGCCCCGGAGAGTCATTTCCGGGGCTTCTGCTTCTGACGCCAGATGGAGAAAGCCCGCGCGTCGGGCTTTAGGCTCTTTGACCTAGTTAACTTGATGATAGGTCAGACGCTTGCCCGATGCGCCTTTGACGGCTTCTACGATGCGGGATTCGTCTGTCCATCCGAGCGAGGCGCGGTGGTTATAGCGGAAGTCAAATTCCGCGAGGTAGCGGTGCAGATGCTTCTCGCTGCAATGCTGGTAGACGCCGCGCATGCCGCGCTTGAACACGCCAAAGAAGCCCTCCGCGCTATTCACATGCACGTCGCCACGGGCGTATTCCTTGGCCGTGTGGTTCACAGTCTCATGCGAGGCAAAGAACGCCTCGATACCCGAATACAAACGGCTTTCGTCCGTGTGCAGGCGGCTCTCATGGGCGATGTTATCGCGCACGATCTTCTGCACCGTGGCCTTGTCGGCGCGCGGTACGTGGAAGGAACGGACCTTACCGCCCCGCTCCACCAGCGTCACAATCGGACGCTTGTTTGTCGAACCGCTGCGGCCACGGCCCGTCTTGAGCGGCTTGCCATCCGAACGAGTCGTCCTCTTGATTTTCTTGGAGCCGTAATAGGTCTCGTCCGCCTCTACGATCTTGCCTTCGCCGCCCATGGGAGGCAGGTCCAGACCGCCAGCGCGCATCGCTTCCATCACGCGATGGTGCAGGAACCAAGCGGTGTTGTATTCGCAGCCAAGCTGGCGGTGCAGCTGATGGGCGCTAAAGCCCTTCTTGCTCGCACCGGCCATCGTGAAGGCAACGGCCCACTGTGTAAGCTTGGCGTGGCTGCGTTCCATGACTGTCCCGACCGTGACCGTGAAGTCTTTGCGGCAGGTCGCCGTCTTGCAGCGGTAACGTCCCGGCATGCTCGCCTTGGGCGTCGAGTTATTGACCGTCTGGCAATGCGGGCAGACCCGGCCATCCGGCCACAGGATCGACTCGAACCAAGCGCGGGCTGCGGCTTCGTCGTGAAAGCGGGCGTCTTTGAAAATGTTCGTCATAGGCTTGTCCTCTTATGACAATAAGCCTACCCTGCGGATCGCGGGTTGTCAACTACGTAATTGGGACTTCAAGCCTAGCAGTAGGATTTATTTCTGACATTTTGTCAGCTATTGGTCGATTGAGGGACGAGCTTGAACGCATCTGGAAGTCCCTATCAACTCAAGCTCCCTTAGTCGATGAAGACGGAGACGGAACGCAGCGCCATGAAGCACCGCGAGAGCATCAACCCATTTGTCGCAACAGTTTTGGTGGAAAAACTCACAGCGATGACCATGGGGAGAATTTTTCGCTGATCGTCACATGCGCGCGGACCTCGACGCGTTCGACAGCATCTTGCAATACGAGGACGGTGAGAAACCGCGCGAAGGGGCAAAACTAACTGACCGCCAGAAAACCGACTCTTTTTCTTTTCCACAAGCCATGGCAGTCTGCCGAAACGGGGGAAAAAATGGTCACTACACGTATTTGTTGCACCTTGGCTTCAATAGCCATACTAGGAATCTCTTCGGTAGCTCTAGCGGCAAATAAACACGCCCCCAAAACGCCTACGAATCCCCCAGCGAAGCCCGCTCCCGCTCAACCGGCAATCAATTGGAATGTTACGAACAGCGTTTCGCAATTGACCGGAGCAAAATCGTACAGTGCTGATCTAAATTCTACTAACACCATTCCAAACGCTATTGGCCGTCCCGATACCGCGACATTGATCGTGCGTTGCAAGAATTCGAAACTAGAAGCATACGTCGTATGGCCGCCGTTCATGGGATCAGACAGCAGAGAAGCTCAATACAAATTCGATGACGGTCCCATTTGGAAACAAATGTGGGAACCGTCAAGCGATGGAACGGCCACTTTCATTCCGCAACCACAAGTATTTCTCGGCAGACTTGCGAACGCCAAAAAGCTCGTAGTCGATATAGACCCTTATGAACGAAGTACCGTGGAGGCAGTGTTTGACACCAGCGGCGCTGAAAAAGTCGTCGCCGACGCGACTACGGCCTGCCCATCTCAATAAGAGAATTGCCAGATAGACTCCAAGCCGCCACCGCTCGAGCGAGCTTTGATGCATTGCATTGCGTGGCACCAAAAGAGGTATCGAAGCAGTTCCTCTGCCGCCCTCAGCGATAAAGCTCGTATTGATAATATTTTGGCCTCTTATCCAGCCGCACATGGACCCACGGCACGCCGAGGCCTGAGGTGCTGACCCAGAAGCGTTCGCGCGACGCGGAGAGCCGCTTCTCGATCTCAATCGCGACATGGCGAAGCAGCGCGTGAACCTGTTCGCGCGGCGCGCAGCGGACGAACGAAGCGATGTGCCCGTAACCCTCCACATCGGAAATCTTGCATGCCGCGATCAGCAACGCATCGCCGCCGAGGTTCGGAAAGACGGTCACCAAGGCATCGCCGCACAGATGCTCGGCGAAATCGGAATCGTCTGCGCGCATTCGTGCCAGCGCCGCGGAAGAAATGATCGCACATTCGAAATCGCGCGCGAGGGCGGCGCTGTCCACCGGCGGCATCTCCCAGAAGAACCCCGCATAGGGCGATGCCGCGAGCATGGTGATGAAGGCGTCCCGGAACGCTTCATCATCGCGCCAGAGCACGATCACGTCACCGATCGTGAGCGCACACCCCTCGGCCGCGAGCGTGACAATCTCTCCTTCCTGATCGGGGATGCGTTGCCGCCGGACGGTCCACGACATCATGCGGTCCGTCAGGGCCCGTCGGCGGCGCGCAGGCGATAGCCGACGCCCTGCTCCGTCTGGATCAGGCTCGGCTGTTCGGGATTGGCTTCGAGCTTCTGGCGCAGGGTGCGGATATAGATGCGCAGATATTGCACATCGGCGCCTTCGCCCCACACCTCGCGCAGCAGCATCTTGTGCGTCAGCACCTTTCCCGCATGCGCCACCAGCAGGCGCAGAATGTCGTATTCGCGCGGCGTGAGTTTCACTTCGGCCCCGCGCACCGTCACGATACGGCGCACGAGATCGACCGTAAGATCGCCCGTCTTGAACACCGGCTTCTCGCCTTCCTGCTGCAACCGGTGGCGCAGCGCGGCGCGGATGCGCGCGAGAAGTTCGTCGGTGCCGAACGGCTTGGTCACATAGTCGTCGGCGCCGAGATCGAGGGCCAGGACTTTGCCCTTCTCGTCGGTGCGGCTGGACAGCACGATGACGGGAAGCGACGAACCGCCTTCGCGCAGCTGCTGCAGGACCTGCAGGCCGTCGATCCCCGGCAGGCCGAGATCGAGCACCAGAATGTCGACGGCGTTGCGGCGAAGCATGGCGAGGCCGGTCTCGCCATCGTCGGCCTCAAGCACGTCATATCCTTCCGCGCCGAGGCTCGTGCGCAGGAAGCGGCGAATTGCCGGTTCGTCGTCGATCACCAGAACGCGCAACACGGTGCTCATGCCGCACGCTCCGCGGTTTCGGCGGGGACAGGCAGCGTGATGGTGAACACTGCGCCGGGCCCACTGCGGTTTGCCGCCGTCAGCGTGCCGCCGACGCTCTCCACGAACCCGCGGCTGATCGCGAGACCGAGACCCGTGCCGGCGCGTTTCTTGTCCGACGCCTGCACGCGATAGAACTTGTCGAAGATGCGCTCGACATCGTCCGGCGGAATGCCGTCGCCCTCGTCTGCGACCGACACGCGAACCTGATCGCCGGCGCGTGCGGCTTTCACCTCGATCTTCGAACCGGGCGGCGAATACTTCGCCGCGTTGTCGAGCAGATTGAACACCGCCTGTTCGAACAGCACCGCATCGATATGCAGCATGGGAAGCCCCGGCTCCATGGAAAAAACCACCTCATGCTGCGCCATCACTTTACCCGCGCGGCGCAGTGCACTGCCCATGACATCGGCAAGATCGTTCGGTTCCATGTTCGGCGCAATCGCGCCCGATTCCAGGCGCGTCATGTCGAGCAGATTGGCGATGAAGCGGTTCAGACGCTCCGCCTCCTCCGCGATCGAGGCGAGCAGTTCGTCGCGCGCCGGTTCGTCGAGGCTCGTGTGATAGGATTTCAGCGTGCTCGCCGCGCCGAGAATGGAGGCCAGCGGCGTGCGCAAATCGTGGCTGATCGAGGTGAGCAATGCGGAGCGCAGCCGCTCCGTCTCCGCGCTCAGCCGGTTGCGGTCGATATCGTCGGCGAGGTTGATGCGCTCGACGGCGAGCGCGGTCTGGTCGGCAAGCGCATCGAACAGGCGGCGTTGGTCGGGGCTGAGCAATGCACCGGCCTTGTCGCTGTCGAGACCGACGACGCCGACCGTTCCGCGTCCCGTGCGCATCGGCAGGAACAGCCATTTTGCGCCGGGCAGCGTGTCGGCGCCGCGGCCGGCCGCCGTGCCGTGCTCCCACACCCATCTCGCGGCAGCGATATCGGCATCCTCAAGCGCATCTTCGGGCGGATAGCCCGCACGCACCGCGACGCTCGGCCCCTCAGGCAGCAGGATCACGACACGAACCTTCAGCATCTCCGCGATCTGGAACGCCGTCGCCCAGAGCAGATCGTCCATCGTGACGACGCCGGCGAGCTTGCGGCTGAAGAGATAGAGGTCTTCGGTCGCCTTCGCGCGCTCGCGCGCCACGACCGCTTGTCCCCGCACACGCGCGGTCAGGTTGCTCGCAATGAACGCGACGACGGCAAAGAAGAACAGGGCGTTGACGTTTTCGGGATCCTGGATGCGGAAGGTGTAGAGCGGCGGCAGGAAGAAGAAGTTGAACGCCAGCACGCTCACCAGGCTCGCGAACAGCGCGGGCCACAGGCCATAGGTGATCGCCGTCGCCAGCACCGCGGTGAGGAAGACCAGCGAGATATTGGTGATGCCCAGAAACCGCTGCAGCACCAATCCGACGGCCAGCGCGATCGCCGAGAACAGAAAGCCGGTCAGATAGCCGCGCACATCGCGCGACGGATGCAGAAGGGTCAGATGGCGCTCCAGCCCCGCCGAAGGGCGTTTGTCCTGCTCCGTCGGAACGATCTGGACGCTCGTGTTTCCGGCATGGCGGATGATGCGGTCGGCCAGCGTTTGCCGGAACAGCTCCAGAAGCCACGACCGCCGCGGCGCATTCACGAGAATATGGGTGATGTTGTTGACGCGGGCGTAGTCGAGAATGCCATCAGCCACGCTGACCGCCGGGATGGTCACCGCCTGCCCGCCCAGACGCTCGGCAATGCGCAACGCTTCGGCAACGCGGCTGCGCTCCGCTTCGCTCAGGCCAGCCGACGCCGAGGTCTCGACATGCATCACCGTCCAGGACGCGCGCAGCTTCTCCGCGAAGCGCCGCGCATAGCGAACCAACGCTGCGCTTCCGGGGCTTTCGTCGATGCAGGCCAGCACGCGCTCCCCGGCCTCCCACGGGCCCTGGATCGCATTGGCGTTCATGTAGTTGACCATCTGCGCGTCAACGCGCTGCGCGGTTCGGCGCAACGCGAGCTCGCGCAACGCGGTCAGATTGCCCGGAACGAAATAGTTCTGCGCCGCGCGCTCCGCCGCGTCGCCGAGATAGACCTTTCCTTCTTTCAGCCGCTGCAGCAGATCGTCCGGCGTGAGATCGACCAGTTCGACATCGTCGGCGGAATCGAGAATCGAATCCGGCACCGTTTCGCGCACCCGCACATGGGTAATCTGTGCCACGACATCGTTCAGGCTTTCGAGATGCTGAACGTTCAGCGTCGTATAGACATCGATGCCATGTTCGAGAATTTCCTCGACATCCTGATAGCGCTTGGGATGGCGGCTGCCCGGCGCATTGGTGTGCGCCAGCTCGTCCACGAGAACCAGTTTCGGCTTGCGCTGCAGGATCGCGTCGAGATCCATCTCCGCGACGACGCGCCCCTTATAGGGAACGCGCTTCTTCGGAATGATGTCGAAGCCCTTGGTCAGGGCCTGCGTATCGACGCGGCCATGCGTCTCGACCACACCGATGACGGTGTCGCCGGAATCGACGCGGCGATTGCGCGCCTGACTCAGCATCTCATAGGTCTTGCCGACGCCGGGTGCGGCGCCGAGAAATATCCTCAAGCGCCCGCGTCCCTCCGTTCCCGCCTGTTTCAGCAGAGCGTCGGGGGACGGGCGGCCGGCCTCATCGGTCATCCGCGGAGTTTAACTCATGACTTGCCGGACTGCATCGCGTCCAGTGCGAGATTGAGCTTCAGCACATTGACGTGCGGCTCGCCGATGACGCCGAGAAGGCGGTCTTCGACGGCGCCATCGACCAACTTGCGAACATCGGCTTCCGGCAGGCCGCGCGCTTTCGCCACACGCGGGACCTGGAAATAGGCACCGGCGGGGGTGATGTCCGGATCGAGACCGCTCGCCGATGTGGTCACCAGATCGACCGGGACGGGCGCGTTGGGATTCTCCGCATGAAGCTTGGCTGTGTCGCCCTTGACGCGATCGATCAGCTTCTTGGAGGTGGGACCGAAATTCGAACCGGAGGAATTGGCGGCGTCATAGCCATTGCCGGCCGCCGATGGGCGGCCGTGGAAATACTTCGCGCCGGCGAAGTTCTGTCCGATCAGTTCGGAGCCGATCACCTTGCCGTCCTTCTGGATCAAGCTGCCATTCGCCTGATGCGGGAACAGCATCTGCGCGAGGCCTGTCATGCCGAGCGGATAGGCAAGGCCGGTGAGGATCGTCAGAAGGACGATCATCATCAGGGCGGGACGGATTTGGCGAAGCATGATGGGCTCCTTATGCGAGACCGGTGGCGGTGACGGCCAGGTCGATCAGCTTGATGCCGATGAACGGGACGATGATGCCGCCGACACCGTAGATGAGAAGATTGCGGCGCAAGATGCTGGCGGCGCCGACGGGACGATATTTCACGCCTTTGAGCGCCAGCGGGATCAGGGCCACGATGATCAGCGCGTTGAAGATGATCGCCGACAGGATCGCGCTTTCCGGCGAATGCAGCTGCATCACGTTCAGCGCCTGAAGCTGCGGATAGAACGCCAGGAACATCGCCGGAAGGATCGCGAAATACTTCGCGACGTCGTTGGCGATGGAGAACGTGGTGAGCGCGCCGCGCGTCATCAGCAGCTGCTTGCCGATCTCCACGACCTCAATGAGCTTGGTCGGATCGCTGTCCAGATCGACCATGTTGCCGGCCTCGCGCGCCGCTGTCGTACCGGTGTTCATCGCGACACCGACATCGGCCTGCGCCAGTGCCGGCGCGTCGTTGGTGCCGTCGCCGCACATCGCGACCAGCTTGCCCTTGGCCTGTTCGTCGCGGATGAGCTTGAGCTTCGTCTCCGGCGTCGCCTGCGCGAGGAAATCATCGACGCCCGACTCCGCGGCGATAGCGGCAGCGGTCAGCGGATTGTCGCCGGTGATCATCACCGTGCGGATGCCCATTTTGCGCAGCGCCGCAAAGCGCTCGCGGATGCCACCCTTCACGATATCCTTCAGATGGATGATGCCGAGCAGCTTGCCGTTCTTGGAAACAGCGAGCGGCGTGCCGCCCGATTTCGCGACGCGTTCGGCGAGCGCATTCAGCGGCTCCTGCGAGGCGGCTGTCGGGCCGACATAGCCGATCACCGCATCCACCGCGCCTTTGCGGATATGCGCGTCTGTCATGTCGATGCCGCTGATGCGCGTCTGTGCCGTGAACGGAATGAAGGTCGCGTTCATCTCGCCCATCTCGCGGCCGCGCAGGCCATATTTCTCCTTCGCCAGCACGACGATGGAGCGGCCTTCCGGCGTCTCATCCGAGAGCGATGAAAGCTGTGCTGCTTCCGCAAGCTCGCGCTCATCTACGCCCGGCACGGGCAGGAACTCAGACGCTTGGCGATTGCCGAGCGTGATCGTGCCCGTCTTGTCAAGCAGCAGCGTGTCCACATCGCCCGCGGCTTCGACCGAGCGGCCCGATTTCGCCAGCACATTGAACTGCACCAGACGGTCCATGCCCGCGATGCCGATGGCGGATAGCAACGCGCCGATGGTTGTGGGGATCAGGGTCACGAACAGCGCAACCAGAACAAGTACCGACAAAGTGCCGCCGGCGTAGTGCGCAAAACTCGGCAGCGTCGCAACCGCGAACACGAAGATCAGCGTCATGCCGGCAAGCAGGATGTTCAACGCGATCTCGTTCGGCGTCTTCTGGCGCTCTGCGCCCTCGACCAGCGCGATCATCCGGTCCAGGAATGTGTTGCCCTGTGTGGCCGTGATCTTGACCACGATCCAGTCGGAGAGGACGCGCGTGCCGCCCGTCACTGCCGACCGGTCTCCGCCGCTTTCACGGATCACCGGCGCGCTTTCACCCGTGATCGCCGATTCATCGACAGACGCCACGCCTTCGACGACATCGCCGTCCGACGGGATGAACTCGCCCGCTTCCACCAGCACAAGATCGCCGCGCACGAGCTGGCTCGACGGCACGGTGCGATAGACCTTCATTTCCTGATTGGCGAGCAGCTTTGCACGTAGGTCGACCTGGGTCTTGCGCAGGCTTTCCGCCTGCGCCTTGCCGCGGCCTTCGGCGACGGCCTCCGCGAAATTCGCGAACAGCACGGTGAACCAGAGCCAGAGATTGATCTGGAACGAGAACAGATGATTGCCGGTGCCGTTCACGATGTCGCGGATGAGGAGCACGGTTGTGAGCGTGGCGACGATCTCGACCACGAACATGACCGGGTTGCGCGCCATGCTGCGCGGATTGAGCTTCTTGATCGCGTCCCAGATGGCGGGGAACAGGATCGCGGGATCTGCGAGGGCGCGGGCTTTTGCTTTGCTCATGAGCCTTCTCTTCAGAACGCCGCGCCGGCCATCATCGAGAGATGCTCGACGATAGGCCCGAGCGCGAGCGCGGGGAAATAGGTGAGACCGCCGACGATCAGGATCACGCCGATCAGAAGGCCGACGAACAATCCGCCATCGGTGGGGAACGTTCCGGCGGACGGCGGCACGATCTTCTTGGCAGCCAGCGAACCAGCCGCGGCCAGCATCGGCACGATCATCAGGAAGCGGCCGACCAGCATCGCGATGCCGAGCGTCGAATTGTAGAAGAGCGTGTTCGCGCTGATGCCGGCGAATGCGCTGCCGTTGTTGCCGGTCGCCGAGGTGTAGGCATAGAGGATTTCGCTGTAACCGTGCGGTCCGGAATTGAGCGGCCCCGCAAGGCCATCCTTCATGACGACGGCCAGCGCCGTGAAGCCCAGGATCGAGAGCGGCAGGATGAGAATGGCGAGCATCGCCATCTTCACTTCCCTGGCCTCGATCTTCTTGCCGAGATATTCCGGCGTGCGTCCGACCATCAGGCCCGCGATGAACACGGCGACGATGGCGAACAGCAGCATGCCGTAGAGGCCAGAGCCGACGCCGCCGAAGATGATCTCACCGAGCATGATGTTGATAATCGGGATCATGCCCGCGAGCGGCATCAGGCTGTCATGCATCGTGTTGACCGCGCCGCAGGAGGCATCAGTCGTGATCGTCGCAAACAGCGCGGAGTCCGCGATGCCGAAGCGGACTTCCTTGCCTTCCATATTGCCACCGCTTTGCAGCGCACTTGCGGTCTGATCGACATGGAGCGCCGCGAAAGCGGGGTTGCCGGGCGCTTCCTGCTGATAGATGACGGCCGTGCCCGCGATGAAAAGCGCGAACATCACCGCGAAGATCGCCCAGCCCTGGCGCTCGCTGCCGACCATGCGGCCGAACATGTTGGTGAGTGCCGCGCCGAGCGAGAAGATCAGCAGCATCTGCACGAGGTTGGTGAGCGCGTTGGGATTCTCGTAAGGATGCGCGGAATTCGCGTTGAAGAAGCCGCCGCCATTGGTGCCGAGCATCTTGATGACTTCCTGCGAGGCCACCGGTCCCTGGGCGATGGTCTGCTTGGCACCCTCAAGCGTGTGCGCGTCGATATAGGCGCTCAAATTCTGCGGCATGCCCTGCCACACGAAGAACAGCCCCACGACGATGGAGATGGGCAACAGCACATAAAGCGTGCAGCGCACGAGATCTGCCCAGAAATTGCCGACCGTTTTTGCCGAGCGCCGCGCAAAGCCGCGAACCAGCGCAACGGCAAGCGCGATCCCCGTCGCCGCGGAGACGAAATTGTGCACCGTCAATCCCACCATCTGGGTCAGATAGCTCATCGTCGTTTCGGGGACGTAGGACTGCCAATTGGTGTTCGAGACGAAGCTGATGGAGGTGTTGAAGGCCGAGGACGCTTCGATACCGCCGAGATGCTGAGGGTTGAACGGCAGCGCACCCTGAAGCCGCTGTATCACATAGAGTGCAAGGAAGCCGGCAACGCTGAAGGCGAACATCGCGAACGCGTAGGTCAGCCAGTTCTGCTCTTCGTCGGGGTGCACCCCCGAAAGGCGATAGAGTCCGCGCTCCAGCCAGCCCAGGACGGGAGACAGAACCGTTCGCTCGCCGTTGAACACGCGTGTGAGATGGCCACCGAAAGGTTTGGTGAGCGCAATGAGAATCACGCAATAGAGCGCGATCTGAATCCAGCCGTTCAGGGTCATGGCGATTTCCTAGAAGCGCTCCGGACGAACGAGCGCATAGACGAGATAGATGAGGATTCCGGCGGTCACGAGCGCGCCGAGCGTGTAGTCGAGGATCATCGGCGGTCTCCTAGAGGTGCTCGCAAAGGCGCGTGTAGAGCTCGCAGAGCACGAAGAACGCGATGCCGGTGACGATGAGGGCGATGTCGAGCATGGGAAGTACCTGTTGGTCGGAAAATGCGCTTCGCCGCATAGGATTTCGATGTTCGCCCCACCGGAGCGACATAAAAATCCCATATAGGCGGCGTCAGAAATTGACTCCGGTTTCGAAGAAGACACTGGTCTGGGAGTCGCGGTTGAACGCCGGTCCGTAGGCAAAGTCGGGCGTGATGTCGCTGGCGCCGACATAAGAGCCCTCAACCCGGGCGAAGAACACCTTGTACTGGTAGGTCGGCGTCAGCGTGATGGACCACGCCTTGCTGCCCGGCCCTGCGATCAGCATGTTCGCGGAGCCCGATGCCGCGTTGCCGGTCGATCCGACATATTCCGCGCGCGCAGCCAGCTTCCAATGATCGTCGAAGGCGTAGTTGACCAGCAACGCGCCGCCGAAGGAATCCGCGCCTTTCGTCACGCCGTGCAGCGGATCGCTCGCCGCACTGACGTATTGCAGATACGGGCTGATCGTCCACGGACCGGACGCATGTGTGTAGATGAGGTTGTAGATACTGCCGTTGTTGATCACCGGCGTGGCGAAGGGCAGCGTGTTCGGGTTGTGCCCGGCATTGCCTGCGGCAATGACGGCCAGCGTATCGGCGCCCCCGAAGCCATACGAGGCGGTGCCCGAAATCCAGTTCAGGCTCTGCGAATAGAAACCGTCATTCACCGACACTGCGAGCGACAGCGGTCCGTCGGCATAATTCAGCTGCACGCCCTGGCTGATGGCGGGCTCCTGATTCCACAGCAGGCCGCGCTGAATATTCATGTTCTCGAAGGTGAACGTGTATTCGTCGCCGATCAGCGTCGGCAGCTTTCCGGCGGAAAGCGAGAAATTGTCGACAACCAGCTTCGCATAAGCCTCCGGCACATTGCCGTACAGCAGCGCCGGCGCCACAGACGACTTGATATAAGTGGCGCCGAGAGCGGGAAGCGAATAGGTGCCGGCCTGCACATAGAACTGGAGCCAGCCATCGGTCTTCTCGATCCACGCCATGCCGTTGTCGAGATCGAGCTCGGAACGCACGCCGTTGTTCGGCGTATCCTGATAATAGGCAAGCCCACTGATCGCGCCGCCAACAGACCACTTGCCGGCCCAGTCGAGATCGACGCCATAGGGATTGGAATTGGCCGCGAGCGATGCGCTCATCGACGGCGCGGGAAGCGGATCGGCGCCCGCCGCTGAAACGGAAAGGCAGAGACTCAAAACACCGGCCGAAATATATCGTATGCGCATGATGCCGCCCTCGATGGATCGGACGGGAAGATCGTGCGCCTGGGCATATAAGAGCCATTCCGCGCGGAATGCGGGATCATAGCGAACCCATAAACGTCGCCGCATTCCGGCTAGGGAAAGGCACTGTTACCCGTCGCGCCTCAATCGAATTTGTGACTGAGCGTCACACCAAGCATGCGCGGATCGTTGAACATGCGATACCCGGCCCCAATGGGCTGCCCGTCATCGGTTGCCTGGATCGTGTGCTTCTCGTTGAAGATATTCCTGATCCAGAACGCCGCCTCCCAGGTCTTGTCCGTCGTGGCGAGCGATACGCGTCCGTCGAACACCCAGCTTGATGGTGCAGCAAGATAAGGCGTGTTGAGGGCCTCGAAGAAATGCTCACCCTCGTACACGCCTGAGAACTGAATCGCGCCGGTGTAGCCGTTGAAGACGGAATGCTCGTACCGGATCGTGCCGTTGAACGATGCGCTCGGTGCGTCGGGCATCTTGTTGCCCGCAGGCTCGGTCTGCGGAACCGTCGTGAAGAACGGGAACGAACCCAAACGAGAGTGCAGAAGGCCGAGCCCGGCGCGCAGCGATAGACCATCGGCCGATTGCCAGGTCAGGCCGAGATCGAGACCGTAGACATTCGCTTGCTTGATGTTGCTGAGCTTGATCAGCGAGACCGTACCGACACTGGTGAACGTCTGCGCCTGATAATTGTGGTAATCGTAGTAGAACACGCTGCCGTCCACGAACAGGCGATCGCCGAGCAGGCTGGACTTCACGCCAATTTCGTAATCGGTGAGATGCTCTGGCTTGTACGGCGCCAGCGCTTCGGATTGGAAGCTGATGCCGTTGAAGAAGCCGCCGCTCTTCGTCGACTCCGCCGCGCTGAAATAGACGAGCGTGCGGTCGTTGGGTTTCCAGTTCAGGCCGGCATGCCAGGACACATTTCTGTCGGTGATCGTCGCGTCTTCAAAGGTCGGGCAGACAAAGAACGGCGGACCACAGGGATAGAGCGTGGAAGTGCCCGCGAGATAGAAGGTCGATCCGCCGACATAGTGGCGATCTTCATAGGAGCCGCGCAGGCCGGTGACGAGTGTCAATTGGTCGTTC